>JBEKMN010000029.1:0-72541 GCA_050008495.1 Terriglobia bacterium | reverse complement strand
GAGTGATGCAGCGTCTGGATCCTCGGTAGGCGAGGCGTCCGCGCGACACACAAGCCACTGCCCAAGAGCATCGAAAGAGGCTTGTAAGCAGGGTAGAACAGGCACTCCCGGATTAAGGGTTTGTCTAAGGTGGCTGATCCCGCGAGGCGGGACCTGACGGCGCGCGGTGCTGAAACTCGGGCGAGTGAGGACAACCAGTTCGACAGAGGCTGCAGGTTCGGGCCTTGCGGTCAGCCCTCGGCATTAGCCCCTTCTCCGTCTCCCGGGGAGGGGGTACTATTCCTCCCTGGGTTCACGTCTCACCTCCGGAAAGGTATATGCGAAACAGAATTGACAAGCCTTGGAACGAAGCCTCGCGCTGTAGGTCGTGTTAGAAACGGCTCTGAGTGGGTGACCCGCTTCAGCGTACTTCCCGATCGCGCCTCCCACAGGCGTTGCCCTTCGATTCCTGATACCAACCAGCGTACGCCGCAGCCTGCCGCAAGGCCGGAGCCGCGCGGAAGCGTCTGCGCGCAGGCGGAGGCCTCGTAGGGTCAATCCTTGCGGTTGCCCTCGGGCGGCCGTAACGGCCGCCCCTACGACGCCGCTGTGGCGGTGGTACCAAAGGAGACGTGGAATGGAAAAGGAGTACACCGCGCCAACCGTGACGGAGGGCGCGAGGACACCCTTGCCGGTCCAGGACGGCAAGTCCCCGATCCGCCGCGGGGACGCGTCCATGAACCTCCTTTCCAAGGCTTATTACCGGTACAAGAAGCTCCTGAAGGTGATCCGGCTGTTCCTCATGATCGCAGGCCCAGGCATTATCGTTATGGTCGCTGACAACGACGCCGGGGGTATCACAACCTATACGGCAACGGGGGCAAAATTCGGTTTCCATTTGATCTGGTTCCTTATCCTGCTGGGGCCGGTCGCCTACTATGTGCAGGAAATGACGGTACGGCTGGGTGCGGTGACCAAACGGGGACATGCGGAGGCGATCTTTCATGGCTTCGGGTCTTTCTGGGGATGGTTTTCCCTTATGGACCTCGTCCTCTTGAATTGGCTAACGATGATCACGGAGTTCATCGGCATGACCGCGGCACTGAGCATCTTCGGGGTGCCGCGAATCGTGACCGTGCTGCTGGCAGCGACTTTGATGGGGACGATGGTGATTCAGGGGCGGTACTGGACGTGGGAAAAGGCGGCGATGGTGTTTTGCGTGCTCAATCTCATATACATACCTGCCGCGTTCATGATCCACCCGCCGCTGAAGCAGGTTTTGCAAGGTTGCCTGATCCCGCAGCTTCCGCCGGGAGGGTTCACGAACGAACTGTTCTTCTTCCTGATGGCGAATATCGGGACCACGATTGCGCCCTGGATGATCTTCTTCCAACAAAGCGCCGTCGTGGACAAGAGCCTTCAAGAGAAAGATATCACGGGCGGTAAAGTGGACACGGGGATTGGCGCCTTTTTCACGGTCGTCGTTGCCGCCTTCTGCGTGATCCTCACCGGCACGCTTCTGCCCGGTCAGAACATTTACGATGCCGGTTCGGCGGCCGCCAAATTCATGGGCATCAACAAGCAACTGGGCACGTTCCTGGCCATTGGGCTGTTCGACGCGGGGTTTCTGGGCGCGATCTGCATCTCTCTCGCCAGCTCATGGGCTTTCGGCGAAGTGTTCGGATGGGCCCATTCGCTGAACAACAAGGTGAAGGAGGCGCCGTGGTTTTATGCCTATTACTTCTTCGGCATCCTGCTGGCAGGCACGGTGGTTCTGATTCCTCACGCGCCCCTGGTTCTGATCACGCTGTTTGTGCAGGTGATCGCGGTGACGCTGCTGCCAGCGGCGCTGGTTTTTCTGATCCTGCTCCTGAATAACGAAGAGACAATGGGACAGTTCAAGAATACACTGTTCCAAAATATCGCCAACATTACGATTGTGACGCTGATCGTCTTGGTTTCGACCTTGTACGGCATCAGCGCGCTGTTTCCGAATATCTTGAAATGAGGTGGTTGCGAGTGTAGGGGGACGGCTTGCCGTCCCCGGGCGGCCACAAGGGCCGCCCCTACGGCGCAGGGTGGCGAGGCTGAACATGATTCTCGAATTCTTCAAAAACACCATGAGCACGGTAAAGGGCATCAACCAGAAGTACGCGAAGCCGCAGATCAAAATGACGCCGATGGTGAAGGTTGCGCTCTTGGCGCTCCGGCTCTATCTGATATTTCTGGTGGGAATCCTAGTCTACAGGTTTATCACTTTGCTGCGTTGAGTGGAGGCGGCGAATGAGCGACACGAGAACGGCCCGGAACGGCGTCGAGCAGCGGTATTTCCTTACCGAACTCATCGGCGCGCGCGCTTACCACCAGGGGAAGAAGATCGGGAAGCTCACCGACGTCATCGTCGTGGACCAGGGCAAGCTGGCGGAGGTCACGCACTTTCAGATCAGCCGGCCTTTCGGCGACCCGGCGTTGCTCGTGCCGCAGCAACAGGCCCGATCGCTTGGCCCTCGAGAGATCACGCTCGACATCGATCGTCCTCAGAACTATGTGCGCGGGCTGGCGGCCGGAGAAATTCCGCTGAGGGACTACCTGTTGGACAAGAAAGTGTTGGACATCGAGGGGCGGGAAGTGGAAGTTGTCTACGATATTCGGCTGGCGGTCCGAGGCGACAAAGTTTATGTCAGCGATGTCGACATCAGCCGCTACGGCCTGCTTCGGCAACTTGGACTGAAGGCTTTGGCCAACCGCTTATCGAGACGCAGCGGCGACACCGAAACGAACCTCATTCCCTGGTCTTATGTCCAGCCGTTGCCGCCCCAACTCGGCGCGTTGAGGGGGGATCTTCAGCTCAGCATCTTGAAGGAACGCTTGGCGGAGATTCATCCTGTGGACTTGGCCGATATCCTGGAAGAACTCGACAGCTCCCAGAGGGCTACCATCTTGGAGGGTTTGGACACAGAACAGGCTTCCGATACACTTGAGGAGATTGAGCCGGCTGTGCAACGCGACATCGTCCGCTCGCTGCGGAAAGATCGGGTGGCCGAACTGATCAGAGAAATGACACCCGGCCAGGCAGCCGATATTCTTTCGATTCTCCCTTCTGACGCTAAGAAAGCCATCCTGAAACTGCTCGATCCGGCTCAAGTCAGTAAGATTGAAGAGATCCTGGAGGAGCAGGATCTAAAGATCATTAACTTCGCGTCCACCCGCTTCTTCAAATTCCCTCCCGACATCACTGTCGAGGAGGCCCAGTTGAAGTGCCGCCAGTTGGCTAAACGAATCGACGTGGTGATGTACCTTTACATCGTGGACGCCAACGATACACTGTTGGGCGTGGCGGACATGAAGACCCTATTCATGGCCGGGGATCATGAACTGCTGAGGGATCTGATGGTTGAAAACATCATCATCCTTACTCCCGCGAGCACCATGAAGGAGGCACTGGATTTGTTCACCCGGTACGGTTTCAGGGCTTTGCCGGTGGTCGGCGTGAACAACGTCATCCTGGGGGCTGTACCGGCACGTGATGTGATGAACGTAAAGCAGCGCGTGTTGGAGTAGACACGGGGTCAGAGCAGAAAATCGCCAACGGTGGACGGGTGTGGCGCGGGCGAGACGCCCGCTGTGGCACGGGCATTCCTTCGCTCCGCTCAGGACAGGCTCTGCCCGTGCGCGGGAGCGAGACGCTCCCGCGACCGCGGGCGAGACGCCCGCGCCACGATTTTACTTTTCCAACGCCGAAACTAAAAGGGACGCTTTGCGCGCCAGCATGAGGGCGCGCTGCAGGTCGGCTTCATTTAGAGCCTGAGTAGATTGGGCAATGAAGGCCTTGGCGTCTTCGAGGGTCTTGCGATCCACGGGAGAGAGATCGGCTGCGCCGAGTTTGGCGATTCGCTTCTGCAGGTCATCCTGCAAGCCCTGGATTTCACGACGCTGCGTCGCTTGCTCCGATGAACTCTCTCGCGGCGCAAGCGAGGGCAGCGGGGGCGAGGGTTCCTCGTCCGTTTCCGGAGCGCTTCCAGGGGCGGGGGACGTTTGTTCCCGGTGCTGCGCGCGGTGGGGCTGTGGCGCCGCCTCCTTGGGGGCTGGAGTCTCCGGAAGCGGAGTAATCACTACCGGTTCCGGCGGCGGCGGCTCTTCAATCACCATCACCGGCGGGCTTTCGGGGCCTGGAGCTTGCATTGCCGCGTGCGGCGGCGACGGCGGGACGTACACAATCCGCGGGGAGGCTTGGCGCTTCGGGCAGCCTCCGATCAAGAGCGCCAGACTGCACCACCAGATTGGGATGGCCTTCGGTTTCATGCTGTCAGAGATTTTATCATTTTCTCGCTTCCCGACCTATGGCATTTGAGCTTCATCTTCCGTCTCGGCCAAGGAGCGGAGAGTAGCGAGGGAAGGAGAACGCGCTGCAATAAAGTGCAGACTGAAGTCTTGAAGAAAGACCTGGCCCGGCATTCCGACTGCGCTCAAAAGCGCAATCAACAGCCCAGCCAGCAAAAGCAACGCGAGGATGGCCAGGCCGATGGTCGGCAGACTCCACACCCAAGTCAAACCAACCAGGTGCAGCGCCAGGACGATGACTGCTGCCACAATGATCGAGCCGGAAAACAGACCTACGAGCAAGGGGACGAGGAAGAGCAGAACACCAACACTGACGCCAACCGAAAGCAGAAACCGCAGCAGGATATAAACCGCGAACGAGGCTGGGTCAGCGCGCATCTTTTGCCACAGCAACTTCCATGCCGACGGCAGCGGCAATCGGTCCGCGTACATTAAGGGAACCACCAAATCGTCGGTGAGCATTATCAGGAGGGCCACAGCCAGGCCGACGAGGACGATCAAGGAGAGGATCAAAGCCAGCGATGCCGTGGCGAAAAGCCTGCCGGGGCCGGATGCGGAAGCCGCTTGGAGACCAGGAAGAGCGAGGATGACCATCAGAGCGAAAGCAGCAACGAGCCCCGCCAGTGTTGACGCCAGCCAGCGGAAATACGACTCTCCGAGGGGGCGAAGGGCGGTCCAGGCCCGGCCTAGAGACACTTCCCGTTTGACCAGCGAATCCACCAGGATGAATCGAAAAAGCGACCGCAGATACAGTACACTGATCCCCAGCGCAAGAGCCCCCACGACGACCAGAAGTATAAGTGAAGGGTGCTGCTCGACGAATTGACGCGTACGGCTCAGCAGGCTGGGCAGTCGCAGATCGCCAGGCAGAGCGCCCAGGCTCCATTGGAATGCCGCCGTAGGAGTTCCGCCTCCCAAAAAAAAGCAAAGCAGGCCCAGCTTGGCCCACCTCCAAACATCAAATGGGCGGAACAAAAGCCGAAGAGTATCTTCGAGGGCAAACAGGATCGCGCCCGCGGCGGAAATCGGCGCAGGGGGGCTCTGGCCCAATGATGGGGCATTCGAGAGGGGCGTTGGCGGTGAGGGTTGCGCGTCCATTCCGGGCCCTGGTCACGACACGGGAACGAAAAGCCGAAACGTCGTGCCCTGGTGTAGTTCGCTCGTGAACTCGATGAAGCCGTTATGGAGTTGAAGAATTCTGAACGCCATAGCAAGTCCGATGCCCGTGCCGCCGGGCTTCGTGGTAAAGAAGAGCGAGAAGATTTTCTGACGGGCATCCTGCGGAATACCCTCGCCCTCATCGGAGACTTCGAGGTTAAGATAGCGGCCGTCGACTTGCGGTTTGACCTTGAGTTCTCCTCCGGAGGGCATAGCTTGGCAGCCGTTTAAAACCAGGTTCAGGAGCGCTTGTTTCATAAGGTCCCGGTCGATGCTGACCGTTGGAAGTGCTCCCGGGCGCTCAAAGACCAGTCGGACGTTGTTTTTCTTGGCCAGAGGCTCGGCCAGCAGAAAGACCTCGCGCACCAGTTGTTCCACATCCGCGGGGGTGGGGTGGAGCTCGACCGGGCGGGTAAAATCGAGAAAGGTCTTGACCACTCGATCGAGCCGCTGGATCTCGTTCGAGAGTATTGCCAGGTGCGGGCCCACCTTATCACCCTGATCGGCCAGCTTGGATTTCAGCAGCTCGAGCTGGAGGACCATGGCATTGAGCGGATTTTTCACCTCGTGGGCGACTCCGGAAGTGAGCCGGCCGAGGGCCGCCAGTTTCGTCGTCACATCAATCTGGTCCTCGAGCTGAGCGCGCGAACTGGCGTCCCGCAAGGTAACCAGGCATCCCATCGGTTCGCCCTGTTCGACGATGAAGCGAACGTTCACCGCCAGGCGCTCCGGCGGCTCGCCTCCCAGATCTAAAGTTCGCCAGGGCGTCGACTGGCGTGAAGCGAAGGCCTGCCGCAAGAGCTCATGAAGGGGATTCTCGGCGGTGAACACCTCCTGCGCCTGGCGATGAAGGATGGTCTCTGCCCGGCAACCGAGCAGCCGCGCGCCCGCGGGAGTGGCGAGGACCAGGCGATCGTGCCGCTCGAAAAGCAGCAGGCCGTCGCTCAGCTTGGAAAAGAGTTGATCGAGATTCTCCTGCAATTCGACAAAAGCCGCCTTCTCGCCGCGCATCTGTTCGCCCAGGAGGTTCAGTTTTGAGGAGAGCACGCCCCACTCGTCGCTGCGCTTAAGACGTACCGATTCGGAATACTGGCCGCGCGCCAAGAGGTCAACGCTTCTGGAAATAGTTTCCAGAGGACGCAAAAGTACATACGAGAGCAGAACGGACGAAAGCGTGGTCAGAATGATGACGGCAATCGAGAGGTTGCGGGCAGCGCGCAACTCCGGCGTGATCTCGTTCCTGACGAAGAGCGTCCCGACTCCGACCCGCACGTCGCAGAACGGCTGATTCGCAATTTCCAGGTGCAACACGACTTCATACACCGTGGAGGGGCCATAAATGACGCGGAGCTGCTTCAGCAATCCGGCGCGAAGCAGGTCGTCGAAGCGCGGAGCCTGGGCCAGCACCTGGCCGATCTCAGTGGGATCGTTGTGCACCAGGGCCCGCCGCTGGGTATCCGTAATGGCGGCATAATAAACGGAAGGCGAATAGCCGACGGCAGATTCCAGCAGCGAGCTCAATCCCGCTTTCTTCGCGAACTGACCCTGCATCACGCTGCGCAGAGCCTGAATATCGAACGGGTTCGAGCCCCGCGGCATGCGCGCCTGCGACAAGACCGTGCTGGCCTGATGATAGATCTCGCTGGCCACATATTCGCCCCTGCTTTCTACCTCCGCGAGAGCCTGCCGCGTCAGATGCGAGAGGTAAAGCGTCGAGATGCCCAGCACCATGAAGAGGACCAGCAGGGTGTTGAGGGCGGTAAGCTTAATCTTCAGACTGAGCCCCATATTCCTTCAGCTTGTTATGGAGAGTTTTCAGGCTGATGCCGAGCAGCTCGGCAGCCCGCGTCTTGTTGCTCTGCGTGGACTCAAGGGTTTCGAAAATAAGGCGGCGCTCGGCCTCGGCAACCGTCATGCCGGGACGGAGCCGGAGTTGGTCTCCGGTTTCGGTAAGCCCGGCCCGGCCGAAGCCGCGGGGCAGTTCGTGGGCGGACAGGCTATCTCCGGTACAAATCACCAGCATGCGTTCCAGAACGTTGCGCAACTCGCGCACGTTTCCGGGCCAGTTGTAGCGGTGGAAAGCCTGAAGTACTTCGCTGTCCACGCCCTTCACGGCGCGGTCGTGCTTCTGGTTCAGGCCATCAAGCAAGGCTGTCGTCAGCTCCTCCAGATCCTCCAGGTGGGTGCGCAGGGGGGGCAGAATGATATTGACCACGTTGAGGCGGAAGTAAAGGTCGCTCCGCAACTGACCCTTGGCGACCGCTTCCTCCGGCACTTTATTGGTAGCTGCAAGCACCCGCACATCGACGGAGATTTCCGACTTGCTGCCCAAGCGGCGCACCTTGGAGTCTTCCAGGACCCGCAGCAGTTTGGCCTGGGTGGCGGAAGGCATCTCACCGATCTCATCCAGGAGCAGGGTTCCGCCGTCCGCCAATTCAAAGCAACCCACCCGGCGCTCGAGGGCCCCGGTGAAGGCTCCCTTTTCGTGGCCGAAAACTTCGCTTTCCATCAGCGTCTCTGGGATGGCGGCGCAATTCACGGCCACGAAAGGCTGGGCCCGGCGGGGGCTCAAGTCGTGGATGGTTCGGGCCACCAGTTCCTTTCCCGTGCCGCTCTCGCCGGTAATCAACACCGAAGCGCGCGAGGGCGCCACCTGGGAGATCAGTGTCGTCACTTCCTGAATCTTCTTGGATCGCCCCACGATGTTGCCCAGGAAGCCCAGGTCGCGCAGCCGGCGGTGCGCGGCCTCGAGCTGCCGCTCGCTCTCCTGCCGTTCCAGACAATTGCGCAGCTCCACTTCCAGCCGCTTGGTGTCCACCGGCTTTTCGAGAAAATTGAAGGCCCCCAGCTTCGTAGCCTCTACCGCTTCCTCGATGGTTCCTTGGCCCGTCAACATGATGAACTTCAAACCCGGGTGGACTTCATGGACCTGCCTCAATAGCTCCATGCCCGTCACGCGCGGCATGCGAAGATCTGAAATCACCACCGCAGGGTTGAACGAAGAGATCTTCTCGAGGGCTTCTGAGCCATCTTCGGCGGTCTCGGTTTCGTAGCCCCACAGAGAGAGCAGATCGGCGAGCCCTTGGCGTTCGTGGGCGTCGTCTTCGACGATCAAGATCTTGGCATTCTTGGCCACAGTATGAGGGTTTCCCTTCAGCACTATAATACACCGTATTCCTCCTCACCCATTTTGGCAATACCCAGGCATCTGGTCATGTGAAGGGCCGCCCCTGCGTACGTTCTCCCTTTTGACTAATTGGCTTCCCGTGGGTATATTAGCGCGTTGCTCTCGAAGTTAGAGGAACCGATGGGAATTCCGAGGATTGAAGTGCGCGGTGGCTTCGCTGAATATCGGGGCGACTACGCGGGGATGTGCGGCGGTTCGGCGCGCATGCAGAAGGTTTACCACGCCGTCGCCAAGGTCGCCCAGACTCGGGATCCCGTCCTGATCCTCGGAGAAAGCGGCGCCGGAAAAGAACTGGTGGCGCGCGCCATTCATGCCCAAGGCCCCCGGCCGGAACGGCCTTTTGTGCCGATCGACTGCGGCGCGCTGACGCCCACCCTTATTGAGAGCGAAATGTTCGGCCATGTGCGCGGAGCATTTACCGGCGCGACTCAGGGCCGGCAAGGTCTGCTCGCTGCGGCGGGCGACGGGACGGTGTTTTTGGACGAGATCGTGGAGCTCCCTGTGGAGCTTCAGCCGAAACTCCTGCGTGTCCTCCAAGAGCATGAAGTCAAGCCCTTGGGCAGTAATCAGCGGATCCCCGTGAAGGCCCGAATCATCGCCGCCACCAATCAGGACCTCGCGGCTGCCATCAAGAGCGGAACCTTGCGGAAAGAACTCTACTTCCGGCTTAACGTGGTTTCCATCAAGTTGCCGCCGCTTCGCGAGCGGCGTGAGGATATCGCCGGTTTGGTTCGGTTCTTTCTTGCCAAACACCGAGCGAGCGAGGCCGGCATCACCGACGTATCCGAAGAGGTCATGGCGCGCTTGGTGAACTATGATTGGCCGGGGAACGTTCGGGAACTGGAGAATTGCATCCAACGCGCCCTGGCGCTGGGAAGCGCCCCACAAATCCGAGTGGGTGATCTACCCTCGAGCCTGCTCTATTTCGTGGGGCAGCAGGCGCACGACCCTGTGGCAGTGGCTACGCTTCGCGAACTCGAGCAGCGCCAGATCCTTCAGGCCCTCGAGGCAACTCAAGGCGACCGGCAGCGCGCCGCGAAACTACTGGGCATTGGGAAGACAACGATCTACAGGAAGATTAAAGAATACGGATTAGAGGATGCGGTGGATTCAACGTCTGCCGGCTGAAGCCCTGTGACCGGCCATCCGGGCGTCGTTGCCAGGCTTCTTTGGTTGACCACTATCATGGCCACGCTAGCCTTGGATGCTACTTACACGGTGGACCCCGAACCCTCGGGCATCGCCGTGTATTCGCGCAAGCTGATCGAAGCCCTCGCCGGACTCGAGACCCCTCACCGGTTTTTGCTCTGTTATCGCCTGTCACGGTTCGGCCGGCGTCGGGAATTCCTGCATCCTGCGACCCGGACCGGTTCTGCGAAAGCGCAATTCTCGGTAAGGTTTTATCAAGAGCCGTTAACTTTCTGGCTGCCCTGGCAAGCAGACCTGTTTCATAGTTTGGCACAGCGCCCTCCCGCGTTTCGATTTAAGCGGGAGATTGTCACCGTCTTCGACATCTTCCCCATCACCGGCCATGACTATTCCACTGCCGAGTTTCGACGCAAATTCTCGGCTTTGCTCCGTGAAGCCGTTGCTCGCGCCGCTTTCGTAATCACCGCGTCACGTTACACGGCCGGGCAATTGCTCGCACACACCTCGCTTCCACAGAACAAGCTGCGAGTTATCCCCTTGGGCGTCGATCTTCCTTCGTTGAGCTTATCCGCTAACGAACGGATGCGGGCCCGAGCCAAGTTCGTGGGGGAAGGGAAGCAGCTTATTCTGAGCGTTGGCGTTATCCAGACACGCAAAAACACGCTGAATGCCCTGCGGGCTCTCGAAACTTTGCCGGAGCAGTATCGGCTGATCCTGGCGGGTGGGGACGGTCACGGCAGCGAGATCGTGCATGATTACATACACCGCCAGGGGCTTGGCTCCCGCGTGCAACTGCGCGGCTATGTGACCCCGGAGGACCTGCGGGTTCTCTATCAGTCAGCCAGCGTGATGCTTTTCCCTTCTTTGGAAGAAGGCTTTGGGCTGCCGGTTTTGGAAGCCATGGCGAACGGCTTGCCTGTCGTGGCCTCCCAGGCGGCTTCGCTTCCCGAAGTGGGGGGAGATGCGGCCCTTTATGTTGATCCCCACGATCCGCGCGACATTGCGGAAAAAGTCCGCTACGCCGCCGAGGATGCCGAGTTAAGAGAGAAGATGATTCAGCGGGGACTCGCACGGGCTCAGGAATTCTCCTGGCAGCGAGTGGCAGAGGCGACGCTTCAGGTTTACAACGAGGTGCTTGCGAAATAGGATTGACGCTTGTCCATGTTGGATCGAGTATGATGGATTCCCGCTTTCGCGGGAATGACGCCAACCGGCAGCTTATTCGCTAATCAACAACCACAAATCGCAAATCACCAATCACCAACGATCACGATCCGGTGCTGCTGTAATTTGCAACTCCCCTGTTCCAAACCAAGACGGCCAGCAGGAAGAAGCCTGTCGCTACAACCGGTACAAGATAAAAATAGGGCGTGAACGCTCGCCGCCCGAGGAAATGCGTTGTCGGATAGAAAGAGGCAAAGGCAAAGGGGATGATCCAGCTCAGCAGGAATTGCACGTAGACGTTGTAGATGGTCAGCGGATAGCGCCCGAAGGTGAGCATGTTGAAAACCGGCGGCACGATGCCCACCCGGTCCTCGAACCAGAACGATACCGCCGTGAGAATGAGAAATACAGCCAGATAAATCACCGCCCCGCAGAGTACCATCAACACAAACCAGAACGAGTCCACCGCGTGCCACGGCAGGTGTAATCGCCGGACGCAGATGCCGACCACCACAGCTCCCGTCACCACTTCCTGCAACGATTCCAACCGGAACTTTTCGAAGACCACTTGAAAGAGCGTCGACGCGGGGCGCAGCAGGAGCCGGTCGAACTTGCCCTGAATAATGTAAATGTCCCCGAACTCGTAAAGATTCCAACTGATGACGTTGAATATACCGAGCGGGATCAGCGAAAAACCGTAAAGAAAGAGAATCTCGTAGAACGACCAATCCTGAAGCTTGGGAATCTTGGAGAAAAGCACCAGTACAAACCCGAACCCCAGAACCGTCGCCGTCGTCGAGGAAAAGATCGCAATGAAGAAATCCGCCTTGTAGGCCAAGCGAACCTTGGCGTACTGGGCGAAGTACAGAGCGAAGAGTCGAAGGTGCCGTTTCATTTGCAGTTCCCGCGGTGCGGCAGCGGGCGATTGACGGTCGGCGCGCGAAATTCGTAGGGGCGCTTCGCGAAGCGCCCGTACGGTTGTTTCGTGCTACTCAACCCGCTTGCCAACGCGCGAGAGGTCATTGGACCAGTAAGCGTAAAGGACCTTTCCCCGTATGTCGCTCCTGTCGACTGGTCCGAAGTCCGGGCTCCGGCTATCCCAACTGTGGGTACGATTGTCGCCCAGCACGAAGAATCTCCCGGCGGGGACGCTTTCGGGGCCGAACTCCATTACGCCCTTCAGAGACGGAGGCATCTGTTGAACCTCGCGAGCCTCGACCCGATGGCGGTCGTCAAACGGCTTTTCGTTTACAAAAACCCGTCCTTCCTTGCCTTCCGCGACCTCGCCACCCAGGGCTGCGATCCTTTTCACAATCAGCATTCCGTTTGGCCTTTTAACAACTACAACGTCGCCTCTCTCGGGAGTGTGATCACTGTAGTAGCGCAGGTCAACGGCGATGCGATCGCCTGCGCTAATCGTGGGGGCCATGGAGTTCGTGGAAATCCTGTAAAAGCGGATCGTGAGGGAAGAGATTGCGGCGTAGTCCAGTACCCCAACAAGGAGGCCGGCGAGTGCGGCAGCGCTGACGCTTTTTAACCACAACATCGAGCGTGATCCGCTTTCTCGCGCATGCCTGTTTCCATACCGAAAGGCACTCCTGGCAGAAACCGCCGAAATGAGCAGCTGAAGTGCGATACAAGACATAAACCCTGGGAACGTCGCTGGAAGGTGCGCAGCCGACCCCATGAACGCTAGAGCAGGTTCCGTTACTCCCCAAGAAGCCGCCCCTCTAAGGTTGCCATTAAACGCTTGCCCTGCTCCGGGGCAGAAGAAAGACAGGGCTGCGGCGGTCACGGCATGCATCGAGACTTTATTCGACGCCGTGCCCTCTGACGTCGGGATTGCATCCGCCTTAGCTTCTTTCAAGTCTAACCTCCTTGGATTGTGATTTTCCGGCTCGACCATCGCCACATTGCATGTCCGATAGCGAAGAGCACGACGACCCAAAACAGTTGCAGCGCCAGCGCCCCGGCGATTGACTTGCCATTGATGTTTCCCAGATACAGCAGCACCGGGATATAGCTGATGTACTCGAAGGGAAGAAACTTGAAAACCTTCTGAAAGACTTCCGGGAAATAGGAAATCGGCAGAAGCAGGCCGGAAAAAAGTTCGAGCAGAAAGTACTTGGCGCGCAGCAAGCCAAGAATCGATTTCAGCCGGACCGCGAGTGTCCCGACTGCGAAATTGATGGCAGCCACGAGGAAGAAGCTGAAGAGCACGCTGACCAGGAAAGCCAGGAAGTGGTGCAGGCTGGCCGGGCGACGCAAGGGATAAATCAGCATGAGCACCAAGGCCGAGGGCAAGCTCAGCATCCCGGCGCGAAACAGGCACTCGCCGAATGCCTGGGCAACGTACATGAACTGAATGTTGACGGGCTTGATAAGGTCCATGGCCAGTTTGCCTTCGATGACCTGGTTAGCGATGTCCTGGTCGACGTTGTTGAAGTAGAAAGAGCGGATAATCCAGCCCACGGCGATGTAAGTGAGGATGTGGCTGAAGTCGAATCCTCCGATCTGCGAGCTGTGAGCGTAAATCGCTTTCCAGATGAAATAATAGACCGTGACGTAGAGGAAGTAAGTCACGATCCCGGTGTAGTAGCGCAGGCGGTAGGCGAGAGTGTTGACGAAGCCAACGCGGATGAACTCCGCGTAAACACGCCCGCGCCGACCGAAATTAATTCCCCTCCTCGGGCGAGGAGGGGTTAGGGATGGTGCGTGGGGTGACGAGTGCGTTTGCCAACCACCCCCGAGCCCGCTCCTTATCGAAGGAGGGGAGACTTCTGCGTCGCTCATTCCACTTCTCCGCTCAAGTAGATCCGCTTGACGATGTCCTCGATCGGTTCTTCCTCGACAAAGATATCTCTCACTTCGAGTTGGTTGACAAGGTCGCGAATGACTTCGGCGGTGGAATGTTCGTCGCGGTCGAAGCGCATCAGGTAGGTTAGCTCGTCAACACGCTCGCAGGCGATGCCGTTCTTGGAAATCTGCGCCAGGTGCGCAATCTGGGAACGGTCTTTCAAAAAGAACTTCACCTGGTTGTATTTGGCCAGGCGCTTCTTCATGGATTCGAGATCGCCGTCGAAGAGAATGCGGCCCTTATCGATGATGATGATGCGCTTCGAGAGTTCCTCGATGTCGGAAAGGTCATGGGTAGTCAGCAAGACCGTTGTGCCCTGGGTGTGATTGATCTCTTTCAGGAATTCGCGAATGCGGTCCTTGGCCACCACGTCCAAGCCAATCGTCGGCTCGTCGAGAAAAAGCAGGGGCGGGTTGTGAAGCAGCGACGCCGCCAGGTCACAGCGCATCCTTTCACCCAAGCTTAGCTTTCGCACCGGCGTATGAAGGTAGTCTTTGAGATTGAGGATTTCGCAGAAGAAATCCAGCCGGCGCCGGTACTGCTGTTCGGGCACTTCGTAAAGTTCTTTGAGGAGTTTGAAGGATTCGATGACCGCGATGTCCCACCAAAGCTGCGTGCGCTGGCCGAAAACAACCCCGATGTGCTGGGTGTAGTGCCGCCGGTCGCGGTAGGGCACGTAGCCGTTCGCAAGCACCCGCCCGCCGCCCGGAACCAGAATGCCCGTCAGCACCTTGATCGTGGTGGATTTGCCCGCACCGTTCGCACCGATGTACCCGACCATCTCCCCGGCGTTGATGGAAAAACTGACGTGATCGACGGCGCGCACGGTCAGGTACTCGCGCACAAACAGATTTTGGATTGCTCCCTTCACGCCTTCGCGACGGCGGAAGGTGCGGAATTCCTTGGTAAGATCTTCGACTTCAATGATGGGCGGCATGGCTGGAAGCTACGACACATTCAGTGTCAAGGCTAGGCTCCGGCTCACCGTGGCGGAGCCGCTAGTGAACGTGCCGGTCACCTTCAGGTTGTATGTACCCGTGGGGGTCCCATGGTTGCTGCCGGAAACCGGGCCGCCTCGACCGCAACTCACAAGCGTCAGAGCCAGCAACAGTCCTAACGCGAGAGGCAAAACTCGCCACCTGGCCCGCAGGCGTCTCGAGGCCGTCACCGTCCAGGCGAAACAAATCAGAAGCAGGGCCAGCGCCAGCAAGACTTTGGGGCCCGGCGAGCGGGGCGGTCGAATGGTGCGAGGTGAAATCAAGGACGGGGCGGTGGAGGCAACGATGAGCGTAAACGGCGCGCCTGGCATCACGGTGGGCTGCGAAAACGTGCAGCTCGCCGCGACAGGAGACCCCCCGCAGGTGAGGGCAACGGAGCCGTCGAATCCGGACTCCGCAATTACGACCAGCCCATAAGTCGCCGTCTGGCCCGGTGCGATGGTTGCCGAGGACGCCCCAGGTGTAGCGGTGGCGAGCGCAAAGTCTTGTCCCGTCCCGCTCAACGCCACCGTTTGGGGGCTGTTTCCGGCGTTGTCCGTCAGCGTAAGCGTGCCGGTTCGACTGCCTGTGGTGGTGGGCGTGAAAGTAACGCTGATCGTGCAACTCGCACCCGCCGCCACCGTGCCGGCGCAGGTGTTGGTCAGGGCGAAGTCACCCGTGATATTGATGAGCAGTGGAGTGAGAGCTCCATTACCGGTATTGTTCAGGGTGACGCTGAGCGGAGAACTGGCGATCGAGACCGGTTGGGCAGGGAAGCTCAGGGTCGTCGCGGAGAGGCTGGCGCCCGGCGCCACCCCCGTCCCGTTCAGCGCAACAGTTTGAGGGCTGTTGCCGGCGAAATCCGTAATCGTCAGCGTGCCGGTCTGGGGCCCGGCCGCAGTAGGCAGAAAGCTGACGTTGATCGTGCAACTGGCGAGGGCCGCGACAGTCGGCAAACAATTGTTGTTTTGTTTGAAGCCGCTCGTGACCGCTACGCTATTCACGGTCAATGGCACCGAACCTATGTTCAGGAGCGTTACAGGTTGTGAAGTGCTCTCGGTACCCACGTTCTGACCGCTGAAGGTCAAGCTGGCGGGGGTGACATTAACCGCGGAGACGATTCCAACGCCGCTCAAGGCCACAGAGAGAGGGCTGCCCGCGCCAATGTAGGCGATCGTCAGATCGCCGGTCCTGGTGTTGGTTGCGGTAGGGATGAAGATGACATTGATCGTGCAATTCGCGCCGGCCGGCATCGTGCCGCCGGTGTAAGGGCAGGAGGTGGCCGTGGTGGTGAGGGAAAAGTCGCCGCGGGCGGTGATGCTGGTGATGTTGACCGCGGAATTGTTGATGGAACTCAGCGTCACGATCCGCTGCTGGCTCATCGTGTTGCCCGGCACGGTCCCGAAGTTGAGGCTGGTGGGGAAGAGCGCCACCGCCGGAGGTGGCGAAACCTCGCCCACAAAGGCGCCCCCGGGGGTCGCCTGCAGCGGACTGACGGTGGGAAAGTCGGAGGAGGTCGTCTTTCCCGCGATGTAAGCATTGTCGGAGGCGTCGACGGCAATGCCATTCGCCTGGTCGTCACCCGTGCCGCCCAGGTAGGTGGAGTAGCCTAGTTCAGTACCCGCCGAGTTCAGGCAGGCGACAAAGGCCGTGAATTTATCCTGGGAATTGTTGCTGCTCTGTAAGGCGTCGACGGAAGGGAAGTCAGCAGAACCGGTGAGTCCGGCCACGAAGGCGACACCCACGGGGTCAACGGCGATGCCATAGGCGGTGTCGCCTCCGGAGGAGGGGGTGGCGTTCGTGGCATGACCGCTGCCGCCCAGATAGGTTGAATAGACGAGGGCTGAGCCGGCGGGGTTTAGCTTGGTGACAAAGGCGTTGGAGCCGGCGTATTTGGCGGCAATGCTGGGCTGGAGCGGGATGAAGGTGGGAAAGTCGCTCGACCACGTCGCCCCGGCCAGATAGGCATCGCCCGCCGAGTCGACGGCAATCGCCTCTCCGGAGTCCATCGCGCTGCCGCCTAAGTAAGTGGAGTAGACCAGGGCCGAGCCGGCGGAATTCAACTCAGCTACGAAAGCAGTCCCGTAAGTGGCGGCCTTGTTGCTCGCCTGGAACGGGCTCACAGTGGGAAAATTGCTCGAGAGGGTGAACCCTGTTACGTAGGCGTTGCCGGAAGAATCCACCGCAATGCCATTGCCTTGGTCCTGGGCGGTCCCGCCCAAGTAAGTGGAATAGACGAGGGTTGCGCCCCCCGCGCTGAATTTGGAGAGGAACGCGTCCTCACCGCCTCCATAGCTCTGGATCGGGGCGACGGTGGGAAAGTCAGTCGACCAGGTCCCCCCTGTCAAGTAGGCAGCGCCGGAGGAGTCGACGGCGATGCCCAATCCCTCATCGCTCAAACTAGTTCCTGACTCAACCGTGCCGCTTCCCCCCAGGTAAGTGGAATAGACGAGGCTTGATCCGGCCGCGTTCAGTTCGGCGACAAACCCGTCGCAGACGCCCTTCAACCCGGCTTGAACCGGCGTGACGGTGGGGAAGTCGCTCGAGCAGGTCGAGCCGGTCACGTAGGCATCGCCGGAAGGATCGACGGCGATGGCGCTCGCCTGCTCACTCACGCTCCCGCCCAGATAGGTGGAGTAGACGAGGGCCGAACCACTCGAGTTCAGCTTGGAAACGAAGGCGGTGCCACTTTTGGATTTGTTACTCGACTGCAACGGGTTGGCGACGGGGAACCCCGTTGAGACTGTTGTTCCGGTCAGGTAGGCGTTGCCGGAGGAATCCACGGCGACCCCTTTGGCTTGATCGCCGGCACCGCCCAGGTAAGTGGAGTAAGTGAGAGAAGGGTCGATCACCAGGGGGCGGGTGTGATCGTAGGGGCCGAGCGCAAAGCGGACGTGTCTTAGGGCGTCGAGAGTGAAGCGCCCTTGAACAAGTGACGAGTGACGAATGACAAGTGACGAGCCTGACTCAGACTGGTAGACATGCGGTTTGTTGAAGCGAATCTCACCGCCCTCGGTTGAGATCACCAGGCTGCCCTCGGGGTTTATTCGTAGGGGCGACGCTTGTGGTCGCCCTCGGGCGGGCACAAGGCCAGACCCTACGTCGAGTGTGATGGCGTTCGGATCGGCGCCGGGAGCGACGACGAAATCATATTCGAGCCGCCCTTCCTGATCGCCGTGATAAATCAGGTCGATGCCGGGATAAACGTTCCGGTAGCGAACTTCGGCGAAAGTCGGCAGATTGCTGCGCCACTTGGCGGGGTCATTGCCCAGGAAATAGTTGACCTTGCCGGGCAGTTCGTGGGCGCCCAGCACGGCAGCATCTGGATTTGCATGGACGAGCTTCAGCCGCACGACGTCAGTGGTCCGTGGTCCGTTGTCCGTTGCAGGGCCGCCGGGTACCGCGGAATCCGCAGCGCGCCCGGCTCCGAACTTCCCGGTTCTGGCCACTGACAACTGACGACGGACCACGGACGCCTTGTGCAGTTCCAAGACCGCCTCATCGCTGGTCAGGAATAAACCGTAGCCCTGCCCGTGCGAGAGGAACTTCACCTTATCGATGGCTTGACCTTGATTGGCCTCAAAGCTCAACGGCAATTTGGAGAGTTTTCCGGCGGGTGGCGCGACGGCGTGCGCCGGCTGTCTTAGGCGTTCAACTTCTTCATTTCCTAGAGAATACCCTTCCCGTTGGACGCGTGCACCGGCGACTTTCGGCTTGGGGTGAATCCGTGTCGGCCCAGACAGGGCTTGCCAACCTGCGGTGAGTAAGAGCATGAGAATGCATAATTTCCAGCGAGCTGTTCGATGCTTCATAGGGGACTCATGAACTGGTGATTAACCTGATTTGAATACCACGGAATCGGAAAGGCGGTCAAGCCGTGGAGGGCGTGGTGCGGCCGCCGGAGCGTCCCGCTCCTGGCTGCGGGCAAGATGCCCGCACCACGGCTTGGGTCTAGCCGACAGTGTGTCGTTTTCAGACCGTGCCCGGGGCCTGAACTGTTTAGCTTCGTTTTCGCAAAATGCGGTGTTTCTTGCTCCTTTTGGGGTGCAAAGTGTGTTGTTTTGCGTGCAAAACGCACAAAATCTGCAGCATTCAAAACAGTGACTTCCTTTGTTTTCAAGTACTTCTTAGCTTCGTTCCCACTATTTTTCATTTTTCGTAGCGCGCTGCTTTTCCGTTGTCCCAGGGGGATTTCGCTTTCGCCTGCGTGCCGACGCGTCCTGGCGCCCGGCTACGACAATTTGTCTCGAATACGACCACAGTTATAGGCTATCATGCGACCTTGGATTTGTCAAGCAGAAAATTGCACAGTCTCTTAGAACTTAGCTTGAGGCACGGGGTTGCCCCGCGGGACGAAACGCCGACCCGGCGTTGGGGTGCGGGCATCTCGCCCGCTGCGGGCAAGATGCCCGCACCACAGCGGGCGAGACGCCCACACCACAGGTCGCCTTTTCCTGTTGATTCGCCCTCCAAGATGAGCCAGACTAGCGGACTCACGGTCAGTCGAAATCCGACGGATTGGAGTGTATCTCCTATGACTCAGCGTGGCTTTCAGGTTCTGCTTCTGGTTTTCGTTCTGGGCGTTGTCCAGTCGGGGGCCCAACAGTCGAAAGTGCCTCGGTTGGATTTCAGCGACCAGCGGCTCGATAACGGGCTGCGTGTGCTCATCGCGCCGGACCATAGCGCGCCGGTCTTTGCGATTGCGATCACCTACAACGTCGGCTCGCGCAACGAGCGCCCGGGGCGGACCGGTTTCGCGCACCTTTTTGAGCACATGATGTTCCAGGGCTCAGAAAACGTGGGCAAGGGCGAGCATTTCATTCTGATCCTGAACAATGGCGGCGGGATGAACGGCACGACCAACGAAGACCGCACGAATTACTTTGAGGAGCTGCCCAAGAACCAGTTGGACCTGGCGCTGTTTCTGGAGGCGGACCGCATGCGTTCCCTGGCCGTGAACCAGGCCAACGTGGACAATCAAAGGAACGCCGTGCAGGAGGAGCGCCGGATCAGCATCGACAACCAGCCTTACGGCAAGTCAGATCTCGAAATCGAAAACCTTGCCTACGATAATTTCGCCTACAAGCACTCCACGATCGGCTCGATGGCCGACCTCGACGCCGCCAGCGTGGACGACGTGAAGGATTTCTTCCGCATTTACTATGCTCCGAACAACGCCGTTCTGGCCCTGGTCGGCGACCTGGAGCCGCACGAGGCATTGGAGAAAGTGAAGAAGTATTTTGGCAATATCCCTTCGCAGCCCGCGCCCCCTAAGGTTGACCTCGCGGAACCGGAGCATTATGGCGAGCGGCGAGAGGTCATCTATGACCCGCTGGCGCGGCTTCCCCAACTTCAGATTGTTTACCACATTCCGCGCGGCGACACGCCCGAGAACTTCCAGGTGCAGGTTCTGGCAAGTATTCTGGGCGGGGGAGGGTTTGGCGGCGGGTTCGGGGGAGGGGGCGGCGGGGGCGGGCAGAGCTCGCGGTTCTATCAGCACCTGGTGAAGGAAAAGCAGTTGGCGGTTTCTATCCAGGTCTTCCCGACGGCGCGGATCGGCCCCAGCCTGCTCGAAATCGTCGCCACGCCGCGGCCGGGTGTCAAGCCGGACGCACTCGAGAAGGCTATTTACGAGGAGATCGAAGCCGTACAGAAGGACGGCGTGACCGCACAGGAAATTGAGAAGGCGCGACATCAGTACCTGCGAAGCCAGATCCAAGGCCGCCAGTCGTCGATGCAGACGGCCATCCGGTTGGGGCAGTACGCTGTCTTTTTCAATGATCCCGATTTGATTAATACGAGTTTCGATAAATTCAACGCTGTTACCGAAGAGCAGGTCAAGCAGGCGGCACAAAAATACCTGGTGCCGTCGGAGCGGGCGGTGGTGACGACACTGCCGGAAAAGGCCCAGGCGAGGCCGGCGGTGGGGCAGTAAGGTGACAGTAGGGGCGGCCCTTTTGGCCGCCCTGGGGCAACCATCCCGCGCTGGCGGGACCCTTACAACACTGCCTCCTAAACGGTTGTCACCCCCGCGAAAGCGGGGGTCCATCTTGGCCTGCTGGACGATGGATTCCCGCTTTCGCGGGAATGACGAGTGGAATGTGGTTTTATTGCGAGGAGGAATTGGATGAAACGCTCATCATGGATTCTATTCGTGGCAATCTGCCTCGCGGCGCTGACCTCCGCCCGCGCGCAAGCGCCAGGCGGAGACAGGGGCACGGCCGCCTCAGAAGTGCAGCGCCTCAATCGCGCACCCGTGAACAAGGAGGTCCTGCGCGTCAAGCTGCCGAAGCCGCGCCAGATAAAGCTGGCCAACGGGTTGACCGTCCTGGTGCTCGAGCAACACAAACTGCCGACGGTGGCGTTCACGCTGTGGGTGGAAACCGGAGCCTTGGCTGACCCCAAGGACCTGCCGGGTCTGGCCAAAGCCACGGCGGAGATGCTGCGCGAGGGTACTGCTCACCGTTCAAGCGCTCAGCTTGCCTCAGATGTCGACGGCCTGGGGGCCAGTCTTGGGGCCTCGGCTGATTTCGGCGCCGACACCTCCACGATCAGCGCTTCCGGGCTTTCGGAAAGCGTGGATCGCCTCCTCGAATTGATGAGCGATGTCGTCCTGAATCCTACCTTCCCACCCGACGAATTCTCCATCTACCAGAAACGGCAACTGGCCCAGGTGGAGCAAATGCGTTCGCGCTCCGCCTTCCTGGCCCAGGAACGGCTCCACCAGGTTCTCTACGGCGACTTTGCGGCGGCGGTGGTTACCGCCACGCCCCAATCGCTTAAAACCATGAGCTCGGCGCAGCTCAAGGATTTTCACGACCGGTACTACGTTCCTAATAATGCCCTCCTGGGAGTGGTCGGCGACGTCCAGTTCGATCAGGTTGTTTCACTCATTCAGAAACACTTCGGCGCCTGGAAGAGCCATCCCGTGGCTCCGCCGGACCTGGGGAAGATTTCGCCTCCAGCGGCTTCTAAAGTTACTCTGGTCGACCGCCCTGACTCTGTGCAGACCAACATCCTCGCCGGGGAGATTGCCCTGCGGCGCGCTGATCCGGACTTCATCCCTTTGACTGTGATGAACCGCGTAGTGGGCGGCGGCGCCAGCGGCCGGCTCTTCCTCAATCTGCGCGAAAAACATGGATACACCTACGGCGCCTACAGTTCCTTTACTTCCGACATTTATCCGGGCGTCTGGCGCGCCAACACCGAAGTTCGCAACGCCGTGACCGACGGATCGCTGCATGAACTGATGGAGGAGTTCAAACGGATTCGCGCCGAGCCGGTGCCGGAACCGGAACTCGACGAGGCTCGCCGGGCGATCGTCGCCAGTTTCGCCCTCTCTCTCGAGCAGCCGTCCACCCTGCTTAACTTCTGGATGACCGCCAATTATTATCGTCTGCCGCAGGACTACTGGGAACGCTACCCCGAACAGGTCGCGAAGGTGACTCCGGAAGTTGTGGAGCGCGTGGCGAAGAAATACGTTGACCTCGACCACTTGCAAATTGTCTGCGTGGGAGACGGCAAGCAGATCAAGGAAATTCTGAAAAAGTACGGCCCCCTCGAGGTCTACGACGTTGACGGCAAGCGGCTCGAGTAAGCTTGGGTTCCTGAAGAATAGTGAATGGTGAATAGTGAATTGTGAACGGGCGCGGGAGGGTTATCTGCCTGGCACCTGTGGGTTGCCGGCAGCACAGGAATTAACAAATCCGAATTCACTTTTCACCATTCACTATTTCATGCCCCTCCGTCTTCAAGCTCGTCAATCCGCCACGGCCCCTACTCCCCGAGAACTTTGATGATCACCCGCTTGCGCCGCTGGCCGTCGAATTCGGCGTAATAAACCTGCTGCCAGGGGCCGAAATCGAGCCTGCCGTTGGTGACCGGAACCACCACCTCATGCCCGATCAAGAGGTTCTTCAGGTGGGCATCGCCATTGCTCTCACCGGTGTGGTGGTGCCGGTAGTCGCGGCGGAAGGGCGCCAACTTCTCCACCCACTCCTCGATATCGGCGATCAGTCCGCTTTCCGCGTCGTTCACGTAGACGCCGGCGGTGATGTGCATGGCCGAAACAAGAATCAGGCCTTCCTTGATTTGTGACTTCTCCAGCGCCTTCTGTACTTCGTCCGTTATGTTAATGAACTCGCGTTGCTTTTTAGTGTTGAACCAAAGGTATTCGGTGTGTGATTTCATCATTGATCCTTTGAGAATCCGCTGCTCCGCCGCCTGATGTGCGGAGGCGTTGCGAAGATTTGAAAAATCCAAAACAGCTCACGCCAAGGCGCTAAGGCGCAAAGAAGCGCGAAGCGAAAGCCCTTGCGACCTTACTCACTCTCCCCCAACGCTCCCTTGCGACGGCATCAGCAGGACCTCTTCCACTGTAGTTCGCGGCGGCTGGGTCAGCGCGCTGAAGACCGCCTCCGCCACATCCGACGGCTGGATCAAGTCGATTCGGCAGACGGGGAATCCAAATTGGTTAGTGAGGCGAGTATTCGTCGAGCCCGGCAGGATTCCGGTGACGCGAATCTTCAACGGCCGCAACTCCTCGCGCAGCACGCGCGTCAGGCCGAGCGCGCCGAATTTGGAAGCCGTATAGGCCGAGCAATTCGCATAGGCATGTATGCTGGACACTGAAAGGATGTTCACCAAGTGCGCCGAGCGGCTGCGGCGAAGCAGAGGCAACGCGGCATGAGTGCACAAAAAGAGGGCAGTCAGGTTCGTCTCGATATTACATCGCCACTCGTCGAGCGAGGTGGACGCAAAGGGTTTGAAGGTAAACACGCCGGCGTTGTTAATGAGCACATCCAGCCGGCCCATCCGGCGCGCCACCGCTTGAAACAAGCGCTCGACTTGCCGGGGCTGCGTCACATCCGCCCTGATCACCGTCGCGCCGCCGGCAATCTCCGCGCCGGCCTTGCGCAAGGCCGCTTCCTTCCGGGCCGCGAGAATCAGTTTGGCGCCCTCGCTTGCCAGGCGCTGGGCGATTGCCAGACCGATCCCACGGCTGCCACCGGTCACCAAGACCACTTTACCGTCAAGTTTAGACATAACCAAGGTGTGAATAGTGAATAGTGAATTATGAATTGTGAATTATAAATAGTGAATTATAAACTACGTCCCTATCATGGAGTCGCGGGGGAGCCTTGGACTCTCCGCATTTCTCTCGTCACTCCTTCCCGCGCCAAGAAAAGCAGCCGCTGCCCCGCAATTTATAATTTACAATTTACAATTTATAATTCTTAGCCTCGCTCACGCACCAATCGTAAGAATTCCGCCCGTGTCAATTCGCAATCTCTGAAAACTCCCATCATGTGCGAGGTCACGGCCAGTGAGTTTTGCTTCTCAACCCCGCGCATAATCATGCAGAGATGTTTTGCCTCGATGATTACGCCCACGCCTTGCGGTTTAATCCGTTCCATGAGCGCTTCGGCAATTTGCACGGTCAGGCGCTCCTGGATTTGCAGGCGCTTGGCAAATACGTCCACCACGCGCGGAATTTTGCTCAGGCCGATGACCTTCTGGTTGGGAATATAGGCCACGTGGCATCGGCCAAAAAACGGCAACAGGTGGTGCTCGCAGAGGCTAAACACTTCGATGTCCTTCACAATCACCATCTCGTCGTAAGCCACGGGAAAGAGAGCCTCGTTAAGGACCTTGTCCAGGTCCTGGCGGTAGCCGCTGGTCAGATAACGCAGCGACCGGGCCACGCGGCTGGGCGTTCGAATCAACCCATCGCGCCCCGGATCCTCTCCCAGCCCGCGCAGCATGTTGTGAATCACCGACTCCAGCGGGTCGCCTTCGCTCGCGTTATCAATGTCGTTCACTGCTACAGTTGGGTCTTCAATCATCCTTGCCCTCTCAGTGTCTGCTCCGGACGCCCGTCTTGTGTAGGGGCGGACCTTGTGGCCGCACAGGGGCAACCACAAGGATTGCCCCTACAACGCTCGGGGCGAATCACCCTCGAACTCAAAGAAGTTCGAACTAGTCTCCTCCAGCCGCACGCGCGCCAGGCTGGCAGCGTGCAGAGGTCCGCCAGCCTGCAGCTTGTCGTCGAGCAGATGAAAGATCCGTTCGCACACGTTTTCCGTGGTGGGCACCCGGCTGCAAAAGTCTTCCCCATCCAGGTTGAGGTTCGTATAGTCAAAGCGCTCGAGCACTTCCTTCTCGACGATGCCATCCAGCGCCACGAGGTCGAACACCATGCCGGTTTCCTGGTCAATCGGCCCTTTCACGGTCACTTCCAGCACATAGTTGTGGCCGTGGCCAAACGGGCTGTCGCATTTGCCGTAAATCTGCAGATTGGCTTCATCGGTCAACGCCTCGTTATGAAGCCGATGCGAAGCGCAAAAGCGGTAGCGGCGGGTCAGATAAACCATTTTCCTCAACGCGCGTGACGATCGCCACGCTGTCATCCTGAGCGAAGCGAGTGATTCCAGCAGTCGGTTTTCAGTTCAGCGCTGAACAAGGAACTCCAGAGATCCTTCGCTTCGCTCAGGATGACAGTTCTCCTGTGTTTTCACACCTCTCTCTGTGGGGCACGCCATGGCCTGCCCGTACGATTAATCACCGTAATAGTCCACGTAAAGATCAGGCGTTTCGTACAATCTTATACGATGCAGTTTGCCAAAACTAAGTTTCGGCGCCAGCAGCTTCCAGATCTCGACGGCGATGTTCTCCGTGGTCGGAATTTTGTTTGCAAACGCCGCCACTTCCTGGTTGAGGAATTTGTGATCCATCACCTGCAGCACCTCACGCTCGAGCAGCGTCTTCAGCTCTTTTAAGTCCACTACCATGCCGGTGGCGGGGTTAATCGAACCGGCAACCGTGACTTCCAGCGTATAGTTGTGCCCGTGGCCATGGGGATTATTGCATTTGCCGAAGATGCGCCGGTTCTCTTCCGGCGAGAGCTTGGGATTGTGATAAACGTGCGACGCGGAGAACTCCGCGCGGCGTGTGACATGGATCATACGCTGCTCCCTGTTGAAAAACGGCGTCCCTTCCATTCTACATTGTGCGAAATGCGATAAGCTATGACCGAGTTAATTAATAGCGCACAAAAGATCAACGCGCCGACCCACTTCTTCCCGGCAACTCGCGGTGGAAACCCCAGGCGCTCGACAGCCCGCGAGTAGAAGGCGCTCCTTACAAAGACCATAAGCACACACCCGATGAGCAGCCAAGTAACGCCGCGGCTGTATTCCCCGCCCGAGATCAGCCAGATCAAAAGCCCGAGCAGTGCGAGGCTCGGCAGCAAATCCAATACGCAAAGTTCCGCCAGGGCTTTGAAGATCCTGGCCAGGCTTTGCCCGTAAAGGAGAAACAGATTCTTGGTCCAGCCGCGCCACATATCACCAAAGGTGCGGTACATGCGCGTCCGGACCCACTCCGCTCCAGGCAGAAAAATCAGTTTTCCGCCCGCTGCCTTCACCCGCTTCGCCAACTCCACGTCCTCAAGGACTCGGTTGCGGATTGCCTCGTGCCCACCCACGCGCTCGTACGCCGCGCGCCGGACCAGAAGGTATTGGCCGTTCGCTGCCGCCGCGGGCGACGCGGGGTCGGACACCTCTTCGAACCTGTAAAGCCGCGCCAGATTCACATAGACAAGCGGTATGACGGCCTTTTCCCACCAGGTCGGAGTTATTTGCCCGGGCGAAAGAGAGAGCAGATCGGCGCCCTCCCGCTCAGCAATCTCCAGCGTGGCTGCCAGGCTGCCCGGCAGGTGCTCCGTATCGGCATCGGTGAAGAGCAGCCAATCGCCTGCCGCCTCGCGCGCCCCCAGCGCCACCGCGTAGTTCTTGCCCAGCCAGCCTTCCGGCAGAGAAGCGACGCACAGTAGGCGAAGCGTTGGAATCTCCTCTTTCAAAGCCCGGGTAATCTCAGCCGTCCGGTCCTCCGAGTTGTCGTCCACAACCAGAATTTCCCGGACCCTCGGCTGGCCCCCCAGTGAACGCAGCACACGCTCGAGGTTGGCCTCCTCATTGCGTGCAGGCACGATTACGGAAACCTTGCCGGGATCGCTTTCACTCATTATTGATATTATAATAAAGGGCCTGACGATGAGCAAAAAGAACGCGGTTAAGATCCTTGTCTTGGCGATCATTCTGGGCGGCGCGATCGTCGTGGCGTGGCGAATGCGGCAGCCGCACGCCGTGGATATCGGAGAGCGTGCGCCTGACTTCACGCTTTCCGGGATCTCGCAAGGCTCCGTATCACTTCACGATTACCCGCGCCAGGTCGTGGTGCTGAACTTCTGGGCCACCTGGTGCCCGCCCTGCGTCGAGGAGACTCCCGGCCTCGAGAAGTTCGCCGAGCAAATGCGCCCGCAGGGCGTAACCGTGCTGGGCGTCAGCGTGGATCAGGACGGGACGGCCTTGCAGAATTTTGCGACGGAGCAACACCTCTCGTTCCCCATCCTTCGGGATCCCGATCGCTCCCTGGCCCACCGCTACGGCACTTTCCAGTTTCCGGAAACCTACATCATCGATCAAGACGGCCGGGTGGCCGAAAAACTGATTGGCCCCATGGATTGGCAAGACCCCCGCATCGCGACCTTCGTCCGCGAACTCGCCCATCGGGCGGGTTAGGCAGTAGGCAGATAGGCAGTGGGCTCGTGGGCAGATAGGCGACAGGATTTTGCGGCCCTCTCCCTTGGGGAGAGGGTGTCGCGTTGCCGGCGCTTTCATCAGCCGGAGCGCCACGGGTGAGGGGTTCCTTAACCGGCGGCCACGCACCGTCGACCTGACAGGCAGGTCTGGGGTGCCCCTGTTGGCAGTGCCAATCTACCTCACCTTTACAGGGAAAGTGCGGCCAAGAACTCCTCCACACTTAATCCCGCTTTCGCGATCAGGGCACGCAACGTTCCGCGGGCAACTTGAGGATGATTGGGTATTGAGAGAGTAGCGACATGGCCACGCTTGGTAAGAATGATGTGGCTTCCCCGCTGCCGAGCTTCTTCCCAGCCGAGCTTCTGGAAGGCCCGGACGACTTCCCGCGGCCGGAGCAGCGGAACGGGCGGCATCAGCTTGCAACTTCCACTTCACGAGTGGTGACCGTCAGAGGGAGGCCTTTTTCGGCCCGAACGTCCAGGCATTCCTTGATGGCCTGCCGAATGTTTTGCTCTGCTTCCTCTTCCGTTTGCCCCTGACTCACGCAGCCCGGAATGGACGGACACTCAGCAATGAAAACCCCGTCCTCGTCGGGGTAGATTACGATCACCAGTTTCATATCAGCTCCTTCTTCCAATTATCGCACAGTTGCTTGGCTACTCCGAGGGTGGCTCAGGCTTCGCCACCGGCTGTAGCTCCTTAACGGTGTAATCCGCAGGCACCTGGAAGAGTTCGGCGGGCGGCTCCTCGAGCACGAGGTTAGTGAGGCGCGTCACCGTCTCGACGTAGCGCGGATCATTGGTGATGCTCAGCAGCATAATGCCCGGCGCTGCTACCGAATTCCAGATTTCCTGACTGAATTGGATGCGCTGATCATTGCCCTCAGCGCCTTCCGGGATGGTGCTCGTGACGCGCTGGCCCTTCGCTTCGACACCTTCGATCACTTGCGTGCCGAGATCCTCATGCGTGAATTGGGGCAGGACCGCTCGCGCCGGCGCGGGATTAGCTGAGGCGGTTGTCTGACGAAGAGGCGGCGGAGTAGGCCTGCGTATCTCCGCCTTTTGAGCCGTGTGATCGCGAGGATTGAGGCGGTAGTTGACGCCGGCGACCGGATCATGGATGCTTATTGACAAAGGTAAGTCATCGGGCTCCGCGGATTCCCCCTTACTCTCAAAGTCCTCGTAGCGTTTGCGCCCCGCGCTGTCCCCATATACCTTGGCCAAGTGCTTCACTGTGATTTTGGTACCGTCCGCTAACGTTAGAGTCCTGACTGTGATCTCATCTGCTGAGTAGGCAATGGCTGTCGCGCGGCGCACGCCCTGGGCGATCGCGGAACCTGCCGCGACCCCCGGTGATACGGGTTGCGCCGCCTGCTGCGCGGCCAAAGGGCAGTAGATCGCGGTCAGCGCCACGAGAGAGGTCAGCAATCGGAGACGATTAAGCGGGTTGTTCACGTTGTCACCTCCGGGCTTTGATTCTTTCGATACTCGCCACTAGCCTCCCGTTGCTCCCAGCAAATGATAGCATGTAGCGTAGACTCGGTCTTGAGGTCCGCGGTTTGCCGCGGCCTGGAAAAAGCCGCGGACCCCAAAACCGGGGGTCCGCGCTACGTAGCTCAAACCTTTAACAGGCTCCCGGGATTATCCTTGAGCACCACCCCTTCGCCGTGCCCGCCTTGATCCACGATGAGTTCGCGCAGAGCGGCTTCGTGCATCACGTTATTGGCGATGACGCAGTTCTGAAGGCCCTTGCACACGATGCCAAAGGATGGGCTCCAGACGCCCGTGCCTCCGTCGTCGCGTCCGGCGCAGAGGGTGTTGCCCACGCAAGTGACGCCCTTTGCTCCCTCGATCCAGATCTGCGACGAATCGTGGCTGCCCGCCTCGGCCAGCTTGCCGCTCCGCTTGAAGTAATTTCCGCTGAGGGTGATCGAGAAGCATCCGCGGCGGCTGTTGCGCAGGGCGATTCCGCAAGTGCCCGCGCGGTCGAAGAAATTGCCGGTAATCTGGTACCCGTCCGAGCTGTCGATCACCATATTCTCCTGGCCGTTCCATTCCACGCGATTACCGGTGAAGGTCACGGAGGCATTCTCGTCGCGCGCCCCGAAACCGGCGCGCCGGTTGCCGGAAAACCAGTTGTCGCTGAGGAACCCGTCCCAGCCGCGCAAGCTCAAACCGTCGCCGCCATTGTAAGCCAGCATCGACTGCCGCACGGAGAAGCACCAGGCGTGCGCAAGGCATACTCCATCGCCCGTGAAGCGGAGCACCTGGCAGCGCTCGATGCGAAAGGCGTCTTCGTGCTTTCCGTAGTCCGGCTTATCGAGGAAAATACCGTGCACGCCCTTTCCCAGCCGCGCGCCTTCGAACCCCAGGCCGTCAATCGTGGCGCCCTGAGCCTCCCCGATATTGAGCAGACATTGGGCGGCGCCGCTCGAGAGCTTCAGGGCCGTTCCGCCCGGCTTGTGATAATCCCACGTCGGCACGCCCATCAGGGCGGTGTTGGGGCGCATCTTGAGGTCCGCGCAAAGATACACGCCGCGCGGCACAAACACCGTTCCCCGCACTTCTCCCGCCGCGTCCAGAGCGCGCTGGATGGCCTTCGTGTCGTCGGTCTTGCCGTCGCCGGTGGCGCCGAAGTCGCGCACATTCATCTGCTGCTGACCAGCGGTAGGCGTTTGCGCCCGCGCGGACGCTGGCGCGCCTAAGAGCAACGCCGCGCCACCCCTCAGAGCGCTCCTGGCCATCTCGCGACGGCCCAAAAAGGTTGAATCGCTGTTTGTCATGGTCGTTCTCCTTGGCGCAACATTATGTGATAAGATTCGCCCATCATGAACACAAATATCATTTCACGTCGTACTTTTCTTGGTGCTATGGCCGCGGCGCCGCTGGTGGCGGCCGCGTCGACTTCGAAATCTATTCCGGTGGGCTTGGAACTCTACTCGGTGCGCGACGATCTGAACAAAGACCTGATGGGAACCGTTCGCGGCGTGGCGCGCATGGGTTACAAGTGTGTGGAATTCTACGCGCCTTACTACGACTGGACAACCGATTATGCCGGCAAAGTGCGCGCCGAACTGGATGAACTCGGCATCCATTGTTACTCTACTCATAATGGCTTGAATTCGTTTACCCCGGAGGGCCTTGGCAAAGCGATGGATCTCAATAAAACGCTCGGGTGCCGCTACGTGGTGTTGGCGAGTCCCGGCGAATTGAAAGGCCTGGATGGCTACAAACGCGTGGCGGAAACCCTGAATAGGGCCGAGGACACCATGAAACGCCAGGGCCTGCATGCAGGCTATCACAACCATGATGCCGAATGGCGGCCCGCCGAAGGGCGGAGGCCCATGGAGGTGCTTTCCGCAACGCTGGACAAAGATATCATGCTGCAATTCGATGTGGGGACGTGTCTCGAGGCGGGCGGCGACCCTGTGGCCTGGATCAAGCAAAACCCCGGCCGCATCCGCTCCATGCATGTCAAGGATTGGTCTTCTCAGCGGGGATACAAAGTGCTGACTGGCGAAGGGGTTGCACCGTGGAAGAAGCTCTTTGCAGCCGCTGAAACGACGGGCGGAATCGAGTACTACCTGATCGAGCAGGAGGGCAGCGACTACCCGGAAATGGAGACGGCAGAAAAGTGCCTTGCGTCGTTCCGGAAATTGCACGGCGTGAGACAATAAGGGCTGTGGGGAACCAAGCTGATGACCGAAGCGGCGGCGAGCGGCCAAGCCAGCTTGCGCCGGCAAGCGGGACTGTTATCGATCCCGTATGCGGCATGGAGATCAGCCGCGAGGATGCGGTGGGCAGTTACGTCCACGAGGAGAAAGAATACTTTTTCTGCAACCCTTCCTGCCTGGAGAACTTCCGCGCTAATCCAAGCCAATATCTGAGCTCCGGCGTAGGGGCGAGCAGCGCTCGCCCGGGGCCGAACGCGGCTCGCCCGGGGCCGAACGCGGCTCGCCCGGGGCCGAACGCTGTTCGCCCGGGGCCGAACGCGGTTCGCCCGGGGCCGAACGCTGTTCGGCCCTACGGCGCGGGGGCGACTGCGATTTACACCTGTCCCATGCACCCGGAGGTGGTGCGTGACGGGCCTGGAACTTGCCCCATCTGCGGCATGGCCTTGGAGCCGCGCACCGTGGCCGCGGCGGAGAAAGCGAACCCTGAATTGGTTTTGATGACCCGTCGATTCTGGGTGTGCCTGACCTTGACGCTTCCCGTCTTTCTCCTCGCGATGTCGGACATGATTCCGGGGCAACCGCTCCAGCACGCCTTTTCCGCGCGCCTGCTCAGCCTGGCGCAACTCGCGTTGGCCTCGCCGGTAGTCCTTTGGGGCGGCTGGCCGTTCTTCGAGCGCGGCTGGGCCTCGCTCGTCAATCGCCACCTGAACATGTTTACGCTGATCGCCATCGGCACGGGCACCGCCTATGTTTACAGCCTGGCCGCGGTTCTCATTCCCGGCAGTTTCCCGGAGTCGTTTCGCGGCGCGGGCGGCGAGGTTCCGGTGTACTTCGAAGCATCGGCCGTGATCACCACCCTGGTCCTCCTGGGCCAGGTGCTGGAGCTTCGCGCCCGAGCCCAGACGAGCAGCGCGATCCGGGGACTGTTAGGACTTGCGCCCAAGACGGCGCGCGTGGTGCGCGACAACGGCAGCGAGGACGACGTGCCGCTCGACCGCCTGGCAGTGGGAGATCGGGTGCGCGTCCGCCCTGGAGAAAAGGTCGCGACGGATGGCGTGATCGTTGAAGGCTCGAGTTCGATTGACGAATCGCTGGTGACCGGCGAGCCCATCCCGGTCGAGAAGAAAACCGGAGATCGGGTGACGGGCGGGACGGTGAACGGCTCGGGGAGCTTTCTGATGCGGGCGGAGCGCGTCGGCAGCGACACGCTGCTGGCGCACATTGTGCGACTCGTCTCCGAGGCGCAGCGAAGCCGCGCGCCCATCCAGCGCCTGGCGGACGTGGTCTCTTCCTATTTTGTTCCGGCGGTAGTTTTAATTTCCGTGCTGACCTTTGTCATCTGGGCAAGCGTGGGCCCGCAACCGCGGTTCGCCTTCGCGCTGGTGAACGCGGTGGCAGTGCTCATCATCGCCTGCCCCTGCGCGCTGGGGCTTGCCACGCCGATGTCGATTATGGTGGGGACGGGCCGTGGCGCGCAGGCGGGCGTGTTGATCAAGAATGCCGAGGCGCTCGAGGTGCTCGAGAAAGTAGACACGCTGGTGGTGGACAAGACCGGCACGCTGACGGAGGGTAAACCGCGCCTTGCCTCGGTTCATCCTCAGCCCGGGTGGGACGTGGCGGAAGTGCTTCGCCTGGCCGCAACTCTCGAGCGGGGGAGCGAACACCCGCTGGCCGCGGCCATCGTGGCCGGGGCGCTGGAAAGAGAACTCGCGCTCGGCGAGGCTCGAGAATTCCGTTCCCTCAGCGGCGAAGGCGTGACGGGAGAGGTCGAGGGCAAATCCGTGGCCCTTGGAAACCACCGCCTGTTCGAGAGGTTGAAGACCGGCTTGACCGCGCTGGACGCCAAAGCCGGCGAACTTCGCGCCGAGGGCCAGACCGTGGTCTTCGTGGCTGTCGATGGGGTTGCGTGTGGTTTGCTGGCGGTGACCGATCCCATCAAAGCCACCGCCCCGGAAGCCTTGCGGGCGCTGCAGCAGGATGGCATTCGCATTGTAATGCTTACCGGCGATGCGCGCCGAACCGCCATGGCCGTGGCGCGAGAACTGGGCATCGATGAAGTCGAAGGAGAGGTTCTGCCGGAAGCGAAGGGCAAAGTCATCCAGCGGCTTCAGGCGGAAGGGCGCGTGGTGGCTATGGCCGGAGACGGCGTGAACGACGCCCCCTCGCTGGCGCTGGCGCAGGTTGGCATCGCCATGGGAACCGGAACGGATGTGGCCATCGAGAGCGCCGGGATCATCCTGGTCAAAGGAGATCTGCGCGGCATCGTGCGGGCGCGCCGCCTGAGTAAAGGCACCATGCGCAATATCCGCCAGAACCTTTTCTTCGCGCTGGCTTACAATAGTCTGGGAGTGCCGTTGGCGGCGGGAGTACTTTATCCGCTTCTGGGCCTGCTGCTGAGCCCCATGGTCGCGGCCGCGGCCATGACGTTCAGTTCCGTCTCCGTCATCAGCAACGCGCTGCGGTTGCGCAGGCTGCAACTGTAGGCGGAAAGTCGGTCCGTAGTCCGTTGTCCGTGGTCCGTTGTCGGTCGTCCGTTGCCCCCACCCTTGGTCCCTTCCCCGGCTGTAGCGGGGCATCAGGGGCGGGGAAAAATCACGAAGAGGAAGCTGTCTTGTTACCAAGGAAAACTGACCACGGACGACGGAGCACGGACAAAGAACTCTCCCATCGAGGTTCACCCATGACATTCTTGACCACGCGTTATCAGCTACAGCGTGAATTATCTCCGCAGGACTTTGAGCGCCTGCACGGATTCTCCACGGTTTATGGCATCCGAGGTCTTTCCGTGGATGGCTCGTTTCTGGTGGTCGAATACGATGCCTCGCGAATGCACGAGGCCGAGCTCCTGGCGCGGGTGCGCAAGGCGGGGATCCCGGTAGAACCCGAAAAGCCCATTGCCGCCGGCAGCATAGATCACACTGGTGAATTCAGAGATTTCGCCTGGCCGATCGAAGGCCTGAGCCCCGCCAACAAGAAGGGGTAGCGCCGCCTGGCGCTGTGGAGCGGGCGTCCCGCCCGCTGTCGCGGGAGCGTCCCGCTCCCGCGCGTGGGCAAGATGCCCTCGCGACAGCGGGCGAGACGCCCGCGCGACACAGAGCGAAGTGAAGGGTGACCGATTGAGGATAGCTCAGCGTCCGAGCCCGACGGCCAGCGTCTTCACCATGGTTCCGTTGGCGTCATCGTCTTTGAGGGCCCACACAAAATTCCCGCCCAGTCCGCCCGGTACGCGCGTCTGAACGTAAACTGTCTTCAGGGCCGCCGTGAAGGGATCATCATAGAACCAGAAGGTTCCCGTGGTGGGGTCGTAGAGCCAGGCCGCAACGCTGACCGGGTCGAAATAGCGGCTGTACCCGTTGGCGGTGAGGGTTGAAAGCGTGGAATAAGTGGCCGCGCCCGCAGTCAACAACGCGTCGCATCCCGGAGTGCTGCCGGTTGTGTCGGTGCACAAGCCGCTTCCGTTCGCCAGAAGAACAGGAGCCGCCCAAGGGTCAGCCGTCGAAGTCTGATAGAGCCCATGATTCACGTTCGGAATGCCCGTCCACCCCGCTCCATACAGAGGCACGCCCATGACGTACTTGGACGGAGGCACGCCGGCGCCCAGGTAGGCGTTCACGGTACAGGCAATGCAGAGACCCTCGCCGAATTCAGGGTCTTTCCTGGAATCGAACAGCGGCGAAGCGTGATTGGCAACGTTTTCCCAAGTCCCATTGTAGTTGTAGCCATCGATGGTAATGAAATCCACCAGCTTGGCTGCCTTCGCGAGGTCGATGTTGGAATAATTCTGCTCGCCTGCCGGCCCGTCGAAAGAGAGCTCGTAGTATTTGCCGTTGGCCTTGCCCAGCGCGTTCAGTTGCTTGCGGAATTCCTGCAACAAGAGTGTGAAGTTCTGCGTGTCGGTCGCCGTGGGGAATTCCCAGTCGATGTGAATCCCATCGAAGAGGCCCGGAGCGCTGACGCCGCTGGCTACGTTGCCAGTGATGAACAGGTTGAGGCATGAGGAGGCAAGCGCCTGGCGGCCGGCCTGCGTGCTGGCTGCGATCGAGAAAGCCATGGTGTTCGTCGCACCCGCGCCGCCGAGAGAAATCAGGGTTCGCAGACGGGGATGAAGTTGTTTGAGCTTCAGGATCTCCGCGAAGTTGCCGTAAAGCGGCCCTTGATCCGCGATATTGCCGACGGGCGGAAGGTTCGGAGTTTCGTAATCAGCCCAAGTGTCCGCAATGGTGCATGCGTCCGACGACGGGTTGGATGAGTCTGCCGACACATTGGCAAAGGCGTAGATGAAGTGCGAGAGCCGGTTGGCGACCCCGTTGTTCTGCAGATCAGCGATGTTGTAATTGGCGTAATAAATGCTCCATGCCTCGAAGAACCCCGCCAGAATCTTACCCTGGCGGTTAGGGCCGCCGGCCAACAACGTCGCCGCGCAAGCCAGCGATACGATGAAGCTGACTACGCCAGCACGCCACGGTTTGATTCGAGACCCGTTCGTCATGGTGAATTTCCCCTCAATCTCTCCCGCCAATTGCTCCCGGCCGAGATAACCCCGGCCGTCTCGTTCCGGCCGGTCCGGGTTGGAAATATGCGCCCCAGGCTCCTCCCCACGATATCGGCGAATGCCTGACGCAACCTGAGAAGTGAAAGTGCTCTACACCAGAGCTTCCGGAATGACTCTCTTACGGTACGGGATTATACCTTTACGAGTTTGGCGGGAAAACACAAATTTGCGGTGTCTTCAAAGCGTGTGGTGCGGGCGTCCCGCCCGCTGCGGCAGGGGCATTCCTTCGCAGTGCTCAGGACAGGCTTTGCCCGTGCGCGGGAGCGGGACGCTCCCGCGACAGCGGGCGGGACGCCCGCACCACATCACCTCCTCGCCGGGAATCCGGTTGCAGAACACGGCATGCCGATGGCATTCTGATCTAAAGGAAAAGGCAGGTTGATTATGAAAATCCTGGTGCTCAACTGCGGCAGCTCCTCAATCAAGTTCCAACTGATCGAGACCAGTGTGGAGATGATCGCGGCGAACGCGGATCGTTGTATCGCCAAGGGGAGCGTCGAGAAGATTGGAACGGACGAAGCGGTGTTGCATCTGGCCGTGCCGCCCAACCCTGCTCAGAGCGTAAGGGAGGAGATGCTGGACTACCAGACGGCTCTTACGCGCTGCATTCAAGCTCTTAAGGAAGCTAAGGCTCTTGGAGACATTTCACAGATCGAGGCGGTGGGACATCGCGTGGTTCATGGCGGGGAGCGCTATTCGGCCTCGGTGATGATCGACGAGGAAGTGGTGGAGGTCATCCAGCAGTGCAGCGAACTGGCCCCCCTGCACAATCCCCACAACCTGCGCGGATATCTTGTAGCGCGAAAAGTCTTCCCCCAGGTCCCGCAAGTTGCAGTGTTTGACACGGCGTTTCATCACACCATGCCTCCCAAAGCTTATCTCTACGGCCTGCCCTATTCCTATTACCGGCGTTACAGAATCCGGCGCTACGGCTTCCACAGCACCTCGCATCGCTATGTGGCGTTCTATTGCCGGCAGATGCTCGGCAAGCGCAAAGACGAGGCCAACCTCATTACGGCTCACCTGGGCAACGGCTGTTCGATTACCGCCATCGAGAAAGGCCAGTCGGTTGACACTTCGATGGGTTTCACGCCGCTCGAGGGGTTGTTGATGGGCACGCGCTGCGGCGACATCGACCCGGCCATCATTCTCTATCTAATGTCAAAAGATGAATTAACCATTCACGATGTATCTACGCTGTTAAATAGGTTCAGCGGCCTGTACGGCATTTCGGGAGACTCGAACGACATGCGGGAGCTGATCGACGCCGCGGCAAAAGGCGACACGCAGTCGGAGACGGCGATCGACTCGTTCTGCTATCGCCTGCGGAAGTACATTGGCGCCTACACGGCCGTGCTGGGCCACGTCGACGGCCTGGTTTTCACGGGAGGCATCGGTGAGAACGCGCCGCTGGTGCGCGAGAAAACCTGTCAGGGACTGGCGGAGCTGGGTTATGAGATCGACTCGGCCCGGAACCAGGAGGCCGTCGCCAAGTCGAGCGAAATCTCCACCGCCTCCAGCCGCGTCCGAATCTTCGTCATTCCGACCAATGAGGAGTTACTGATCGCCCGCGACACCTTCCGGGTGATCAAGGGATTGCCGATTCCGTCGTAGTCGTAATGGGCAGAACCGCCTTGATGGACGTGCCGGCGTCGCCGGAATTGATTTCGAGCCGGCCTCCCAACTGGGCGACGCGCTCCCGCATGCTCTGCAGGCCCAACCCCCGCACATGATCGGGCGGAATACCGCGGCCTTCATCGGCCACCTCGAGGGTCAGCGCGCCGTCACCCTGCGCCACCACCACCTTGACCGTCATGCTCCCGGAATGGCGGTGGGCGTTGGTAAGGGCTTCCTGGACCAAACGAAATGCCGTCAGGCGAGCCGGTTCCGGCACAAGAGGCAGCCGGCGGGGCAGTACCAGTTCGACGTCGAGCCCGGTTCGCTTCACGAAGTTATCCACATACCAGCGCAAGGCGCCTTCCAGGCCCATCTCGTCGAGCGCCGGGGGATGCAGGACGTAGGATATATTCCGCAACTCCTCGGAGACCTGGCTGGCCAGATTCAGGCTGTCGCTCAGGGCAGCCCGGCCCCGATCGTCAAGGCAATCGGCTTTCCCGTCCAGCACGCTGAGGTTCAAGGCCAGCGCAGCCATGGTCTGCCCGGTGCTGTCATGCAACTCGCGGGCGATGCGCCGCCGCTCTTCCTCCTGCGAATCCACCAGTCGCGCCGGCAAGGCTCGCAGGGCCTCCTCAGCCTTCTTGCGCTCCGTGATGTCCTCGATCGCCAGCAGGATGAGAGGCGCGCCGCCCTTGCGCGTGAGAATTTGCCGGCCATTCAGCAGCATGGTCCTTTCCCCGATGCCGGGGAATCTGTGTTTCACCTCGAATCCCTCGAAAGCGGTCTGCGCGGGCAGAACGCGTTCCAGGAGTTCTCGCAGCGCCGGGATATTCCACTCGCCATCGCCAAGAGAGTAGATGAATCGACCTTCGGTTTTTTCTTTGGACGCCTTGAACGTCTCGTAAAAGGCAGCGTTGGTGGTCACCACGCGCAGGTTGCCGTCCACCACGATCAGGGGTTGGCGCAGCGTTTCGACGATGGCCTCCGCATAGAGGTGCAGTTCCTTCACCTCGATTTTCAGCGCGTCGATGTCCATCAAGGTCAACACCGTTCCCTCAATGACATTCTCGGCCGTTTTGTAAGGGCGGATGCGCAGCGAATACCAATGGCCGTACCGGTCCTGCACCTCCACTTCCTTGAGGCTCATGGTATCGACAGATTCGGACACTAGGCTCTCCAGGTTGGGGATGTCAATGTTGGGCTTCAGGTCCGTAATCGGCCGGCCGAGATCGCTGGGGATCAGGTTCAGTACCTTCTCCGCCATCGGCGTATAGCGCCTCACACGCAGGTCTCGGGAGAGCATCACCACCGGAAGGTTGGTGCTGTTGACAAGGTTATTAAGGTCGTTGTTGAGCGTGCTCAGTTCGGTATTGCGGTTTTGCAGCTCTTCGTTCAGCGTGGTCAGCTCTTCGTTCGAGGATTGCAGCTCTTCCTTGGCGGTCTCCATTTCCTCGTTGGTGCTTTGCAGCTCTTCGTTGCTGGACTGGATTTCCTCGTTGGCGGAGCGCAATGCCTCATTCGAAGCCTCTTGCTCTTCCATGATCGACTGCACATGGGCGCGCGTGTACTCGAGCTCTTTCGACAGCCGCCTGTTCTCCGCTTCTTCGGTTTTGTGCCTGGCTCCCTTGGCTTCCATTAGAGCGGGCTTTCTCTGGCCGTCCGCCGCTTCCTCGCGGAAAAGCACCAGGAAATAGGACTCGCGCGCGCTGGCGCCTTTAATCGGCGCCACTTCCAGAGTAATCGTGCGGTAGCGGCCGTTGCTCCTGATGCGGACGCCTTCCCGAATGACCGGCGCGTCTTGCTTCTTGGCCGCATGAATGATGCTGCGGATGTCCAGGGAGAGGGACCCCTGGGTCAGCTTCGCCAAGTTCAAGCTCGCTTGCCCGGCCACCGGCTCCAGAAAACTGCCCATGCGGCCGATGAACTGGATGATGCCCAAATCGCCGGTGACCACAACTCCCGGCGGCCCGTACTCCGTCGACAGGAGGTGTTCGACTTCCTTCTGCACGTCGAAGGCCGGCGTTGCTTTGGCGCCCCTCTTCACCGGCAGAGCTTTGTCCCACGCAAGTTTAGGAATCCAATCCCTCCTGACATGCACGAAGCTGCTCGGGATCCTGGCAAAGACCTTGAATTTCTTGTCGACCGAGCCAAACAGCTCCGAGAATCCGCTGAGATTCTCGGACGGACCCAGAATCAAAAAGCCCGGAGTGCGAAGGGCGTAACCGAAGGTTGGTATGATCTTCTTCTGTGCTGCGGCCTCGAGGTAGATGAGAAGATTGCGGCAACTGATCACGTCCATCCTTGAGAAAGGAGGATCCTGGAGCAGATTGTGTCGCGCAAAAATGCACATGTCTCGAATCGACTTGGCGATCCGATAACCTCCCGGCGCGGGCGCAAAAAAGCGCCGCAAACGCTCCGGCGAGACGTCGGCGGTAATGCTCTCCGGGTAGTTCCCGGCGCGCGCTTTCTCGATGGCTCTTTCACTGATGTCGGTGCCGAAAATCTGGATGGGGATATTGCTCTTTGCGTCGCCCAGGAATTCCAGGGCGCAGATGGCAATCGAGTAGGCTTCTTCTCCGGTTGAACACCCGGGAACCCAAAAACGCAGCGGAGAGTCCGCGGCACGGTTCTTCAAAAGCACGGGGAGCACTTTCTTCTTAAGAACCTGGTAAACTCCCCGGTCGCGGAAAAAGCCGGTCACGTTAATGAGAAAGTCCAGATACAGTTCTTGCAATTCCTGGCTGTTGCCGCGCAAATAACGGAGGTACTGGGCCAGCTTATCCATCTTTTGCAGGACCATGCGCCGCTTGATCCGCCGCTTGATGGTGTTCTGCTTGTACCAGGTGAAGTCGTCGCCGGTGGCGCCGCGCACCAGCGCCAGGATTTGGTTGATTTCGTCCTCGCCGGCCGCCAGAGTTTCGTCCGCTTCCGCGGCCATGGTTTGGATGAGGTAGGGGTGGCGGCCGATTCTGGCCAGCTCTTTGGCGATGCCCTCCGGCGGCAGGATGAAGTCCACGCAGCCGGCGGCAATGGCGCTGCGCGGCATGCTGTCGTACTTCGCCGTTTTTTCATCTTGTGCGAACGCGATGCCGCCCTCTGCCTTGATGGCTTTGAGCCCCAAAGTTCCGTCGGAAGCCGTGCCGGAGAGAATCACGCCGATAGCCTGGCCCTTGCGGTCCACTGCCAGCGAGGTCAGGAAGCAGTCAATCGGCATGTGCTGCAAATCTGTTTCACGGCGCGGCATGAGGTGAAGCACTCCGTCCGAGATCACCATGTTGCTATTGGGTGGGATCACATAGATGTGGTCGGGGGCCACTTTCATTCCGTCCTTGACCTCCTGGACGGGAATCTTGGTACTCCGCGAGAGCAGCTCCGTCAGCATGCTTTCATGCCGGGGCGCCAGGTGCTGCACCAACACGAACGCCATGCCAGTGGTGGTCGGCAGATGGTTGAGGAGCTGCTGGAAAGCTTCCAGGCCGCCTGCCGATGCTCCCACGCCGACGACGGGAACCGATTTGCTTTGGGGACGTGGTCTGGTTATGCGCGGACGCTCAGCCGCCGACTTGGCGGAATTTGAATTGGCCATTGGATCCTCCCCCGAACCGGCCAGCGCCGCCGACTACGGCCGTGGCCGGTGCTGTCGGGAGTCTAATCTCGCTATGCTGTGGGCCGGCCGTCAGACAATTTTCGGTGTTTGTTTGGCCGTCCGAGACACTAGAGGAGTCTCGTCCTTCGCCAAAGCTCTTATGGCGGCAATCAGATCGTTCGCCGCATTCGACTTCAGCACATATCCTCTTGCTCCAGCCTCCAGAGCGGTCTGAATCATCTGTTCCGAATCATGCATGGTGAAGATGAGCACTTTGGTTTGGGGAGCGGTTTCCATGATCAGGCGGGTTGCGTCCAAACCGCTCATCGCCGGCATGGTGATGTCCATGACGACGACATCGGGCTTGACCTGGGCTACTTTCTTGACGGCGTCCGAGCCGTTGGCAGCTTCACCAACCACTTCCCAACCCGCCTGGGTTCCCAGCAGGGCAAGCAAACCCCGTCGGACCACTTCGTGGTCGTCAACGATCAGAATGCGTAGGTTCTTCATGATCCTGCCCTGAGAAAGAGCGCATTCGCGCCGCTCGTCGCGCTTGAGATTCACCGCCGGCGCCTGCCCCCGCGAGTTCAGCGCAGGGTAGTAGACTGCGCGAACCCATACCTGGAGTCTAGTGTAGCACAAAGAGGGGATTAGTTATTTAGCAACCCATACACGCTGAGCATGCTTGCGGTTCCCACGTACACCTTGCCATTGGCGATCGTGGGCACGGTCAATTGTACGGCGCCGCCGGGATTATCACGCGCCAAGTTCTGGTTGCTATCGTAAAGCTCGTTGCCCAGGCTGGTGGCTTCAAAGGCGCGTAGGACCGCCGGGCCGCCACTGCTATAGGCGCTGGCGTCGATGCCCCACACGATCCCATTCGCGTTGCCGTTGGCGGAGACCGACGGCGTCGTGGTCGGATAGTTGATGGCCACTGATCCCGTGGCTACCGGCGTGGTCGATAGCATGCCATTGGTTATGCTGAAAGCCTTCAGATAGTCCCTGACTCCCCAGAAATAAACTGTGGAGTTCCAGTAGGCCGGCGCGCCGTAGATCCCCCCGACCGCGAGGTGAAGAGTCTGGAGATTGTTGTCGGCATGGGGATCGTAGCCGCCCAGGCTGGCGCGGTTGGCCAGGAAGATCGTGCCCTCCTTGCCGCTCTGGACAAGGAGTTGGGCTGTGGTCCCCGGCTGCGGAGGCAAGAGCACAACCCCTCCGGAGCCGAGGTCGAAGTCATTCTCGTTGAGATACTCCTGATCCTCCGGCGTAAAGTAGTCCCTCACCCGGAAGGTGCTGCTGACGGCCGACCGCAGTCTACCCGTCGCCATGCCCATCTTGACGATGGAATCTCCGAATTGGCAGCCCCACATCGCGGCATCGAAGGTGCCATTGCCGGTAGCGAAGAAGATGTTTCCTTGACCGTCCCCGGCCAGGCCTGTGCCACCCATCCACACGCCGCCGTCGCCATAATTCGTCGTGACTGTCCACACGTATTTCTGGGTTAGCGTCCGGGCGTCGTACGCCATGATCCAGCCTGTGAAGGGGCCGAAGTCGCAATGCGAACCCCAGCCGATATACACCACCCCCCCCTGAAGGAGCAATCCCGCCCGCTGGTTCGTAATCAGCGCATTGAACGTCTGACCCTCATACGTGCCCTGAATCTCCACCGGTCCCCCGAATTTCTCAGCACCCGTGGTCACGTCGAGCGCGTGCAGGCGCTGAACGTAGGTTCCATTCTCCTTCGTGTTGGCCACCACGTAGAGCGTATTGGTGGAGGCATCGATGACCGGTGTGCCGGTGATCCCGATCTCCGGCACGATGTCGCCGCAGCCTTGATCGGAGCTGGGAACCGCCGTAATGCCCTGCGCGGGGTCGGTAAAGCTCGCCGTCCAGAGCGGGTTGGCGTTCGCCCCCTGGTTGTTATCGGCATCAAAGGCGTAAACACTGTCGTTTTCGGTGGCCACGTAAACCAGATTGTGGACGCCCTGGCCGGGGATGTTTACACCGGACATATAAAGCGGCTGGGTATAGATGGCTCCGTCAACAGCTTGGGAGAACAGCTTGCCGAAACTGCCGGTGTTGACGTTTGCAGGCGTCAACACGGTTTCGCTGATGTTCTGTCCGGTTCGAAAGTTGTCGTTGTGCTGGGTCAACACGTTCACTTGGGCCAATCCGGCGGTCAGTCCCTGCCACCCATACAGGGCCACGGCCACGCAAATAACGGAAAATCTCGACATACTTAAAAGACCTCTGTAATCCCTGCTCGGCGCCTGCGCCACTGGCCGCTCAATAGGGCCAAAACAGAAAACCGCTCTGCAGGAATGGTTGTAATTCGGATTTATAACGTGCCGCGCGGGAGTATATGCGATCTGGGTGTTGACAACAAGGGCTTACTGGATTGGTACATGTTCAGTTGGTTATGACCCTGCCCCTGCGCCGCCTGACAGGCGCTGTCATGCTGAGCGCAGCGAAGCATCTGCAGTGCCGTCCCGCACAAACTCCATTCAGATTCTTCGCTTCGCTCAGAATGACAGATCAGGGCGATCGCTTCGCTCAGAATGACAGGCGAAGAGACAGACATTGTCATGCTGAGCGCAGCGAAGCATCTGCAGTGCCGTCCCGCACAAACTCCATTCAGATTCTTCGCTTCGCTCACAATGACAGGCGAAGGGGCGGACGCTGTGCTAGTATGACGACTTGTCCGAGCTCGCCTCTGAGAGGAGTCCCATGAAAAAGATTGTGGCCCGATTCGGCACGATGTTGGTGCTGGCAGCGGCTGTCGCGGCTTCCAGCCAGTCAATGGCAGGGCAATCACCTGCCCAGGAGTCTGACGCCAGGGAGAAGGACGTCTTCAAAAACCTCGAGTTTCGTAATCTGGGTCCGGCCGTGGGTGGCGGCCGCGTGGCTGCGGTGGCCGGAATTCCCGGCAACCCCAACGTTTATTACGTGGGCGCGGCGGCAGGCGGTGTGTTCAAGACCGAAAACGGGGGTATCACCTGGAAAGCGATCTTCGAACACGAAGCCACAGCCTCGATCGGCGCCCTCGCTTTGGCGCCTTCCGACCCAAGCATCGTCTGGGTGGGGACGGGTGAATCGAAAGTTCGCAACGACGTGATCGACGGTCGCGGCGTGTACGTCTCGGGCGACGCCGGGCACACCTGGCGATTCGCCGGCTTGGGCAATGTGGGACAGATCTCCCAGATCATCGTCGATCCGGCCAACTCCGACGTGGTTTACGTGGCCGCCGCAGGACACGCCTGGGCTCCCAATCCCGACCGCGGGGTGTTTCGCACCACCGATGGCGGGAAGACCTGGAACAAGGTATTGTTCGTCAATGACTCCACCGGCGCGGCAGACCTGGCGATTCAGGTCAACAACGCCAAGGTGCTGTTTGCGGCGATGTGGGAGTTCCGGCGCTATCCCTGGACGCTGGTGGATGGCGGCCCGGGGAGCGGCCTCTACCGGTCAACCGACGGCGGCGACACGTGGAAGAAGTTGACGAAAGGTTTGCCGGACGGCCCGCTGGGCCGCATTGCGGTGGCCGTCGCGCCCACCAACCCCAATCACATTTACGCGCTGGTGGCGGCCAAGCGGGGCATGCTGTGGCAATCCACCGATCTGGGCGATACCTGGACGGAGGTTAGCGACAATCACGCTTACGATATTCGCCCCTTCTACTTCTCCCGGCTCATGGTCTCGCCGGAGAACGAGAGCAAGATCTATTTCATGTCACTCAATCTGGTCGAGTCGGATGACGGCGGCAAGACTTCGCACACCGCGGACCGAGGTGTCCACTCCGACCATCACGCCCTTTGGATCGACCCGAAGGACCCGCAGCGCATGTTTCAGGGCAACGACGGCGGCGTCAATGTGACGACCGACGGCGGCAAGACCTGGCGGTTCCTGAATAACATCCCCATTGAGCAGTTCTACATGGTCTCGACCAGCAGCGAGGTTCCGTACTCGCTGTGCGGCGGCTTGCAGGATAACAGCGCCTGGTGCGGGACCTCCAGCAACCTGGGCGGGCGCGCCGTGGGCCCCTCCGATTGGTACACGGTGACGGGTGGCGACGGCGAATACGCGGTGTTCGCCCCCAGCGATCCCAACGTCATCTACGTCGACTCCCAGAACGGCAGCATCACGCGCCTGGAAAAGAAGACGCATCTCACGCGTTACATCCGCCCCTATCTCGAAGGCGTTGAGGAACTCAAACCTGCTGACTTGAAATATCGCTTTAACTGGACTTCTCCCATTGCCGTCTCTGAAACCGATGCCAACGAGGTCTATTTGGGGGGCAACGTAGTCTTCAAATCCACGGACGGCGGCAAGCACTGGACGCCCCTCGGCGGCGACCTGACCCGCAACGACAAGTCCAAGCAGGATATCGCGGGCAGCCCCGTCCAGCACGACATCAGCGGCGCGGAGAGCTTCGACACCATCCTCACCATCACCCTAGCCCCTACTGACTCCAAAGTAATCTGGGTGGGCACTGACGACGGTCTGGTTCAGGTCACGCGCGACGGCGGCAAGAACTGGGCTAACGTTTCCCCTGCGGGCGCGCCCGATTGGGCTCGCGTTTACCAGGTCGGCGTCTCGCCGTTTGACCCGGGAACGGCTTTCATTACTTACGATGCCCATGAGTTGGACGATCCCAAACCCTACGTTTACAAGACGGCCGACTACGGCAAGACTTGGGCGTCCATTGCCGGCGGCCTGCCTGCCGATGCTCCCGCGCACGTGGTCCGCGAGAATCCCAACCAGCGCGGGTTCCTAGTGGTAGGAACGGACACCGGCTTGTTTTATTCTCAGGACGCGGGAGAGCATTGGCAGCCGCTCAAAGCCAACTTCCCCACCGTGCCCGTCTACGACCTGAAGTTCGTCAAGGCCGGCGACGACCTGGTGGTGGCCACGCACGGCCGCGGCCTCTTCGTCCTGGATGACATTCGTCCTCTCGAGCAGATGAGCTCCAAAATCCAGGACAGCGACTTTGAATTGGTCAGCACCGCGCCTGGCACGCTGTTTCATCACTGGCGTGGCGGGATGTTCGGCATGGCGTCGGACTACTCCACTCCCAACGCTCCTGAGGGAGTCGTGGTCGATTACTTCCTGAAGAAGGAGATCGAACAAAGGCGCGGCGGCGGCCCGGGAGGGCCTGGCGGCGCGGCAGGAGGCGGTGGAGGAGGTGGGGGTCGCGCCGGAGCCGCGGCACAGCCAGGCCAGGGCGGAGAAGGTGAACAGGCAGGTCAAGCCGGGCAGGCCGGCGCCGAGGGTCCGGAGGGCCAGCGTGAAGGCCCGGTGAAAATCGTCATCACCGACGAACACGGCAATCCGGTGGCCACCGAGCACGGTCCTTCCAAAGCCGGGATCAACCGCTTTGTCTGGTCGCTGCGTTACGACGGCCCGCAGCGCCTCACCTTCGAGCGCCAACAGGAACAAAGCGAGTTTGCGGAGTTCTTCGGACGCGGACGCGGCCCGCAGGTTCTGGCCGGCAAGTATCACCTGGCCATCACCGTGGGCGAACACAAGGCGGAAGCCGATGTTAGCGTCCGGCCCGACCCCAACCTCAAGATCGATCCGGAGAATTTCCGCGCCTCGCTGCGCTTCTCGCTGGAAGCGCGCAACGCGGTGACGGCGCTCCACACCATGCTCAACCGCGTGGACGCAATGCAGAAAACGCTGACCGCCTTCCAGGGCATGGTGCGCTCGAGCGACGACAACGATTTGAAGAAGAAGTTCCAGCCGCTCATGGGAAAATCGGCCCAGCTTGGCCGCAAGCTCCGCGCCCTCAAGGACTCCGTCTATAACTCGGAGCTCCAGCCCGGCTCGGAAGACGACCTTCACTATCTGGCCGCGTTCAACAGTAAGCTCTCCGGCCTGGGGGGCTTCGGCGGCATCGGCTACGGCGAGCCCCCCACGCAGTTGGCTCTGGATCAGAAAGCGGAGCTGAGCAAGGAACTGGAGCAGCACCTGGAGGACTTCAACAAGCTTATTCAGAACGACGTGGCGGCCTACAACAAAGACGCCTTCGCCCTCGGCGCGCCCACGCTCTACGCAGGCGAAGCCATCGGGGTGAAGAAGATCCCGGAGGGACTCTAGCCCAGGTTTCTGCGCACGCCTCGGGAAGGGCGGCGCAAACACGCCAGCGTGGCGAGCGATCGGGTAGTGGCTCAATTTGAATTCGTAGCGGCGAGTTTACCTCGCCAAATGGGGGCGTAAAGCCGCCTCTACTGCAAACTGAGACATTGTCAGCGATCGGAATTTCTTGCCAACCTGACCATTTCTGGTCATAATATGGTCATGAGGAGTGTTCGCATCGCTGAGCTGAAGGCGCGGCTGAGTGAATACTTGCGCGCCGTCCGCGCCGGGGAGACGATCTCCGTTCTCGATCGCGACACGCCGGCCGCACTGATCGTCCCTGTCCGCGAGCCAGCGAGGTTGAAAGTCCGGAAACCGGCGCCCGGCACGCCGGCGCCGAACCGCGTTCCTTTGCCGAAGCCGCTGAAACTTAACATCGATGTCGTAGAAGTCCTGCTCGAGGAGCGGCAACTTAGCCGATGATCGCTTATGTGGACGCGTCGGTCCTGCTCCGTGTGGCGCTTGGACAGCCGAACGCGTTGCCCGCATGGCGGCAAATCGACCGGGGCGTTTCAAGCGCCTTGGTCATGACCGAAAGTCTGCGCACGCTGGATCGCCTGCGCCTGCGAGCGAATCTTTCTGACGCTGAAGTTGCGATCCGGCGAGCGGCTATCCTGGCGCTCGTCGACTCCCTCGAACTGGTCGAGATTGATAACGTTGTCCTCACCCGCGCCGCCCAACCCATGCCGACCGAACTCGGCACACTGGACGCCATTCACCTCGCCACCGCCTTGCTTTGGAAAGAGACGACGGGCGCCGACCTGGTAATGGCTACGCACGATGGCGCCCTCGCCCTGGGCGCCCAGGCGCACGGCCTCGTGGTGCTGGGCGTGCCGGGTCCGTGAATTGCCTTGCTCGGAAGGACAGGCTATTTCAAAGAGGACGAATTGTCAGAAAACTTGGCCAGGTGCCTTAGCGGCCCAAGAAAGGGCCAGATTTCGAGAGGGCCCCCACAAAAGCCGCCAAAAACGGGGCGTCCTCAAAACAGATGCTACTGACCCCCTATCCACGCCCCGAGGACGCCTTATTTTGGCTCCTAACGCCAAGAAAGCCTATTCTACGATCCCATCCCGTCGCGAATCGGGCCTTGGCCGGTGGACCAGTGGGGTGGGACTATTTGTCTCGCCAAGTGCCCGGCGAACCTCAGGGTAAGCCGGCCCTCACCCGGAGCGAAGGGAAGGATGACACTCTCTGGTTCTTCCTTGCACCATGGTTCTATCTCACCCTGCCGGACTCGCTTACCGCACCCGTGTCAATGCTCACGCCCATCCACAGGATTGCCGCCACGACGGCGATCAGCGCGGCCAAGCCGAGAGCCGATTCCCAGCCCAAGCGTGCTGCCAGCCATGGAGTGAGGACCGGCGAGACGAGGCCGCCCAGATTACTGCCAAAATTCATCACCCCGCCCCCGATGCCGCTCTGCGGGCCGGAAAGCTGGGTCATCGAAGCCCAATAAGGGCCTTCGGTAGCGAGGACGAGCGCCGTCGCCACCGTCAAGCTCAACGCGGCCAGCCACGCGCTGCCGGTGCGGGCCCCGAGCAGGAGCGAGCCTGCGGCAAGGATCAGGGCCGGCAGGGGCAGGCTCCTGCGTCCCCACGTCGAACCCCAGCGTTTGACGGCCCGGTCTGAGAGCACTCCCCCGAGCGGGATGACGACCAGGCTGGCGATCCAGGGAAGCGTGGTCAACCACGCGGCCTGAAGGAGTTCGAAACGGCGGACCTGGACGAGATACAGGAAGAACCAGAATACAAACACATACCCGACGTAGCCTTGCAGAGTATAGCTCGCCGTCAGGAACCAGAAGCTGCGCCGGCGCAGCGTTGATTTGCCGGCCGCAGCCACCGCGCCCTCGGATGGCGTTCGAGCGGCACTCGCCGCTTGCACGCATGGGGCTGACCGCCACCAGAGCACCGCCACCAGGGCGGCGAGCAGAGCCACCAGCTCGAGCGCCGCGCGCCATCCCCAATGCAGGGCGACGAAGCCGAGCAGGGGCGGCGCCGCCGCCGAGCCGATCCCGATGCTTCCCAGCACCATGCCGTTGGCGCTACCGTGCCGCTCGGCAGGCAGAGCCAGCGAAATGGCCCGCCCGGCGGCCGGGTAGGTGGGCGAAGCCACGATGCCGAGCACAAAGCGCAAGCCCAGTAGCGCCGGCAGTGCGCCGATCGAAAGGCCAAACCAGGTCTTGCCCACAACGCCGTGCGCGCAGGTGATCGCCGCCCAGCCGAGCGCCAAGGCCCCAAAAAGACGCCGCGTGGACACCCGGCCGGCCAGCCAGCCGGACGGCACCTGGAACAGGGTGTAGCCCAGCAGGAAAGCGCTGAAGACCTTGCCCATTTCGAGTTGAGAAAGGTTCAGCTCCGCCATCAGGCGTGGGGCCACCACGGTGACGTCTACCCGACACATATAGCCTACCGAGGCGGCCAGGGCGAGCAGGAACACCAGCCGGCCCCCCGCCGCATTTGCGGAAGCCTGTCCCGGGCCGGGGGCGGCCGGGGAGCGATTCACGGAAGCCTCTTGCATAGCAGGATTTCGGAGTGGCCCTCGACGACGTAGTCCGGCATCTCGCCCACGCGCCAGTAGCCGAGGCGGCGGTAAAGCTCCTGAGCGCGCCGGTTAAACGAAGAAACGCAAAGAAAAATAAAGCGCCGCCCCGTCATTTGCCGTTCCGCAAAGGCGACCAGTTGAGTTCCAATGCCTCGCCCCCGCGCGCCCTCCGGCACCGCGACGCTGGCGATATAAGGAGAGCCCGCGCAGCCGTAAGGGTGAATCAAGATGAACCCGGCGGGGCCGCCCTCGCGGGCCACAAACAGTTCGCTGCCAGGGCGGCGCAACGCCGCGTGACAGCCGTCGAGACCCCGGCGCAAGGTGATCCAGGGCTCGCTCCCCGCCATCAGGCGCGCGCACCAGTCGTAATCACTCTCTTCCGCGCGCTCAATCGTCAGGCCTTTTGGCGTGTGCATGGCGGATTTTTCCGAAACGGCAGAGCGATTTTAGCACAGCGCGGCAAAGCCGCAACCCAATGCAGATTTTTCGCTTCGCTCAGAATGACATCTCGTCCTGAGCGAAGCGAAGGGTCGGCAGATGCTGGCCTAAAGACCAACGCTACGCCGAAACTAGTAAACTAGCCTCCCGCGGGGGAACTCGTAAGGGTGACCGGGAAAGGACTCACCACAGAGGTCACAGAGTTCACGGAGACAAGGCGACCTGGCATCTCTGTGAACTCCGTGCACTCTGTGGTGAATCTTCTTTTCGCCCAGGTGAACAACAGGCCAGAAGAATCATGCTGGTAGAGAATTTCCGTTGGTAGATCCGCACGAGCAGACCGGAGGGCAGCCTTGCGCGCCGTATACGGTCCCGGCCTTTCCTCCCGAATCACCGTGACGCCGGGCGCGCAACCAATCCGGCAACCGCTTGGCTGCCGACCGGCTTGCAACTGGCCCGCAAGGTCCGAAACTGAACCACTTCGGATTATTCGCCAACTATCCTCCTGCGCCGGCCGATTGCGCGGACGGCTCGCCGCCCCGGCGCTCGGATAACTTCAGACCCCACCAGCAACTCACCGGCCAGGTGAGCAGCCAGGACAGCCAGTACCAATGCGGCCAGCCCTTGCTCCAGTTGGGGATTGTCGCGACGATTCCAAAGACTTCCCCCATGGCAAAGAACCAGAGCACGTGCCGCGCCGCCTGGCCGGGAGCGAAGCGCGCGCAGATCCAGGCGCACAGGATCGAGACGACCACGAAGCACCCGGTGCTCGCGAGGAGAGCGGGATTCGAGGGAATACGACCCCTGACGAAATCGCCCGGGAAAATGTATGAAAGCAATGGGTCTGTCCCCAGCACAAGAATGATCGACAGCAGGTAGCTGCCAACCACGACAGTGATCGATTTAACCATTAAGTTACGCCTCCCTTGCCGCAAGAAGTCATTTCGCAAACTATACACGACTTTCCAGGCGGAGTCTCTATTCGCATAACAGGGGACTTCCTTCCTCGTCTCTGAACGTCGATTCGTAAGGTCTAATCGGAAGTTCAACTCGGGTGTGGCGCTTGTCTTGTCGGCGTTCGAGTGGGTAGAGGAGCAAGAGGGCAGGCCCTTCCACTGCCGTCGCTACGCACAACACAAAGGCAAACCAAATCGGGGGACACCAAGCGGCTAGCTTCCCAGGTGCCAACCTGCGAAGAGTTTATCAAATCGAGGGGTGTGAACAACTGTTTCAGGCGGTTACGACAGGCTGCTCGACGCGTTGCTGAAGACGTTTTTTACAACCGACCCCAGACCATGAATCACAGTGACGGCAACCAATGCAATGAACATCAGGAGCAGACCGTATTCCGTCAGGTCCTGGCCTTCCTCGCCCTTCCACACTCGGCGTAGCAGGATTCTCATGAGTTTTCCTCGTCAGACAACGATTGTGTAAAGTCGCTCGTTCTTTCCTCTGGGGCTGCGTCCGGGGAAGCCGTCCGGGGTGGGCTCGTACGCCCAACGGCCATGGGTCCCGAAGAGAAGGGGCACCACCCTTCCAGATGGCCACCCTCTTCCGTGATTACTATCCGACCGGCAAGTGTACCAGTTCTCCTGTGAGCCGCAAAGGTACTTTGGTACCTCCGCCCTGGGCTTCCCCGGAGTTGCTTACTTTAGGGGTGTGCGACGATGTGGTGTGGTATAGGGAGCCCTCTTTCGGCGAGGACGTTACGCGTTCGAGTGATCCGGGTACGTCGCCCCGTCGACTCCCCAGAACCCTGTCTGATCGAAGCTGCTGGGCGGCGGACGCTCGCCTCCAGAAGTTGGAACTACGTACGACTTGAGGATCTCATGAAGCCAATATCAGATCAAGCGGACGGCTCGGCGCCTTCGGGCATTTCAATCGAGAGCGGCTCCGTGGACCGGGGCTGATACTTGAATCTTAGCGCCTCCCAAATAACGTGAACGATGGAAGCACGGTTTTCAAAGAGTACCCGCACCCATTCTCTCTTCCTCATCTGCGGGAAGTAAATTCCGCGGAACGCCAGGCGGCCCAGCAAATGAATGATTCGGTCCGCGAGATCTCCCGGTTCCAACCGGTTGATTGCAGCGCTGTTCGTTGCCGCCATATAGGATGCACCCCATGCCTGCCTGATTTCTTCCTCCGCTTGGTCCGGAGAGATCCCCAGGGGCGAGAAATCCATCGTAAAGGGCTTGAACTCCAACCAGTGCTTGGGTCTGGTCAGCCGGCCCGCAGCCATGAGCCGGTCGTAAAGGGGCGTCGACGGGTAAGGCGTCAGAAGTCCAAAAACGGGGAGACCCGGCGGCCAGGTGCGGATGACGTCGAGAGTGCGCTGCGCCACTCCGGGCGAGTCGCTGTCCATGCCGAAGATGAAGGAAGTGATCGCGAAAAGACGGTGACGCTCGAGGCGTTCCAGAATTCCCTTGTACTCTTCCGGCTTGTTGAATCCCTTGCGCACGCTCTTCAGATTCTCGGGGTCAATGGACTCGAGCCCCATGAAGATCCATTTGCCGCCACTCTCGGCGATGAGCGAAACCAGTTCCTCATCCCTCAACAGATTCATGCTGATTTGGGCCACCCAGGGCACCTGGGCATCACGCGCGATGATTTCACGCAGCAGCGACTTGGTGCGCTTGGGATTGATGGCAAAGTTGTCGTCGATGAAGAAGACAGCGATTTTCCCCTTCTGGCGCTTCTCCAGTTGCTTCAATTTCAGAAGCTCGTCCACCACGCTGGCGTTGGAACGAAAGCGGATGGAATCTCCAAAGAAACCCGTCACCGTGCAGAATTCACAACCGTACGGGCAGCCACGGCCGGACTCGATCGGCACCATGTGGAAGCTCTGCCACGTCATACCCGCCAGTGAAAGTAACCGGCGCGCCCATTTGGGAAAATGCCCCACCAGGTTAAACTGGTTCAAATCCATCTGATCCCATGGAATCTCGGGATAGTCCGAGAGAGTAGGCTTCACCTCTTTGCCCGCTTCATCGACGGGGGAATAAATCTCCTTCAGTTCCCCTCGTTCCGCATCGGCCACAATTCGCGGCCAGGTGTTGTCGGCTTCGCCGAGAGCCACCGCGTCAGCATGGCGCGGCCCGCCGTCGCGCCCCAGCGGCTCGTCCGGAACCTCGGTCACATGCGGTCCTCCCATGACGACCGGCACTCCTACCGCACGCACCGCATCAGCCATCACGTAGGCTTTGCGAACCATGCGCGTCATGGCGCCGATTCCGACCAGCCCGATGCGTTTCTCGATGACATAGTCGGCCAACTCGCTGGCGCTCAAGCGTTGCGCGTTGCCGTCCACCAGGAAGACTTGATGGCCCGGAGGAGTCAGCGATCGCAGCAGAAACATCCAAAGATGCGGCATGAAATTGTTGGTGATTTCGTTATCCGGATTGTAAAGCAGTATGTTCATCGAGAATACTCCCACCGACCAAGCCGGGGGTGGCAAAAATGCTCCCCTCGGACGCGTGCCGCATCCAACATCATGATGAAGTCGAAACGACCAGGAAATTGATGCCTGCCCTGAAACCGAGTGTTCAACGCACCGTCCACAGAGGAACAGGCTGCCACCAGCCGTGATGGAAAGCTGTGCACTTTTGCTCACTTTTGAAATTCTCTTAGAAGCGCGCCTCTGGCGCAGAGCCGGGGGTATCGGAACGCGGCGACCGCCGGTGGTGAAGGACCATGCCCTGCAAGGAACCATGGACCCGGAGTCCGGCCCCGGGGCTTAGAAGGTGTGAAAAAACACCAGCCCCTGTCATTCTGAGCGAAGCGAAGAATCTGCGTTTGTTTGTTCTTAGAGAGATAAATGCGGATTCTTTGCTTCACTCAGAATGACAGGCGGTTTCTTCATGCCTTCTTACGCCCTGGGCTAGTATAGGGCGCCCCTGACGGGGCTGCGGACGCGTGGCCGGATCGTCTCGACTTTTATGGCAAATTATTGAGACACGGCACTAGCCCGCGTTCAGCTTTCAATCTCGGCAGGCGCTGCCTCGGTGTTGAATTCTGTGGTTTCTTCTCCACTCCCCAGTCTGTTGAGCTCACCTTCCAGTTGTGCCGCCAGGGTGCTTGCATAGCGTATGAAATGGTGTCCCGAGAGCAGCATCGCAAACCCCATGCTGAGCTTCGCTGGCTCGAAGAGCCAGTGGGCATGAATTCGCAGCAGAAACTTCCAGTAGGCTTTCCGGTAGGAGGAGAGGAAACCTTGGCGGAGTATCGAGCGAACCAGGATCCCCAGCTTGGGCCAGAGTGGAATATCCGGTGGTTGTTGCGGCCGGCGGGTCTTCCAGTGCAGAAGCGAACGATAACAGCGATCGTAGAATGCCGGGGCATCGTAGAGGGATAGCAGTAACCCTCGGAACCCCTTCAGCAGAACCGGCAACGGGATCAGCGTCCGAAAGTTGGGTGGATCAAAGTTGCTGGTGGCGGTGCTCTCCATGAGCAGTCGGTCTTCTTTCAGCATCCGCTCAAAGAGCGGCGTCGTGGGCGGCGCTTGCAAAAACCCGACCATCGCCCAAGGGATGGCGGCGCGCTCGATGAAGTCCCTCTGCAGTTCAAAGACGCTCTCGGTGTCCGAGTCGAAACCAATGATGAAACCTGCAGTCACCCAAAGACCTTGGTTCTGGATAAAGCGAATGCTCTCGAGAGGATCCCGCCGGAGGTTCTGAAATTTCTTGGCTTCCGTCAGGGATTTGGGGGAAGGGCTCTCGATCCCGATAAAAACGTAGAAAAAGTTCGCCTTCACCATGGCCTCGATCAATTTCGGCTTTTGCGCGAGATCGATGGATGCCTCGGTATAAAACAAAAACGGATAGCCTCGAGACTTCTGCCACTCCTCGAGCGCCTGGGACAGCTCGAGCGCCAGTTTGTGGTTGCCGATGAAGTTGTCGTCGACAATGAAGACTTGCTCGCGCCATCCGAGCTTAAATAATGCCTCGAGCTCCGCCAGCAACTGGCTTGGGTGCTTGGTTCGCGGCTTCCTCCCGTAAATCGTGATGATGTCGCAGAATTCGCACTGGAACGGACAGCCCCGGGAGAACTGCACCGCCATGGAGGCATATTTTTCGAGTTTCAGCAGGTCAAAGCGTGGGAGAGGCGTTTTGCTGACGTCGGGCTTGTCTTCGATCACGTAGAGCGCCTTGGCAGTGCCGCGCTCAAGATCGGCTGCAATCTCAGGAAAAGCCTCGTCAGGCTCGCCCACCACGACGTGGTCGGCGAGCTGAAGAAGGAGTTCGGGTTCACTGCTCGCCAAGGGGCCGCCGACTATTGTCCGCCGGCCCAGAGCGCGGGCCCTCGAGAGAGTTTCGCGAATGTCATCCTTCTGGACGCGCATTCCGCTGACCATGACGAGATCGGCCCAGAGGATGTCGGTATCCAGCAACTCCTCGAAGCTTCGGTCGATCAGCCTTAGGGTCCAGGTCTTCGGACAGAGCGCCGCTACCGTGAGTAAGCCCAGCGGCGGCTGGTCGGTCTTGATGGGAACGAGATCGAGGATCCCGTCGAAGCTCCAGAAAGAGGACGGGAACCGCGGCCAAACCAGGAGAACATTCAGTGCCGAGCCGAGAGGGGCAAAGTGCGATTGCCCGCTCGCGCCCTCTGTGGGCGCGGGATTGGCGGGCTTTTGAGTCCCATTCCATTGAGACACGTCTATGCCTCCGGTAAACTCAGCCCGGCTCTCGCCACAAACCTGACTCCGGGTATAGTGGGGTGGTCGCCCACACCCCATACTCTACGGAGTTCATGACAGCTCTTTCGTATCGCAGCGAGGCCAGCCTTGAGCGTTACACGATATGCTACCCCAGCCGTGGCGTCAAACTGTTTAATTTTGCTCACTTTTGGAGTTTTGTCGGAGCCGGGTCGTCTCGCCACAAGTCAGGGATTCGGGCCGGGCAGCCGTCAAAGTCCCGCCCTTCCTTGTCGCGGTGAGAAATCCCGGCTAGTCGTGCAGGATAACGCTCAGCAGGCCGCTGTTGACGGTGAGCCCACCGTTGTAGTCGATGAAGCCAAGGTTTTTAAACTTGTTCATGAAATGACTGACGCGCGACCGGGTGGTGCCGACCATCTGCGCCAGACTCTCCTGGTTGATCTTAGGGAGAACTGTTTCGGCGCGGCTCTCTTTGCCAAAATGCGAAAGCAGCAAGAGAATTCGAGCCAGCCGCTTCTCGCTGGAGTTGAAAAGCTGGTCAACAAGATCCTCTTCATAGCGGATGTTACGGGAGAGTAGATGGGTGACGAATAATTCTGAGATGTGGTGCTGGTCGTGAAGCATGCGTGCCATGGCGGCCTTTTCTAGCCTGACCAGCGTACAATCCGTCATCGCGGTAGCCGTCGCCATGCGCAAAGGCTGACCTGCGAGACAACCCTCACCGAAGAAATCACCAGGGTCCAGAATAGCCACAATGGCTTCCTTGCCTTGTTTGGACGTAACCGCCAGCTTCACCTTGCCGTGGCTGAGGAAAAACACGGCATCGGCAGGATCTCCCTGCCTGAAGACGTGGCGTTTTCTTTCGGTTTCTGTAACGGTCTTTCCGTAGGACACCTCAGTGAGCAGGGACTCCCAATCAGCCGGCTGGCTTTTCTTCCGCGCCACGACCGTCCTCCTTCCGCCCGTCAAAGCAGTCACCTCGTATCAAGAATAAGTGGTCTTTTGTAACAACCAGGTACTGCCTGGCGGACTGTGTTCGCCATCAGCACTCTTACTAACGCCTTATGCTAGATCAATCCCCGGCTAAAGTCACCACAATTCTGGGTACAGCTCCGCGTCTGGGGTATCTACCTTCTGGAACCATTCAATGCGGGGCCTGAGCGGTCACGCTGGGAGTAATGCGCGGACGGGTCGCAGGATCGAGCAGGTTTCACTCCTCCACCCCACGCTCGTCGCCACTCTGCCAATCGCCGGAGGGCGAGTCGCGTAAAATCATGCCATGCGGAGCTGGAGGAGTGTTAAGGTTGCGCTCCCGCAGAGAGCTGGCGGGTCATTATGAAGAACACGAGTTCAATCTTGTTGCGAAGGCCGACTTTGACCAGTATCCGAACAATGCGACGAGGGATCGTGCTTCGGCGTAGTGAAAAGTGATGCGCCATGTCGTTGTTTGAATATCCCGGCACAATCAAGGCCATGATTCCATGCTCTTCCTGGGAAAGACAGAAGCTCTCGCCGTCTGCCGGACGGCGAGAATCGGCCTGGCGAGGCCCCCGCGCCAAATCTGCCACTGCCGCTCGCCCGAAAGAAGCCCGGCCTTGGACTCCGTAAGCTCTTCAGGATGGCTCGTTCGCGCGCAGAGCGCCTTCGCAGCTTGGAATGCCGGCGGAAGTACTTTCCTTAATTCAATGATAATTCCTCATCGTTCGGGCGTTTCTCACCGTCCAGGTCCGGACGGGTCCGTCCGGCATTACCCGCCGGAGGGATTTCCACCCTGGGGGATCCGCCACAAAGAACAATCGATGGTCCTTCAGAAACCCGCCGACTCGTCTTGCCGGAGGGTTCCGGCTTTAATAATCTCGCCGGCGGCCGCCGAAGCCACCGCGACCACCACCACCACCACCGCGGGGGCGCGAGAAGTCCGTGCGCGGCGGCCGAGCTTCATTGACGGTCAAGGGACGGCCCTCGAGGGACTTTCCATTCAGCCCTGCGATTGCCTTCTGAATGTCTTCGCCCTCGCCGAGTTCGACAAAGCCGAAGCCTCGTGGCGTCCCTGTCATCTTGTCGCGAACCACCACCGCCGAGGCCACTTGAAAGCCCGCGCCGGTTACAAACTCGCCGAGCGTCGCATCGGTAGCGCTATGGGGTAAATTACCTACGAAAAGTTTAGTTGCCATGTTTCTCTCTGTTCCTCCAAGGTGGAACGGCCTTTGGGGCCTGCTCCGTTAGGTTGTACTTCAGGTTATAGTTCCCCGGGACGATGCCCGAGGCGCTCCGGGGATGAAGATCCCGAAGCCTGTTGTGCGACGATGGCAGCCTTCGGCGGGTCACACAGAACGTCAAATGGGTTCATCTCCGCCACCACTAATCTTCCGGCCTGCCGGCCAGCGGCACGACACGGCCCTCCTTCACTTCTTTGCCTGAGGCTTTTTCGGATTGTGCTCCTTCAAGTAATCCTTGATGTCCCGTTCCCCGATGCTCGGGCAGTCCGCAGTGCGCGATTCAGAGGTTTGCCCTCGTAATTCCCTGACCAGGCGCGCAGAAGAGATGCCCGGACCATCTTGAGGGCCTAGACAATCCGGCCGAAACGCCTCGGCTTCGATTTGACAGTGAAATCGTGTACCTCATGGGGCGCATCAATCACATGAAAGATATAAATGCAAGAACCGATAGCAGTATCGAAGCCCACATATTGAATGCACACGCCAGAATCCTTCAGCGGGACTCGGTTCGCGCCCTGTGATTGGTTCTCAAGAGTCTAACCACCATTGAAACCCTCGTTCCCTCTTGCTGAAGGTCGTTTCGCATTCACCAAACTCAAACGAGGGCAACTCGGCGGTGTTGATCGAACCGAGCTGCAGCATGAGATAACCAGACTTAGTTCGGGAGAATAAGGGCGTGGCTAAGAGAGGCTCCTCTCGTTAACCATCATGGGTGAATTTACTTTACTTGTCAAGATAATTATGCGAATCTTTTAGAGTCGAATCGTAATGAACTTCTCTAAGTTAACCGGGGGGGATAGTTTGCATGGATCTGCCTTTCATCATCCGACAGCGGCTTGAGCAACTAGGACACGAGCAGAGAGATTTGGCGGTTGCTGCCCATGTCACGGAGTCTTATATTTCGCAGTTACTTACGAGGAGAAAAGCCCCTCCCGCCCCTGAGCGGACAGATATCTACGGCAAGATCGAAGAATTCTTGAAGTTCCGGCACGGAGAGCTCACGAAGCTGGTTGAGTTGCAGCGCCAGGAAGAGTTGAAGCGGAAACTGGCCGATCCACCCGCACCTTTGTTCAAAGAAGTTCGCGAATTGGTCCTTCGTAAGTGCAAACTTGACAAACAGAAGCAAGTCAGGATGATTTTCGAACATCAACCTTTCGGTGAACTTGAACTTCTGGTCACGCAAAAACTTGTGGATGTTGTCAAGGGAGTTACCAAGCAAGAACTGGAGAGCGAGAGCTGGCTCCGCTTGGTCGTAAGGGTTAGTGATCGAAGTTACGAGGAGATGCGGGTGTCGATTCTCGAATTCCTGGATACGGACGTATTCAATGTGTCGAGTGAGCATTGCACCTCTTTCCTGGATCCCCTGATCGAATCTTGGGATATTGACCTTGCGAATTTTAGCCTTGAAATTGTATTGAACCGCAGGATGGCCCCCCGGCACATCAGGAGGTTTGCATTCGTTGAACAACCCGAAATTGCCGGCGAGGAGGAGCGGGGGCTGAAGGAATTCCTACACGATACATCCCTCAGTGGTGGGGCCACCGAAGCAGAAACCGAGTTCTTGAAGGCTCTAAGATTTAGGGGGAGACACCCCACTCCGCTCTACTACTACCGTGAATTGCAAAATCTTCGCGATCCCTTGCATTTTCGAGGTCCGGTTTTGCAAGTAGCGGGCGCGCCGGAGTCCGCAGACCTTCCGCAACATGCTGACCGTTCCAAGACTCAGCTCGCATCGTAACAGGCTGCTGAACAGGGTGTGGCGGCGCCGTTCAGGTTGGCAGACATTATGCGTAGCGTGGAGTCTCCGCCTTTGAGGCTCTTGTTCGTTTAGGGGAGGAAACTTTGTCGCCTGTACTTCAGGAACAGGAAGACCGGCTTCGCGGGCTCATCAACATGGGCAAGGAACGGGGCTATGTCCTGTTTGACGAGGTGAACGAAGTTGTGCCCGGCGAGACGCGCACCGCCGCGGAGGTCGGCGGGCTGTTCTCCGCCTTCGAGGGCCACGACCTCCGCATCTACGAAGACGCTCCTGTAGCGATGCCTGCAAGCGGTTTGCCGGGGGTTGCTGAACACGGGGAAAGCGAGGCGGGAGAAGATTCCGTTCACGTTGAAGAGCCTGAACTCAACGACACGGCATCCTTTCCGGACAAGACCAGCGATCCCGTCCTGCTCTATCTTCGCGAGATGGGAAGTGTGCGACTGCTCAAGCGGGAGGAGGAGGTGGCGCTCGCCAAGCGCATGGAGCGCGGCCATGCGCTGGTGCTCAAGACCGTCTCTCGTTCTCCGCTTGTCCTCGAAGAGCTGATCGAAATGGGTAGGGAGTTGCGCAACGGTACACGTTCGATTAGAGAGGTCGTCCATTTCGATGAGGAACATGTGACGGCAGAAGAAATCGCCAAGAAGACCCGCCAGACGCTCTGGATTATCGACAAGATTAAGCGACTCTACGGTGCAGGACTTCAGCAGGCCGCTCGGCTAAGCAACCTCGCGGGTTCAAAGCAACGCGCTCGTCTCCGGGCGCGGCGCCAATTGTCGCGGACGCGGGTTGAGATGTCGCAACTGGCTCGCTCGATGGGGTTGCACCCGCTCGAAAAGAAGCGCCTGGTTGAGAAGTTGCGGCGCCAGGTCGAGCGGATTCATTCCTTGGAGAGAGGGACGGTCCGGTTTGTGCCGTGCGCGGGCGCCGCGCCCGGCCAGCTCGCCACTTCGCGCAAGGATCGGCGTTCGCGTCGCTCCCAGCTAAAGGAAATAGACGAATCGAGCCGGATCGGGCTCACGGCCGCGAAGCGTTCGCTGGCTCTGATCCTGCGCGGCGAGGCCGAAGCCGAACGAGCCAAGAAGCAGTTGACCGAGGCCAACCTTCGCCTGGTGGTGTCCATCGCCAAGAAGTATGCCTACCGCGGTCTGGAGATTCTTGACTTGATCCAAGAAGGCAACATTGGCCTGATGAGGGGGGCCGACAAATTCGAGTGGCGGCGCGGCTACAAGTTTTCCACCTATGCCACCTGGTGGATTCGTCAGGCGGTCTCACGCGCCATCGCCGATAAGGGGCGCACGATTCGAGTGCCGGTGCACATGTCCGCCGCCATCATCAAACAGAGCCGCACCACCCAACAGCTCGTCCAGGAACTAGGCCGAGAGCCTACCCAGGAGGAGATCGCCCGGCGCCTGGAGGTCAGCGTCGAGAAAGTGCGCAGCACCAAGAGGGTTGCTCAGCGGACCATGTCTTTGGAGACGCCCATTGGGAAGGACGGCGAGTCGGACCTGGGCGACTTGATCGAGGACAAAGCTCTGGTTTCGCCGTCCGACGCGGCCATCAAACTCAACCTGAAGGAGCGGATGGCTGCCATGTTGAAGACGCTCACCACCCGCGAGGAAGCCATAATCCGCATGCGGTTTGGCCTGGACGATGGCACCGAACGCACTCTCGAGGAAGTCGGCCGAGTCTTTGCCGTTACTCGCGAGCGGATCCGCCAGATCGAAGCCAAGGCGCTGCGGAAACTCCGCCATCCGTTGCGGTCGAGGCATTTTCGGGTCTTCCTCCAAGACGCTTGCTAAGAAAGCAGGGAGGCCGCACGGGCCCTCAAAACCCGGCGCCTCCGGGAATGTATATTAGGCCAAGGAGAGAAATGAAAAGCCTTTTTGTTGGTAATTTGAGCTTCCAGACGACGGAAAGCGATTTGACCACGCTGTTCAAAGGGTTCGGGGAAGTTAAACGGGTCCAAATTGCGAAGGACCGGGAAACTGGCCGGGCCCGCGGGTTTGCTTTCGTCGAAATGCCCAACGATGAAGAAGCGGCCAAGGCGATTGCCGGCCTTGAAGGAAAGTTGTTTGGCGGCCGCAACCTTAAAGTGAACGAAGCGCGTCCCAGAGCGGAGCGACCCCCCACCCGCAACAGTAGCGGTGCAGGGCCAAAGCAGGGTAGATTCTCAAATGAGGACTACAGCGAATCCGCACGCCAGCCGCGTGAGCCCCGCTGGTAGTCCCAACCGATGCGTTGGGAATATTGTCAGCGTACACTCGTATTTCCAAGGAGACTTGATGGCCACTACCCCCGAGAAGCGTCGGAAGGAAATGAAACGATTGGAAAAGCAGCGCGAGAAGGCCGAACGCCGCACCCAGAGAAAACTTGCCAGCCGTCGGCAGAAAGAGCTTCTCGCCGATGGCACCCACCCCGCGGGCGGCGAAGCCTTGATAGCAAGCGCGGCCGAACCCTCCGAGTCGGCGCCTCAAGATTGATCCGCCAGGCCGGGCGCACCCTCTTGTCCCACTAGGGCGCCGCCCCACCTCGCTCACTTCCCAATGACGGCTATCGTGAACGGAGAAATCTGGGTTGAGAGCTTCTTGCGACGCGCGGGACGGGGTTTGGGCGGAGGAGCTTCGTCGGTAAGTTCGACAGTCATGAGCCGGGTGACAAATTTCTTGATTCCGTGGAGGTGGAAGTCGATGGAAGTGCGCTCCGCGTCCGATTGTGTCACCGCGCCGAGACCGTACTGAGCGTGCCTGACGAACTGGCCTTCCGCGAGTACCTGCATAAAAGCCTCCTCGAACACGATTGCTGGATTCTACAACCCCCGCCTTCCGTTACTCCGGAGGGCGCTGAGGGGTTCTTGTGCCATCCGCGATGGCCGGCTGGGCTATGCGGCCACCGCCATGGCCTGCGTTCGTCGCAAATTCAAAACATTCTCCATGGCACACGCCAGGACGTGAGCGAGTTCATCGCTCGACATGGGAGGCACAATGAAGTCAAATGCCCCACCCACCATCGTGTCCGCATAGAGTTTGAGATCGGCGAGGCGCGACACCACAATGACCTTTACGGGCTTCAAGGCCCCAAGCGCCAGCTTGACGACGTCCGCCCAGTTGCCGTCAGGAAGCAGCGCTTCCGTGAAAACCAGATGCGGTGGATCAGCCTCGCGGAGCAGCGGCAAGGCCTCTCTGCAGGTTTTCAGCCAATTGACTTTGATCGACCGCCCTTCCAGAGACTGTTTCAGCAGGCGCTGCGATTCCGTGGACTGGTGCAACAGGAGCGCTGAGATTTTTTCCTTCATGGGACCTCCTTTCGGGTCCGTCGGCCGGCAACAGGTTTTTCCTCTGCCGGCAGTGCCGATCCTTCCAGCCGTGGCTAGAGGCGAAGGGCGGAAGTTGAGGTTATTTGCTTGCCGGGCTCTTTCCAGCGATTTGAGCGATTGCAAGGTTTGTTCCGCCTCTCGAACCTCAACCTTCCCGACGTCCTCACCCTATTGGCTTGAGTGACCGCGAAGATGTGCCGTCATGCTCGGACGCGACAATGGCTGTAGCCGTTGTTTTACTGCCCATTGCATCGCGTATTTCTCGGAGGCGCTTCCGCAGCAGAATCCTGTGCTTTCGTAACCGGCCGAATCTGGCTTTGTCGCCGTTTCGTACCGACATAATGCCCTCCTTTGCGAACTCTCCGCTTCAGTATCCGACGGCCACAACTCTAGGGCGATCCCATCCAGTGGTACCTATGAACTCCTCCGCAGGATGGGGTCGTAGACGTAAGTAAACACTGCGGACCTGCATGAGTACCTGAATAAATCTCGTCTGGGAGGCCCGCCTGCAGATTGCCTGATTTGATTCAGGCAGCCCGGAAGGTGAGAGTGGATGGGCTCATCCTCTCAACCAGGATAGGGCACTTAACCGTTTTTTGTCAAGGTAAATCGGCTAGTTTTAGGAATATTTAATAAATACAGTTAAACTCCGCCGCAGCGTTATTCATTTGGCCTTTGTCTTCGGGCGCCGCCTCTAATGGTCGCCTGTGGTTCGTTAATATTTTGCCCGAACGCAAAATCACTTTTGCTGCGTGCCACCCAGGTAAGCGTGGAAGCGCTCGACCCCAAAGCGCGCGCGTTATCCGGCGCTCGCAGTTCTTCCGGAAGACACGCCGATTCAACCCGCCATCCGACAAACGCTGTCGGGAGTGGACGAAAGGGAGGCGCTCGAAACCGTCGAACAGTTTATAAGCTTGTCGTTAGCTCAGCGGGACAGGCCTCAGCGGGACGGAGACAGACCCAGCAGGGTGGCAGGCGTGTATTAGAGTGAAGTCCACTCCGCTAAGGGCGCATCCGAGGAAGCAAAGATATCCGATGGATACGCGCACCGATTTCGCGACACGTTTGCAGTGGCCTTGCTTCAGGCAGGAGTGCCGATTGACCGCGTACCCGACTACCCTGCATCTCACACGCCCCGGCGAGGTGATGGGAACGGTTGCCTACATGTCACCGGAGCAGGCGAGTGGAGAAGAACTCGACGCACGGGCGGACCTGTTCAGCTTCGGCGCGGTGCTGTACGAAATGGCGACGGGCCGTATACCCTTTCCCGGCAACACTTCGGCGGCGATTTTTGATGCCATTCTGCACGAAGCCCCCACCTCACCTCTGCGACTAAATCCCCAGTTGCCCCCGAAGTTGGAAGAAATCATCAACCGGGCGCTGGAGAAAGACCGCAAGCTGCGCTATCAGAGCGCCGCGGACCTGCGCACCGACCTGCAGCGGGTGGAGCGCGACAGAGAATCCGTCCGGAGCGCGGGCGTCTCGCCCGCTGTAGGGGCAATTCATGAGTTGCCCCTGCGAAGGTGGCGGCCCGCTGTGGCTAGGGCGACGGCGCTGCTCGTGGTGGTTGCATTGCTCATTGGCCTGAATGTTGCTGGCCTGCGGGACCGTGTCTTACGGAGCGTAGGCGCGGTTCGCGAACCGCCCCCACAAATCCAATCCCTCGCCGTGCTGCCACTGGCGAACCTCTCAGGTGATAAGGACCAGGAATACTTCGCCGATGGCATGACCGAGGCTTTGATTTCGGAAGTGGGGCAGATAAGCGCCCTGCGCGTCATTTCGCGTCAATCCGTCATGCACTGCAAGGGTAGCGACAAGCCGCTGACCCAGATTGCCCAGGAGCTGAAAGTGGACGCGCTGATCGAAGGCTCGGTGCTCCGCTCGGGGGACAGGGCTCGGGTCACCGCCCAGTTGATTGGGGCCATGCCCGAGCGTCATCTGTGGGCACGGAGCTATGAGCGAGACCTGCGCGACGTACTAGCCTTGCGGAGCGAAGTGGCGCTTGCCGATGCCCTTTACAGGGGCGACTGGGATTGGGCAGGCGCCGAACGCGAGTTAAATCTCGCCCTTGAACTCAATCCAAACTCCGAGCTTGCTCACCACACGTATAGCCGGTATTTCCGTTTGCTGGGGCGAGACCAAGAATCCATCGCGGAAGCGAGGCGCGCACTGGAGATCAACCCTCTCTCCGCAAGCCCGTACTTGATGTTGGGGTTGGCATACTACTCCGACCGGCGTTACGATGAGGCGCTGCCCCAATTTCAGAAAGCACAGGAAATAAGCCCACAACTGTCACCGCATGATGAGTTGGCATCGGTGTACCGGGAAAAGGGCCTGTACGAGAAAGCGCTGGGGAGTTTCTACAGCTTCCAGCCGGCCCGATAAGACTGGGCGAGCTGGGCAATACTTACGCGCGCATGGGCGACAAGGCCGCGGCGCAAGCAGCAATCCAGAAACTCGTCGACCGCACAGCAAAGAATCGTGTGGGGACCTTCGAGGTAGCCGCCGTCTATGCCGGTCTCGGTGAAAACGGTCGAGCCTGCGAATGGCTGGAAAGAGCTTACAAGGTGCATGACAGTGAGATGTGTTACTTGAAGTCGGATCCTCGCCTCGATCCCCTCCGCTCCGACCCGCGCTTCCAGGACCTGCTGCGCCGCATGAACTTTCCGCCGTAAGCACCGGGCGCGCTGCTGGCATATTCCAAATTCGACGATCGACACGAGCTTTCAGTCGCGACCTTCGCCTCGTCTGAACTTCCCCAAAGGTGCCAAAAAGTGCTTTACTTCCGTGATTAGCGATTCTATACTTGGCCCGTACCGCGAGTATCACTCGGAAACTTACCAGATCAAAAGCGCACCATTTGGAGGCGCGATCAAGGGAGATTACCATGAGAAAAGTGATGGTCATTTTGCTGTTCGCCGCAATTGCGGTGGTAGGACTTGCGTCCCACAACACGGTTGTCAACGGGCAGGAGAAACCGGCCGCAAGCGCAAAACTAGTCCGTTGGGACGGCCACATTGTGAGGGTCGACAACGATAACATGTTTATGGACGTTCGCAACTCGGCGGGCGTAGTCAAGAGAATCCACTGGGACAGTTCGACGTTGTGGTCAAAGCTCAACAAAAAGGTTGAGGACCACAGCGACTTCAAACAGGAGGAACGGGTAATCTGCCTGGGCAAGGCCGACGAAAAAGGGGCGTACACCGCCACCCGAATTGATCTGCGAATACATCCTTAGAGCCCAGTCACAGATAGGCCGATCGGGCTGGCGCAGGGGCGTCACTTCATCGCGGCAGGGCGGTCAGTGAGGCACACTTTGCGCCATACAGGGCATTATCAGCGTGGATCGTCACCGGCAGTCTCAGGTGCGTCGATCGGGCTCACGGGGGGGTGTTTCTTGATCGCGGCCGGGGGGCAGTACGACACGCCTGCAAGAAGGAACGAAGGAAGGTGTTTTATGCTGAAAACGACTCACTCGTCGGCTTTGAGGGTGTTCGTGTGCCTCTGCCTCTGGGGCGGGATTTCCGCCTTCGGACAGTCTAGTCTAAAAGATGAGCCCAACCTCACGGACGAGCAGAAGATAGATTTTCTGCTCCATGCCAAGGTAATTGCCAGCAAGGGTTCCAAGAAGGGCATCACGGGCACCTTGAAGTTAACCCTGACCGACGGAACCATTACCCATAACGCTTCCTTTCAGCCTGTGGACGAACACACATTTAAGAAGGAGTTCTCCGACGGTCACACCGAATACAACTTCGTCGATTCCTACCATTACAATATCGCAGGCTACGAACTGGCTCGAATGCTCGGAATGAACGACATGGTTCCGCCCTATGTCGAGCGGAAGTACAATGGCCAGACTGGCTCCTTAAGCTGGTGGATTCCGTGGAAGTGGGATGAGGTCATGCGACACGAACAGGGTGTGCGTCCGCCGGACCCGGATGCGTGGAATAAACAGATGTACAAGATCCGAGTGTTCGACGAGCTTATTTGTGATACCGATACAAACCTCACGAATGTGCTCGTCACCGAAGATTGGAAGATCTGGCGAATCGACTTTAGCCGCGCGTTTCGACAGTATAACACTCCACTCGACCCCAAAGATCTGGTGATGTGCGACCGGCAATTGCTGCAGAAGTTGAAGGAGCTGAAATCTGATGAGGTCTACGCGAGGACCCGGCCACATCTGCAAAAGGGAGAAGTCAAAGCGTTGATGGCGCGGCGGGATAAAATCGTCGACATCTTCCAAAAGCTCGTAGCCCAGAAGGGTGAAGGGGCAGTTCTTTATTGATGTATCGAGCGGTACCGATCATCGTGTGCCAGCCGCCCATCTCACGACCGCCTGCAGGATGCCGCGTGTCAGGTTGAAGTCCTCGGCCATCGCGTCGTAAAAATCTTCCTGGTCGAGACGCAAGGCGCGCACAAGCTGCGTGGCCATGGCCGATTCAGGTTCGGAATCGCCGGCCAGAAGTGCCAGAAGACCAGCCACCTGGCCCGGCCCCAGTTTTTTTTCTTCCTGTCCCGGGCGCAGCAGGACGACCTCTCCCTCCAACAGAACAAACATGCTGTCAGCGGCCTCGTTATCGCTGTAGAGCGCCTCACGCGCCTGGTAATCAACTTCCTGGGCGATGGCCGCAACGCGGGCAAGGCTTTGCGTGGGGACAGCCCGAAAAGCCTCGACAGTCTGCAGGACGGCGACTTTTTCCATTACCGTAAGCATATAAGATCCTAAGCCGGGGTCGCGGCTTTCAAACGCGCAGTGGCCCACTGCCAAGTCTCCTCCAACAGCGGGTCGGCGGCGTGTGGCACCTGGCTTACCTCATCGTTCAATTCCGTCAGGCGCTCTTCGCCAACCGCATAAAGAGCGCAGGCGGATATCCAGCCGTCCTTGGAGTGCAGCAGAATGCGCAGCGCTTCGTTCCTGGATTTCACGCTGGAACCGCAGAGGCGGCCGGCGAAGTTCACCTTCTCTCGCAAGGGAATCTCCGAGTCGAGCCCATGGACAAGCCGCCGGTAAAGATCCGGCTTGAGAAGGTGTTCCAATACTTCCTGGGCATTGGCCTGGCGTTGTGACGTGCCCATGGTCAAACCGAGGAAAGCATTATGGACGTCGCGTGGCGGATAGAGCAAAGCCAGGAGGCGGAAGATGCGCTCGAGTTCGTAGGCCATGCGTTCGCGCAGGGCTCGCGTCAGCACCGACTCGCCGCCCCGTGAGCGCAGTCCGGGAACCGCGCTACCGGCATTCGGGTCAATCGCAGCCAGAATCTGGAAAGAGCGATAGTAGCCCATAAGCTCAGCGTTTAGCATGTCTTCCACATCGGAACGCGGCGGCGCCAAGCCGGGATCTCTGGAACGAAGTTTGTTCAGCGCCTTCAGCACATCGAAGCGCACTCCCGGATCGCTTTGGATCAGGCTTTCGGCCAACGCGGTGACTGAATCGGAACTGGGGATGCGGGCCAGCACTTTCGGAATCTGCTTGCGGATGGGCAGCGGCACAGTGGCGTCGTTCAGGTAGTCCCGGAGCGTGTGCACCGCCCGGGGGCCGTACTGGACCAGTGCGGCGCGCGCCGTCCCCCTCAAGCGCGGCTCTCCCAGCTTCTCAATGACCCGAGGGAGGAACTCGCTGCCCTGAATTTTGGCTGCGCTCAGGAGGGCCTGCTCCAATACCTCAAGATCGTCATCCTGCAACAGCTTTAACAACTCGGTGTGCAACCCGCAGGGCGGGGGAATTACGCCCAATACCCTCGCCGCCTCAGCGCGCGAGCGCGCGGCATCGGGGCCGTCGCGTGCGAGCATGCCTCGCAGGATGAGCTCTGTCGCCGCCAAGTACTCCGGCTCCCCGGTGCGCGCCAAGAAACCCACCACAGCACCCTGAAGTCCGTAATCGGGGAAATCATGCTCCGTACTAAGAAGTGTGAGGGGATCGCGCCCTGCGTGAACCGCCAGGTAGTGTAGCGCCTCGGTGCGGACCTCGAGGCTTTCGTCGGCCAGCAGCTTTTCGACCTGAGGCAGGATCTCCAAGTCGCCAGCGTCGTTGAGCAAGCGCAGGGCCCGCTGGCGGACCGCAGGCGAAGGATGGGCCAGCATCCGGCGCAGCACAGGATGAAACCCCGGTTGGCGTCCCATTTCGAATAGGCTCAGACCGTAGAGAAGTTGCTGCTCCCCACCCCCCTTCACGGCCTGCGCCAGAACCTCCATAGTGGTCGAGTCCAGCACCGAAGCGGCGGTTCGTTCCGGATCCAGGGTCCGGCGTTCGATTGCCGACCGCAGGACATTCAGATACTCGCGGCGCACACCATAGGCGATGGCGACCCAACCCCCCAGAATAACCAGGTTGACCAGACTGACCCGCGCGGGGCTGAACTTCAAAAAGCCGGCGAAGAAGAGGAGCGAAAGGCCCGCGATGCCGTCCGCCGACCGCCACACGAAAGTGTCGATGAAGGATTTGACTTGGCTCTTGACCTCGGCGGCCACCGGCAAATAGAGCAGCTCGGTCGAAGATTTGTCCAGTGAGTAACGGAGGATGTAATGGGTTCCTCTCAGAATGCCCCCCATAAGCAGCGTCGGGGCAAAAAGCACGCCCAAGCTGCTCCCCATGAGTGCAACCGGAAGCACGAAAAGGGTGACACGGATCCCGAAGGCGCGCAGCAGCGGCGCGGCCAGGCCGATTTGGAACACAAACGTTGCCAGCCCCATATAACCATAAAAGCGGCCGAAATAAGCGGTAAGTCCTGCCGTATTAGCGCCGTAAGCAGCCTTACCGATAAGCTTGAACTGATAATCAAGGATGCTAGTGGCGAGACACCCGACAGTGATCAGTGCGGTGAGCAAGAGCAAGTAGCGGGAGTTGCGGATCAGTCTCAAACTCTGGCTGAAGTTCCTGGGTGTGTCCTGGCCAGCCACGGGGGCAAGACTCAGGGCACTCAGCCGATGCTTCGCCTGCCGGAACAGCAGCTTAACCAGCAGCGCACAAAGCCCTAGCAGTGCGGCCACCCCCAGAAGCAACGTCTTAGGTTGTAAACGGCCGTGCTGGGTCGCGTCGGCCGTGAAGAAGGCGACAAAGGGCACGCCAAGAATTGCTCCCAACTGGATGAAGCCGAAGACTCGTCTGGCCTCGCGCGTCGTCAGGAGGTAGTTGGCCAGCGTCCATCCCATCATGGGGCCCATCGCGCCGATAGCGTACACCCAGATGTAAACTAGCAGGTACACCCACCGCGCCTGATGGCGCGTCTCCCACCAGAACGTACAGAAGGACAGAGCAAAAAACAGTAGCGTGCCAATGACTAGCAGCTCCAACGGCAACCGGTGCGAAAGTCGGATATAAACCAGAATAAAAGGGGTGATGAGTAGGGCCGCGCCGATCATTGCGTAAGGCAGGTGTTTGGGGTAGACGGCCAGGAACAAGGCGTCGCCCACCGATTTGCCCATGATGTAGGCGCCAATGATTAGGAATAGGTAGAAGAACAGCAGCGACGCCGGGCCCACTTCGTCGCGGCGCATGCTAAATATTCTCTGCATGTGGGTGATCATGGCTGCGGTTTGCCGCCAGTATTATCGTGGCCGGACGGTGGGGCAGTCGCTCCGCCCGCTGGCGCCACCAGGATCTGCGGCTCTCCATCTGTGTAATAGGCGGTGACGCTTCCATCGCGGAACTCCAACGCCGAGCCTCGGCCGCCGTAAACCTGTTTATTCATCCCAGTATCAATCAGGAAGACATGATTGTCGAAGCGAGACGCAATATCGAACTTGGGCCGCACCGTATGGGCGGCTACGATGTACCGCACCATCAGCCGTGCCAGCATGGCTTCCAGAGGGCGCTTCAACGTTTCCTCCGGCTCCAAAGCCAAGCCGCGGTACCACAGCGGGCCGTCGGGAGAAACAATCAGCCAATTCTGAAGCCGGGACAGTTCCTGCATTTGCTGCACGGCTTCACGGTCCTCGACCTGGCCGCGCGCCTGAATCCACGTCCACTCCTCCTGGACCTGCCGCAGGGCTTCTTCCAGCTTCATGTAACGCCAAATAATCTTCTTATCGCACAGCGACTGCCAAAGCGAATCGAAGCGGTCAATCTCGGAGCGAACGCGGTCGTTCAATTCCTTGACGTTCTTGAAGGGGATTGCGGGATTCAGGCCCCCATGCAGAAACAGCGCGTCACCCACTTGCACCGCCGCGGCGTGACTGCGGATCCAGCGCCCATACAGGCCCTGCGCCTCGAAGGCGTCATGGCGCTCAAAAAAGCCCGGCGGATGGTCCGCCATCCACTTCTGGCGTCCAGCATCGTCGTCGGAATACGCCGCATGGTGATGAGCGCTGTGGCTGGCGAGAAAACTCGTGTAATCCCGGTAAGCCTCCTCACGCCTTTTTTCCGACTGCTCCGTCGCGAAGGCTCGATAATCCTCAGCCACGACGTAGCGCAGATCGCCCATGATGTTCATGACTTCATGATTGCCCAGCAGTGGAATCACACGTCCGTTCTGTTTCGGCGCCTGGCGCTCTAAATCCATCAGCAGGTCCAGGCACTCGCGGGATTGTTTCCCGCGATCGATAACGTCGCCGGTCTGCACCAAAACGCTTGAACCGCCGATCCATTGACGATTGCCATCGATCAGTCCGACTCGCTGCAAAATGGTGACAAACTCGGGATAGGCGCCGTGCGAATCCCCGACCGCGACAACCCGCATCTGCGCGCTGGCGTGAATCGCCAGCATCAGGAGCATGGTCAAGAAATAAGCTGTCCACAGGATGAGAACCGGTATGCTCTTCTTTATCACAATAGCATCCCTTGTCAACTTTTTCTTTTCTGAAACTCTAATCTTCTTCTGCAGTGATTGCAAGCGATTCTAAGCCGGTAATTTCCGACTCTTGCAGTCGAGCCGACCTTAACCACCAGTTCTCAAGACATTGCTGTTCGACCCCAATAAGTTCGTGATTTCCGACTTTTCATTCCCAGTCCAATGCGAAACCCACAGCGCCCGTCAGGTTTGCGGGAGGGTTAGGTTAGGGAAACTCTAAAGTGCTGCGGGCCCACTTCGCGGCTGACCCGCAGCGAGAGGTTCTGCTGTAGGCGGTGCTTCCCCGACCCCGCTCCAGGAACCCCATTCGGATGGACCTCCGTACGTGGCGTTGACTTGTCTGCACACGCAGTCTAACATTTTGCCTGAAAGCAGGTCTCCTCCCATGCTTGACCGTACCGTCGGCCACTATCGCATCCTGGAGAAGTTGGGCGGCGGGGGCATGGGCGTGGTGTACAAGGCGGCGGACACCAAGCTCAAACGCACCGTCGCCTTGAAGTTCCTGCCGGAAGAGCTCTCTAGGGACCGGCAAGCTCTGGAAAGGTTCCAGCGCGAGGCCCAAGCCGCCTCCGCGCTCGACCACCCCAACATCTGCACGGTTTATGACATTGGTGAGCAAGAGGGTCAGCCCTTCATCGTGATGCAGTATCTGGAGGGCGGGACGCTCAAGGATCGCATTGCGGGAAAGCCGCTCAAGACGGACGAACTGCTGGACCTCGCGATCCAGATCGCCGATGCGCTGGACGCCGCCCACGCCAAGGGCATCGTCCATCGGGACATCAAGCCAGCGAACATCTTTGTCACGATACGTGGCCAGGCGAAGGTCCTGGACTTTGGCTTGGCCAAACT
>JBEKMN010000028.1:0-54830 GCA_050008495.1 Terriglobia bacterium | reverse complement strand
GTGCTGATGTTCATTTCCTTCAGTTTGGCGATATCGAGGACTTCGCCTTCTTGCAGTTCTGTGATCTTTTCTTCCTGGGTTTCTTCCGGTGGTTTTACTTCTTGTTTCTTTGCAGGCATGACTTTTCTCTCTATTTTAAGTGGATTTCTAAATCGGTACTGTCCCGCTTTGAGTTGTAGCGCCCCGATCCGTCGAGGCACTTGCCGACCCAGAGGTCTGCGCTACGCTCAGAATAGGACATCATTTCTAGACCTGGGATCTGTACGCCAGTGATTTCGAGCTCGACCGCTCTTTGAGTTTCCAGTCCGTTCCAAGAGAACGAATAGTCATTGGCGGTAATACAGGAGCGGCACGAGATGCGGTGAAGAACTACTCACGTGGAGCCGTGGTCTTGCAAGCTAGATCTGTAAGGGGCAACCCATCCTGGTTTGTGCTCGATGGAAAGAGCACGTATACCAGAAGCTTAGATGCGCATTCCCTCCCACAGGTTTCTCAGTTCTCACTTATCCATCAGGGGGCGGCGAACCGAAGTCCCCGCCATGTAATCCTCGCCAAGCCGCTAATTGGTCAGCGACCCGCGATCCGTTTCAAGGTTCGGCGGCTCCAATACAACCGGAGTTTCGGCCTCAGGAACCAGGACTGGCGGAGCCTCGATCTTCCTTTCCAACGCCAGGTCCAAGACCTCATCCATGCTTTCCACGAACCGCAGGCTCAATTCCTGTTGGATCGCCACTGGAATGTCCGCCAGATCCTTTTCGTTGTCGCGGGGCAGGATCACGGTGCGGCTGCCGGCGCGGTGTGCGGCGAGGAGCTTCTCTTTCACGCCGCCGATGGGTAGAACCTTGCCGCGCAAGGTGATTTCGCCGGTCATGGCCACGTCACGTCGCACCGCGATCTTGGTTAGGGCGCTGGCCACGGCGGTGGCAAGGGTGATTCCGGCCGAAGGCCCGTCCTTAGGAATTGCACCCTCCGGGATGTGAACGTGGATATCCAAGTGGCGATAGAAATCGGGATGGAGTCCCAATTGGCTAGCGCGGGAGCGCACGTAGCTCATGGCGGCCTGAGCGGATTCCTGCATCACGTCGCCCAGCTTGCCGGTCAAGAGGAGTTTACCCTTGCCTTGCATCAGGGTCACTTCGATGTTGAGGATTTGGCCGCCCACTTCCGTCCAAGCCAGTCCCGTAGCCAGTCCGATCTCGTTGTGCTCTTCGGCTTTGGTGTCGCGGAACTTTATAACTCCCAGATACTCCGCCAGATCTTCCGGCCGCAGAGTGATCTGGAGATGCTTGCCTTCTTTCACGACCTTACGGGCCACTTTGCGGCAGACGTTGGCAATTTCGCGCTCCAGGTTCCGGACCCCTGCCTCACGCGTATAGTGCCGGATGATGTGCACAATAGCTTCGTCGGGAAGGGTCATATTCCCGGCGCTCAGGCCCGTTGCCTCACGTTGCTTCCGAACCAGAAAGCGCTTGGCAATCTCCAGCTTTTCGGGCTCAGTATATCCCTCCAGACGCAGGATTTCCATCCGATCCTGAAGGGGCTGGGGAATGGTGTGAACAACGTTGGCCGTGGTAATAAAGAAGACCTTCGAGAGGTCATATTCCACGTCCAGGTAATGGTCCATAAACGTGTTGTTCTGCTCCGGGTCGAGCACCTCGAGCAGGGCCGCGGAAGGATCGCCGCGGAAATCCATGCTCATCTTATCGACTTCGTCGAGAAGGAAAACCGGATTGACCATGCCGGCCTTCTTCATCATCTGGATGATCTGGCCGGGGAGGGCGCCGATATAAGTCCGGCGGTGGCCGCGGATTTCCGCTTCGTCACGAACTCCACCCAGAGACAAGCGAACGAATTTGCGTCCCGTGGCGCGGGCGATGGACCGCCCCAAGGAAGTCTTGCCCACTCCCGGAGGTCCTACAAAGCACAGGATGGAGCCGCGCGGGTTCTTTACAAGCTGTCGCACCGCCAGGAACTCCAGGATGCGCTCCTTGATCTTCTCGAGCCCGTAGTGATCTTCTTCGAGGACTCTCTGCGCGCGGCTGATATCGCGGATTTCTTTGGATTTCTTCTTCCAGGGAACAGCCAGCAGCCAGTCGAGGTAATTCCGCGAGACCGTTGACTCCGCCGACATGGGAGGCATCATTTCCAGGCGCTTGAGCTCGGCCATGGCGTGCTCGAGGGCATCCTTGGTCATGCCGGCGGTTTCAATTTTCTTCTTAAGCTCGTCGAGTTCGCTCTTTTCGTTGCGCCCCAACTCTTTTTGGATGGCCTTGATCTTTTCGTTGAGGTAATACTCGCGCTGGGCTCGCTCCATCTGGCGTTTGACCCGCCCTTGAATGGTGCGGTCAACGTTGAGCTTTTCGATTTCCACATCCAGGATATCCGCCAGGCGAGTGAGACGGTCGACGGGGTCGAAGATTTCCAGAAGTTCCTGCTTTTCCTCGACGCTCACGTTCAGATTGGCAGCGATGGTGTCGGTAAACTTGCCGATCTCGTCCACCTTGATCGCGGCAATCATGGTGTCGTAGTTGAGGCTCTGGGAAAGCTTGACGTACTGCTCGAAGAGCGACGTGACCCTCTGGACGAGTTGCTCGAGACTGGGCGTCGTTACCGTGCGGAAGACCTTCGTTTGGATGCTGACCCGGAAGGAACCGTCTTCGTTCGAGATCTTCAGGATTCTACCCCGGTCAATTCCTTCCACCAGCACTTTGATATTGCCGTCCGGCAGTTTCAGGCTCTGCACGATGTTGGCCACAGTGCCAACCTGGTAAATCTCGTTGGGTTTGGGATCGTCAACCGAGGGATCGTGCTGAGTGGCCAGAAAAATCCTCTTGTCGCCCGCCAGCGCTTCTTCCAGAGCGCGGATTGAAGCTTCCCTCCCCACCACGAACGGAGTCATCATGTGAGGAAAGATGACCACATCCCGGATGGGCATCATCGGCAATGAACGAGTTTCACTCTTTTCGCGGCCTGAAAACATAGGATTTTCCATTAACCTGCCTTCTCGAGGAACGTCGAAGTAAAGCTTATTTCGTGGTTTTGGACCATCTCCTCGGTCACCACAAACTCACGCAACTTCCGTTGGCTCGGCAGGTGGTACATCAGGTCTAACATCAAATCCTCGAGGATCATTCTCAGTCCGCGAGCGCCCACCTTCCTTTCGATAGCCTGGGTCGCGATCGCTTTCAACGAGCCTTCCGTAAATCGCAGCTTAACATTCTCGAACTCGAACAGTCTCTGGTACTGACGGACTAGGGCGTTCTTAGGCCGTACCAGTATCTCGATCAGGGCCGGCACATCCAGATCGTTGAGCACGCTGACCACCGCCAGGCGTCCCACAAATTCAGGAATTAAGCCGTAGCGGATCAGGTCGGAAGGCTGCATTTGTTCGAGGATCTCGACATTTCGTCGCTCCTGCGTTGGGAATTCGCTCGTGTTATCCCCACGAAAGCCCATCGTTTTCTTTCCCATGCGATGTTCGATGATCTTTTCCAGCCCTACGAAAGCACCTCCGCAAATGAATAGGATGTTGGTGGTATCAACCGGCGTGCATTCCTGGTGGGGATGTTTGCGCCCCCCCTGAGGCGGCACGTTGGCGATCGTCCCTTCCAGAATCTTCAATAAGGCTTGCTGCACCCCCTCGCCTGAGACGTCCCGAGTAATGGAGAGGTTCTCGTCCTTCTTCGAGATTTTGTCGATTTCGTCGATGTAGACGATGCCCTGCTGGGCCCGCTGAACGTCGCCCCCGGCATTCTGGAGGAGCTTCAGAATCACGTTCTCCACGTCTTCGCCCACATAGCCGGCCTCCGTCAAGGTCGTCGCATCCGCAATGGCGAAGGGGACGTCTAAAACGCGGGCCAGGGTCTGGGCGAGAAGGGTCTTGCCGGTCCCCGTAGGGCCGATCAACAAGATATTGGACTTGGTGAGCTCCACCTCGCTGCGTACACGGGTCAGGATATTGCGCTTGTAGTGGTTGTAAACGGCCACGGCGAGTTTTTTCTTGGCTTTTTCCTGCCCCACCACGTACTGGTCGAGAAAAGCTTTGATATCCGGCGGCTTGGGAGGCTTGCCCTGAGTGGTGGGAAGCTCCTCGCTCCGCTTCTCTTCTAGAATCGAGTTGCACACGGCCACGCACTCGTCGCAGATGTAGGCGCGCGGAAAATCACCCGGCGAAGAAATCAGTTTCCCCACCGCGTCCTGGTTCTTCCGGCAGAAGGAACAGTGGAGCGTTTCCTCGGAGTTTGGGCGTTTCGTGGTCATGGCAGCAGGCTACTTGTGCTTATAGATAATTTCATCGATGATGCCGTACTCGCGAGCTTGCTGGGCGCTCATCCAAAAATCGCGCTCCACGTCGCGCTCGATCTTCTCGATCGGCTGTCCTGTGTGCTTCGCCATGATTTCATTGAGGCTGGCGCGAATGCGCAGGATTTCGCGAGCGTGGATATCGATGTCTGTGGCTTGTCCCGAGAGACCGCCCATGGTGGGTTGGTGAATGAGCAGGCGGGAATTGGGGAGGGCAAAGCGTTTCCCGGGAGTCCCCGAAGCCAGCAGCAGAGCCGCTACGCTGGCCGCCTGGCCAATACAAATGGTGGCCACGTCGGGACGGATGAATTGGATCGTGTCATAGATCGCCATCCCGGCGGTGACCACGCCGCCCGGCGAATTGATATACAGCGAAACGTCTCGTTCCGGATCCTCGGCTTCCAGAAAGAGCAGTTGGGCGGTCACCAGATTCGCCACGTTGTCATCGATTGCCGTCCCTATGAAAATAATATTGTCCTTGAGCAAGCGGGAATAAATATCGTAAGCGCGCTCCCCGCGGTTAGTCTGCTCGACAACCATTGGAATCAGAGTCATATTTGGCTGGCTGGTCATCGCCTTTTTCGTTGCGGAAACTCCCTGCTGTTTCCAAAACCTAGTCACTTTTGCGAGTGATTTTGGCGTTGCGGTAGATGAAATCAATAGCCTTCTGGTTGCGGCGAGTAGATTTAAGAGTATCCAACTCGCCTTCGCGTGTCAAGCGGGTCTTGAGGGTGGCTGGTGGTTCGTGCGCCTCTTGAGCCATCCCCCGGATCACTTCATCGACCTCTTCCTCAGAAACCTCCAACCCTTCCGCCTCGGCAATCTTGCTCAGCAGCAGGGAAGCCCGGACTTCCTTCTCGGCGTCCGGCCGGGACTCCTCGCGCAGCTTGTGCCAGTCTACCGAAGCCTGGCGGGGATCAATGCCTTGAGCGAAAAGCTGCCTCAGCAGGCGTTCGAGTTTGTGCTCGAGTTGGGCTTCTACCATAATTTCCGGCACCGCGAATTCGTGTAACCGAAGAAGCTGCTCCACCAGCGCCTGTTTGGCCGCCATCTCAGACTTGTGTTTGGCGCGTTCCGTGAGATCGCTGGCCAACTTGGCCCGAAGCTCCCCCAGGGTGGAGAACTCGCTTACGGACTTCGCTAGTTCGTCATCCGCAGCAGGAACCACCTTATGTTTGATGCTTTGAACCTCAACACGGTGACGGTAGGTTTTCCCGGCCAGCCATTTTTGGCGATAATCCTCCGGGTAGGTGACGTCGAACTCGCGTGTTTCGCCCGGCAGGACCCCCCGCAGGTTCTCATTGAATGCAGGGCGGGTTCCCCGGCCAGCTAACTCGAGTGTTACGTCGCGCTCTTCCGGCAGGCGGGTCGCAGGCGCCTTGACATCATAGCCCTGATAATTCACCGTCAGGTAATCCCCATCCGTCGCCGGCTGGTCCGGAATATCTTCGAAAGTGGCGGCCTGATCCCGAACCCCCTCGACCGCCCGATCGATGTCGGCCTCGGCAACCTGGGGCGTCTCTTCCTCGACTTCCAGCCCCTTGTACTGCTGGAGTTCGAATTCCGGCATTACCTCGAACGTGGCTTTGCACGCCAGAGGCTTGTCGTCCTCGAAGCGAAGATCCTCGAAGCGAGGACGCCCCACTACCGACCATTTCTGCTCCTTCACCGCGTCCTCGAAGTATTTGGGGACCAGCGCTTGCACCACGTCGCTGCGAATTTCGTCCCGAAAGCGGTCCCGGACCACTGAGGCTGGGGCATGGCCGGGGCGAAAACCCGGGACTCGCGCTTTGCGCGCATACTGTGCGATCATGGATTCGGCCTCGCGCCGAACTACATCCACGGGAATCTCGATCATTAGCTCTTTCTTGCAATTCGCTGCTTCCACAAGCCCTCAATGATTGTCAGTTTGATAATTATAGGATGGCGAGTTTGAAGCTTCACTCGAACCCGCGTTAGTGACTCGGCAAAAGGGAAGCCACACTGGAAGGCTCTAGAGCCCCTCGCGACCCTAGCAGGTTCCAGTATAGCACACGACTTCAGCGTGTCAACGCCTGCTCGTAACGTTGTTGGACGTCGTGCTCGTAACGGGTTTTTTGCGTTGCCCGTTTGGGCCGGCATTTGCCGGCCTATCGGTAGGCGCTAGACCCAAATGACCACGCCAACCATTGCCTGTTCTCCGCCTACGCGAGCATCATCCGCATGGGTTGCAACTGCCGGGTGAAGGGGTTCAGGACCAGGCGTAGCTCGTCGAGTGTTACCGCGCCCAGCAGTGCCTCGTCACCCTTTTTCCCCAGGAGCGCGGGGGTAGACCGTTCCCCCTGGGGAATCGCAATGCGGCACTCTGATACCTTGCGCTCCAGCGTTGTGCCATCCGCCAAGCTTAGCTTGATCGAGTCTACCGGCTTCAGACCGATTGCGCGCCACGCCTTTCGGGGCAGCAGTGTGTATGTCGCGCCGCTGTCGACCAGGAATTTTAGGGTGGCTTGTTTCCCAGTCGGACCCGTTACGGTCCCTTCAACAAAGACGAGACCCATTTTTCAATTACCCCTCTTCCGCTCTTCTGGTTCGATGACTCGAATCGCGTAGGACTTCATGGGTTAATTCTAGCGTAAATCCTCACCCATTGGCCCCGCCTTTCAAACCCCGCCAGCAAGCGCAGGTGATATCTGGTCGCAAGTTCATTCTCGGTGATTTGGGGTTGATATTCAAAGTAGCTCTGTTGAAGCCTTTGCAGCCAGATGGGGCGATTCAACCAGTTGTTCGAAGGCTCCCAGTGGCGAGAGTAAAGATATACACAATCGAACGACTCGGCGGAGACGCTGTCGAAATCATGGCGAGTGAAATCCTGCACAGGAACCACCGTGAGCGGCTGGAGAACATAGCCCAGCAGCGGGTGCACCAGTTCGTCAGTTGCGGGCCAGGCGGTCAGGATCCGCCCTTTACACGCTTGATCCTCGAGAAGCCGTGCGGCTTGCTGGTGCAAATGAATGAAGTCTGCGTAGGCCAGATTATCCTCAAAAGGAAATGGGTTAGGTGGATTCAAAAACCAGGCCCAAACAAAGCAGCCGGCGGTGAAGACCATAATCGACCGGGCCATCCGCCTCGGCAGGCGCCAGATCAGGAACACAGCGGCCAAGACCAGCGGGGGGAAGATGGGCAGCAGGTAACGAGGCAAGACGGCGCCACCCACCGCGCTGAGCATCAGCAGATATACCACGCTGAGCAAACCGGCAAGAAAAAAGAAGGAGAGGATTCCCGCTTTCGCGGGAATGACAGAGGTTTCGATCGCTGTCGGACCCATTCCCGCCCTCGCGCGGACCACGGCAGGATTGTTCTTCCTGGTCCACAGAATTCCCGCCATGGCGCCGGCGGTCAGAACCCAATTGAATCCGCCCACGAAGGTTTGATAGAGGCGACGGAGCAGCGTCAATAGCACTCGAATCGGATTCAGGGTGGCATAGAGGTTATAGCGCAGGTATTCGCGGTTACCGGTCCAGCCCCCGGTGACATGGTGGTAGAAGGCCGCCCACGCCATCAGCGCGGCAAGGGGAACAAGAGCGGCAATCCACCAGCGTCGGACCGAGTAACCAGTCGATCGCCTGCGCTGCCACCAAACGAAGATCCCGGCGGCAGGCAGCAGAACAACGGCGGTTTCTTTGCTCAGAACGGCCGCTGTGCAGGCGAGCGCGAACCTCGCGGGACGATCGTCAAGCAGGGCCGCGAGGGCCAGTAGAGTGAAGAATCCCACCGCAAGATCGAGATGAGCCAGTGTGCTCTGCGCGAAAAACAGGGGAGAAAGCGCCAGCAGCAATGCGCACCAGAAAGCGACTTCCCGGTTGGCTACACGGCGCGCGAGCCCGTAAACGCAGGCTAGCGTGCCCGCCGCCGGAGCCATCATCGCCGTGCGTGTAACCAGCGGCGAGAACCCAAACGCCCGCCAGGCAAAAGCCAGGTAGATGATCACCAGTGGGGTGTGTCCCGTGAGAAGGGTGCTCTCGGGAACGAGCCGCCAGGAACGGAAGAAATCCGTTGCCGCGGGGATGTAATATCCCGCCTCGTCCCAATAATAGGGCAAGCGGAGCAACGGGTAATGAAGAAGCAAAAGGACGGCGAAAGCCGCCAGCCAAACAAAGACCGGGAGGAAGCGGGAACTTGCCTCGAGCCCGATTGGCTCCTCGGCACGCCGGCGATTATGACTTTCTGTGTGGTTCTTCATTGCAGTGGACACGCCGAAGAAACCGGCGACATTCCAAATTTCAGATTCCAAATTTCAAAACCCCACGAAAGAAGGAACGACGGGAATCCGAAATAGACCTCAAACATCGGGTTTCTTCTGCCGTCAGCCTTGTGCTTTCAGCCTGCTAGTTTTCCGTTTCAACTTCGACTTCCGGGCAAGGCCGGCTCTCATTATTCGAAAGGTCAACTGCGGTCACTTGATAAAAGTACTTGCGGCCCGGCTGCACGCTGGTGTCGCGGAGGATGGGAGTTGGCAACAGTGCTTTATTCAGCCTCTTGGGTTGCTCGCCGTTTTCGTGCCGGTAGACGTCATAACCGGCCAGATCCTTCTCTGTATTGGCATCCCAAACCAATTCCACCGCGCCGTTCGTGTACAAACCCGTTAATCCCGTGGGGCGCGCGGGAGGAAAGATATCGCGCGGGACCACTTGGTGGGGTTGCGAGGGCTCGCTCTCGGCGGTGGTCCCGCCATCCTTGAACACTGCTCCAACCTCGTAGGAGTAGGCTCGTCCGAATTCAAAGTCACTGTCCAGATAGGACGGCTCGTTATTTTCGCCTACCAACTGGAACGATCCCGGCTTTCCCGTGGTGCTTCTGTAAACGCGATATCCGTCAAGAAACTTGACCTCAAGGCCTTCCAGCGTTTTGGCCGGCGGCTGCCACCCCAGCACAATCGCATTCTCCGTGGTCTTACTTTCCAGATGCTCCACGGGGCGGGACACGTCCAGCACTCGAAGCCGGGCGAGATTGGAGACCTCGCTCTCCACGGGGCGGTGGCGTATGCCGCGCGTGAGCGTGCGGACAGCAATGATCGCATCGTGTCCTCGCCAGCTCTGGAATTCGACTTCTGAAAGTGCGGCGGGGTAGGTGACTCTTCGCTCGTTGGCGTAGCGAGCCCATTGGTTCGGTTCAAGGCTGATCCAGAGGGCCAAGGGTGGGGACTTCGGCAGGTTCGCGCCTGGAGTGAGCTGGGCGCGGAGAAGCTCAACCTCCAGAGGTTTCGTTAACCGTTCTCCGTCCTGCGCCTGCTGAGGCAGTGTAAACTGGATCTCGAGTCTTTGCCCCACTTGATGCACGGAGAGATCGGCGATGCGTTCCGGAACCTCGACCCGGGGCGGTTGCGGTGGCCCCTGCACGCCGCAACTCAGCAGGAAGACCGCCCCGGCAACTTGCGCGACAAAAAAAGAGGCGACGATCGAGATTGGGATACGGGAGCGCGGCGGCTTCCCAAGGTTCTGAAATCCCGTTGTGATTTTTGTCATTCCGAGCGAAGCGAGGAATCTCGCTCTCGTTACAGTATGTACCGGCTGAGGTCTTGATTCTTGACGATATCCGCCAATTGCTTCTGGACGTAAGCCGCATCAACGCGGACAGTCTTCTTCTTCAAGTCCGGCCCTTCGAAGGAGACTTCGTCCAGGAGCTTTTCCATAATCGTGTGCAAACGGCGGGCCCCGATGTTCTCTGTCTGTTCGTTCACGGCGGCCGCAAATTTGGAGATTTCCTCCAGCGCGTCGTCAGTGAAAGAGAGCTTGATGCCCTCCGTTTCCAGCAGGGCCGCATACTGTTTAACCAAGGCGCTTTTAGGTTCTTTCAAAATGCGGATAAAATCGTCCGTTGTGAGCGAGTGCAGCTCCACGCGAATCGGAAACCGTCCTTGAAGTTCAGGGATCAGATCGGACGGCTTGCTCACGTGAAAGGCTCCGGCCGCAACAAAGAGGATATGGTCGGTGCGCACCATCCCGTATCGGGTGTTGACCGTAGTGCCCTCCACGATGGGCAGGATATCGCGCTGTACTCCTTCCCGGCTCACGTCCGGTCCGTGGCCCCGTTCGCGCCCGGCGATCTTGTCGATTTCATCCAGAAAAATGATCCCCGATTGTTCGGCGCGCTCCACCGCCACGCGAGTGACCTGATCCATGTCGATCAACCGGTTCTCTTCCTCCTGGGTCAGGTAATCCATGGCTTCGACGACGCGCATGCGACGCTTCTTGGTCCGCGAACCAAAGAGCCCCGGGAGAATGTCTTTGATATTGATGTCCATCTCTTCGATGCCCTGCGAAGAGATCACTTCGAACGCCGGGAAACTACGATCTCGCACTTCAATATCCACCTGCCGTTCGTCGAGTTTTCCCTCCCGAAGCTGGGCACGCAGTTTCTCCCGCGTGCGCCGGAACTGTTCCTGGGCGGCGGCGCGTTCCTCCCCTTCGCTCCCGTTCTTCTCCTGGGGCCTGACGGAAGGCGGAGGAGGCAACAGGAGGTCCAGCAGGCGCTCCTCCGCGTTCTGCTCGGCCTTTTCGGCGACTTCGTCGACTCGCTCTTCCCGAACCATGTCAATCGCAATTTCCACCAGGTCGCGGACCATCGACTCGACATCACGGCCGACGTAACCGACTTCGGTAAAACGCGAGGCTTCCACCTTAAGAAAAGGAGAATTCGTCAGGCGAGCGAGGCGGCGCGCGATCTCGGTCTTCCCCACGCCGGTGGGGCCAATCATGATGATGTTCTTGGGAAGGATGTCTTCCGCCTGCTCCGGGGGAAGCTTCTGCCGTCGCATGCGATTGCGCAGTGCCGTGGCCACGCATCGCTTGGCCTCATTCTGGCCGATCACGTACTTATCCAATTCCGTGACGATCTGGCGGGGGGTAAGTTCGTCGAGTGAAGTCGCGGTCTCGATGCTCTCCGGCAAATAGAAAACCATAAGATTCCGTGGTCAAAGCGCCCAACCGTAGGGGCACGCCATGGCGTGCTCCTACAATTCTTCGATCGTTACCTGATCGTTCGTGAAGATACAAATCTGCCCGGCCAGCCGCATGGCCTCCTCGACGATCTCCTTGGCGGTCATGCCGGTGTGTTTCGCCAGGGCGCGCGCCGCAGCCAGCGCGAAAGGCCCGCCGGAGCCGATAGCCACGATTCCGTCGTCAGGCTCGATCACATCTCCGTTGCCGCTTAACAAGTAGGTGTTCTTATCGTCGGCAACCAGGAGCAATGCCTCAAGATGTCTCAGGGCGCGATCTGTGCGCCACTCTTTGGCCAGTTCCACCACGGCGCGGCTGAGGTTGCCATGATACTCCTCCAGCTTCTGCTCAAACCTGGAGAACAACGACAGGGCATCGGCGGTGCTTCCGGCGAAACCCGCCACCACTTTCTCATTATAGAGACGGCGGATCTTGCGGGCCTTTTGCTTGACGATGTTCTCGCCCATGGTCACCTGGCCGTCGCCTCCCATGGCGAGCCGTCCGTCGCGCCGGACGCAGAGTATCGTTGTGTGCCGCATTCGGATTTGATTCTTCACGCCTGCCCCAGCAAGTCATTATAACAGATGTAACTCCTAGCGTACGGGCTGGAAATAAGTTGCAGGGTATTCGTCATCATAGTGGGCGAAGCTGCGAAAGACTTCAGAGACTCGGTCCCCATCTATGAACCTTGCAATGTGCATGGGGGTCATGACACCGTCGATGTTCTTGTATTCGCTGTAAACGTCCGCGAAGTCGTTCCAGTCTCCTGTCTTCGGGTCGTGGACGCGATAAGTGACGCTAACCGGCACCAAAGTCTGACGGTTGAGATCCAGCTTCACCTCGGTTTGTTGCGCATCCACCATGTCCAGGGACTGAGTGGCGACGTTATCCAGGAAGTCAACGCCGCCCACTTGAATGAGAACCCCGGGTTCGTGAATGCGCAGACGGAGAAGATTCTCCAGCGAATAGTAAGTGGACACTTTCCAGCGCCGCACCTGCTCCTCCAACTGTGAAGTCATGCCCATTTGGTCCAATTCCCAAGCCTGGTCGCCGTTGTTGATGAGGATAACCGGCTTACTCTTTCCGTAGCTGAAGCGGCGCTTGTCCGGATATTCAACATAACTCTCAAAAGGAGCGTAGGCGGAAGTGGCCTCGTTCCGAATGGAAAAAATGCGGCCTCGAGTGGTCAATCTCTTTACCTTCAGAAAGGCTGGTCCGCCTAATACCTGTATGACGCGATCGAGGATTTGTTGGGCTTTAGGGTCGATGCGGGAAGGAGGTGGGGTGGAAGTCGAAGCCGCGGGATTCGAAGGAGCCGCGGCAGGATTTTGCCCGGCCCGCAGTCCCATCCCCTCCGGGGCCATAAGCAGAAGAATCATTGCTGTCGTCAGAGTGATGATCGATCGTTTCGTCATGACAACGCCCTGCCCCCCCGCCGAAGCCGCCCTGGAGCACTTCTCCTCGTAGCGCTGGCCTTTAGGTCAGCAGGCTCTGTCCCGGCCTGAAGGTCGGCGCTACTATTTTGACCTGAGCGTAAGCGGCAGCAAGCTGCCCCATTGCAAACCATCTTGTTACCCGCACAATACGCTCCCGCCGTTTACATTCAGCACTTCGCCGGTAATGAAAGTAGCCATGGGTGAGGCCAAGAAAAGAATCGGCAAAGCAATCTCCTCCGGCGAAGCAAAACGGCGAAGCGGAATGGCCGATAGGACCTGCTCATACTCACGCCTGTTTTTCATCACCTCAGCGCTCATATCTGTTTCCACCCAACCGGGAGCGACGCAGTTGACCAGGATGTCGTGCCGCGCCAGTTCTGTCGAAAGCCCTTTGACAAAGCTGATCAGGCCGCCCTTGCTGGCTGCATAGTGGGTGTGAAAAGCCTCTCCGCGCTGCCCCGCCGTCGAGGAGACCACGATGATTTTCCCGCGCTTCCGGCTGATCATGCCGGGAACCACGCCGTGCACCAGCGTATAGACGCCTTTGAGGTTCACGGCAAGCATTTCATCCCACTGCTTCTCCGTCATTCTCTCGATGGGCGCGGGTTGGTAATTCCAAATCCCCGCATTCGCCACCAGGGTATCCACTCTTTCAAAACGGCGCAGAGCTGCCGAAACCAGCCTCCTGGCGCCGGCCATGCTCGCCACATCGGACCGAACTGCAATGGCCTCGCCCTCCATGCTCCTACAGCTTTCGATGACTCGCTTGGCCGCGCGGTTATCTCTCCGATAGTTGAAAACAACCTCCGCGCCCGCCGCGACAAATGCCCTGACCGTTGCCGCGCCGATCCCGCGGGACCCACCCGTAACCAGAACAACCTCATCTTTAAGAGTGATGTGCATGTTCTTCCGGGAGTTCGACGGTCAGTGCCCTATCGAAGCCCACGGGTTGCAGTTTATCACTTCTGGCGCGAGGCAACACTGGCTAACGTCAACTTGCCGCGTCAGGGTCTGCCCCCATGGGCCTTCGGCCCGCGAAATCCCATGAAAAACAGTCACGGGTGGCGCAGACGTGCCGTAGTTTGGCATGTCTGCGCCCCTGTTCAAAGGGCGCATACATCCCGCCAAAGTACGGCGGGACGTATACGCCACCCGGGTTTTTCGACCCTGCGTTATCCGTTTTCCTTATGGCTGCAACGCATCAACAAAGCTGTAGGGCGGCCAGGGACCGCTCAATTGCAACTGAAATGAGGGGTTCGTGGGCAGGTGTCGCGCTGCGGAGCGAAACGTTTCCACGGAATCGCGCGGCACCAGGAAATGGAGGGACAGAAGACGACTCTTTCGGGAGGAAGGGAACTCGACTTTATGACGGACGAAGGAGCCGTGCAGTGAATCACAGAGGTTCTCAATCAAAACGTTTGGAGCCACGGCGAGACGCTCAGAGCCCGGCTTTATATCCAGACCTGCGGCCCCGGAGGGGCGTGGACGAAGTGGAAACCAATCCGGTAGAATCCGGCGCCGGGGCGTTTCCGACCCAGCGGCTGGGCCGCCGAGCTGAACTTGAATGCCAACTTCCGCAAATCCGTCCAGCTCGCGGAGAAGCGCGTGGTAAGCGTCCTCATTTTCCCGCAGCAGAACCACCGCGTCGTAGGGACACTCAACCCGACACCCGTACGGGAGCGGAACCACGGTCAGATGGCGGTAAAATGACTCGACCACGCGCTCATAGGCAAGACGATTCGCCGTATCGAAGGGCGGGTCTGGCCCGGGGAGCTTGGAAAGCGCAGCGCCCAAGCCATTGTAATTCGAAGTGAAAACACGATGGCCCCCCACGCCGTCGGGGATTTCCAGGGCTGCCGGAAGGGGCCCGCCAACGATGCAATAGATTAAGTAACTCACAGTCGCAACCTCATGCTGTTGAGACTATTACTTGGGGGACTCGATCTTCAGCCTTTCCCGATTCGAATTCAGGCTCTTCGCCGTTCTCTTCCGACACAACGCACCCGGCCGAGGTCGCTGTACAAGGAGGTCATATCTTTTATCGGCAAAGGCCCGCGATTACTTGAGGGAAAAGTCGTGGGGTGGATCTAGTTGGTGGCTCGTGGTTTATGGCGAATTCTATTCCAGCTTCTCAAACCGTGCCTGGAAGAAGCGCAAATACTTCGGCTCGTAGACCATCTTCAAGCCGCGCGCCTGTTCGCGCTGCTCGTAGACTTCCAGGATCGACTCCGCCACCACATCCATATGTGCCTGGGTGTAGACGCGGCGCGGAAGGGTGACGCGCACAAGCTCCAGGCGGGGGTGGTGCTCCTGGCCCGTCTTGGTATCCCGCCCAGCGGATACGATGCCGCGCTCCATGCTGCGCACGCCGGAATCGACGTAGATGTTGCTGGCGAGCGTCTGGGCTGGATATTGCTCTTGCGGTATCTGCGGATAGAAGCCCCTGGCATCCAGGAAAACCGCGTGGCCGCCTATCGGCTTGACGATGGGGACGCTCCAATCCAGCAGGTGCCGGCCCAGGTACTCGACTTGGCCGACCCGGGCGCGGATGTGGTCGTCCTCAACGCTTTCCTTGATACCGCAGGCCATGGCTTCCATGTCGCGGCCCGCCAGCCCGCCGTAGGTGTGTAGCCCTTCATAGACCACCACCATGTTGCGCGCTTCTTCGAATAGCCCCTCGTCATTCGTGGCCAGCCAGCCCCCGATGTTCACCAGCGCATCTTTCTTGGCGCTCATCGTACAGCTTTGGGTGTAGGAGCAGTACTCTTTCAGGATCTCAGCGACGGGCTTTGAGCTGTAGCCCGGCTCGCGCTGCTGGATGAAGTAGGCGTTTTCGACAGCGCGCGTGGCGTCGAGCACGACGGGAATGCCATGCCGGTCGCAGAGTTCCCGGAGCGCGCGCATATTCGCCATGGATTGCGGCTGGCCCCCGGCCATATTCACGGTTCCCGCCACAGAGACGTAAGGAATTGTCCCTGCCCCCACCTCGTGGATGAGCTTTTCGAGCTTCGCCAAGTCGACGTTGCCCTTGAAGGGATGCTCGCTCGCCGGGTCGTGCGCTTCGTCGATGATGACGTCCACAAACGTTCCGCCGGCTAACTCCTGGTGGAGGCGCGTGGTGGTGAAGTACATATTGCCGGGGATAGAGTCGCCCGGGTCAATCATGATCTTGGAGAGTATATGCTCAGCACCGCGCCCCTGGTGGGTTGGGACCAGGTACTTATATCCATAGTAGTTGCTTACCGCCTCAGCGAGATGGTAGAAATTGCGACTGCCCGCGTAGGCTTCATCGCCGCGCATTAGCCCCGCCCACTGGATATCACTCATGGCGTTCGTGCCGCTGTCCGTGAGCAGGTCGATATAAACATCCTCGGAGCGCAGCAGGAAAGTGTTGTAGCCGGCCGCAACGATGAACCTCTCGCGCTCCTGGCGAGTCGTCATGCGGATGGGCTCCACCATCTTGATCTTCCAGGGCTCCGCCCAGGAGCGCCGGGAAGGCTTTGCGTAGGGCATGATTGACTCCTTGATGATCCGCAGATTACGCAGATTTCGCAGATGTGGAAGAAGCCAGGACTTTCTCCATCAGGCGGGGGAAGTCGAAGCTCAAAACGCGCTGGCAGTTGCGGCAGCGCCACACGGGATCCTGCGGGTCAAGATAGTTGAAGTTGACGCAGCCGCAGTCGCACATCACCTGCAGCCCCTTACTGCGTCCCTGAATCAGCTTCGCATCGTCGGGTCCAACGGGATATTGCATAACACTCCCTCGCTACGATATTAGCAGCCGAGGCGAACTGCAGAGATCCTTCGCTGCGCTCAGGATGACAGCCGGCATGAGTTCTTAAGCCGCTTCCTGGGCACTAGGCACGGACCACTAGCCACTGCCTTTCTGCCTCTGTGAAATCCGCGAAATCTGTGGAGGGCATTCTCCGTTAAGCGCGCTCGCAAAGCATGACGCGGTCCTGGTTGTCCACTTCGCGAAGCCGGACTTCAATGATTTCGTCGTTGGTTGTCTGCACGACCCGGCCTACATAATTCGCCTGGATGGGCAGTTCCCGGTGTCCCCGGTCGATCAAGACGCAAAGCTCCACGCGGCGTGGCCGCCCGTGTTCCAGCAGGGCATCCAGCGCCGCGCGCGTAGTTCGGCCCGTGTAAAGGACGTCGTCCACAAGGATTGCGGTCTTGGCCTCCACGGAAAACGGCGCGGCGGGCTGAACGACCGGCCTCTGATCGATGCTTGAGAGGTCATCACGGTAAAGAGTGATGTCCAGCGTCTCGACCGGCGGCGCGGCCCTTTCAATCTCCGTCATCTTCCGGGCCAATCGCTCAGCAATCGGTACTCCGCGGCGCCGGATCCCAACCAGAACCAGCCCGTCCAAGCCGTTGTTGCGCTCCAGGATCTCGTGCGCCAGGCGCACCACGGTACGGTCGATCTCTGAGGCCGACATCAATTGGGACTTTTCGCGAACTACCGCCGTTTTGGTTTGAACGCTCACACCATTTTCCATCTCAAGCTCCCGAACGCCCTTGGTGGCGGCGAGCCCGCCTCGCCAGATGGGGCGGATCACATCTTGCCCGATATCGGCGTAAAGCCGCCTCTCGCTTAACCTTACCGCATTTCGCACGACTTGAAAATGCTTCCCTGCCAACTCCCCTTTTCTGACTTAGGTGTGGCTGGGCACCCGGAAACCATGAAAACCCTGTCATCCTGAGCCCTTCGCTGTCATCCTGAGCGAAGCGAAGGATCTCGCTCTGGGTGCTCAGGGTAAACTCCGCGAAGAATCTCGCTCTGATCTCTTCGTACTCGCTTCATCACGGACCAGAGCGAGATTCTTCGCTTCGCTCAGAATGACAGCGCGTTTTCTGATACGCACGGCGCAGATCGCCCACGTAGTGGTCCGCCTCCCGCGTAGGCTTGGGTATGCGGAATCCATCCATGCACCGTTTCACCAGGCCTACGGCGGAATCGAGCGAAACCCGGTGTCCCGCGCTGACGTAAATGGGTCGCACGCCGTCCCGCGTCCGCAACACCATGCCGAGAAGCTCGCCGTCCAGCGTCAACGGAGCTGTCGAGCCGGCACCGAGACCGGGTTCGTCGTGTTCGCCTACCAGACGCGATTTGGCGCAACCAATCGTCGGTTTGTCAAAGAGGATGCCGATGTGGCATGCAATGCCCAGACGCCGCGGGTGAGCGTACCCCTGCCCATCGATAAGAATAAGGTCCGGCTCGGTCTTGAGCCTCGCAAAGGCTGCCAGGAGGACAGGGCACTCTCGGAACGAAAGCAGTCCCGGGACGTACGGAAAGCGCAGCTTCCGACGCGCCATGCGGCGCTCCACTTCCTCCAATCCTGGCAGGCGATAAACAATCACCCCGCCGAATGCCACATCCGTCGCCGGATCGAACGCCATATCCGCGCCCGCCACGTAACGAATTTCGCCAAAGTGGTCCTCGATCTCCACCCGCTCGCGCAAGCTTTCCTGAAGCTGCATCGCTTCGCGAGGTGTCAGGTTCCAGCACGTCTCGAGCCGGGGTTCCATCGTCACTCCAAGATTATAGTATTTTGCAAGGACGGCGCGAGCCCACCTTTGAATTTTGAATCTGGAATTTGTAATCGCGGCTCTGCCGCGCTGTGCTAAACTTCTTGTCTTACGGTCACCCCCTCGAGGTTGCATCGATAGTGCCACACACCATCGCCAGTCCCAAAGTCTACGACGTCATCATTGTGGGTTCCGGTGCGGGGGGAGGGATGGCCGCCTATGTCCTCTCCAAGGCGGGCGCCAAGTGCCTCCTGCTCGAAGCGGGGAGCTGGTACGACACTGCCAAGCAGTCAAAGATGTTCGCCTGGGATTACGAAGCCCCTTACCACAACGCTTCCACGCCTTCGCATCCTTTCGATTTTTACCAGGCCTCGGTGGGAGGCTGGCAGGTTGACGGTGAACCTTATACGAACGACCCGGGCAGCGACTGGCTGTGGTGGCGATCACGGATGTTGGGCGGCCGGACGAACCATTGGGGGCGCATTTCTCTGCGCATGGGACCCTATGACTTTAAGCCTTACGCCCGGGACGGCAAAGGGTTCGACTGGCCGATCACCTACGACGATCTGGCGCCTTACTACGACAAGACGGAAGAACTGATCGGCGTTTTCGGGTCCGCGGAGAATCTCGAAAACACGCCGGATGGAAAGTTTCTCCCCCCGCCCAAGCCGCGCTGTTACGAACTGCTGATTCAGAAGGCCTGCCGGGGGCTCGGCATCCCTTGTATCCCTTCCCGGCTGTCTATTCTGACGCGGCCGCTGAACGGCAGGCCCGCGTGCCATTATTGTGCGCAGTGCGGCCGAAGCTGCGCCACGTTCTCGAATTTCTCCTCGCCGACCGTTCTGCTCCCTCCGGCCCTCGCGACTGGGAATCTTGAGATTCGCTGTGACGCCATGGCGCGCGAGGTGCTGGTGGACGCCGAGGGCCTGGCCAGCGGCGTTTCCTACATCGACAAAAAAACGCGGCGCGAGGTGCAGGCGCGCGGCAGAATTGTGGTGCTCGCCGCCAGCGCCTGCGAAACGGCCCGCCTGCTGCTGAACTCGAGCCCTCGCCAATTCCCCAAGGGGCTGGCAAACTCCAGCGGCCTGGTAGGCAAATACCTGATGGATACCGTGGGCTCTGATGTCGCGGGTTTCATCCCCGCTCTCATGGGGCTTCCACCGCATAACGAAGACGGTACCGGCGGCATGCATCTGTATGTGCCCTGGTGGAATTATGAAAAACAACTCAAGCACGAACTCCCCTTCGCGCGCGGCTACCACATCGAATTCGGCGGCGGGCGGGAGATGCCCTCGGCCGGCATCCTCGCTCATTCCGAGCGGTTCCTGGGAGGCGGCTATGGCCTTGAGCTGAAGCGCGGATGCCGCAAGTTATACGGCGCGTTTGTGGGCTTTTCAGGTCGCGGTGAAATGATCCCCAACCAGGATAGTTACTGCGAAATTGACGATCAGGTCGTCGACCAATGGGGCATCCCGGTCCTGAAATTCCACTTCAAGTGGAGCAACGACGAAATCCTCCAAGCGCGCCACATGCAGGAGACTTTTCAGGAAATCATTCGCAAGGCGGGAGGCGAAGTGATCGAATCCACGGGCGCCGAGGCCCAGTGGGGGATCAGCAAAGGTGGTGAAGTCATTCACGAAGTGGGGACCGCGAGAATGGGCAATGACCCCGGTGCTTCCGTCCTGAATCCCTATTGTCAGGCCTGGGATTGCAAGAACCTGTTCGTCGCGGACGCCGCGCCCTTCGTGAGCAATGCGGACAAAAACCCGACACTTACGATCCTGGCCTTAGCCTGGCGCACCAGCGAATACATTGCGGACCAGGTCAAAAAGCGGAACTTGTGATGGTCGATTGTTGACTGTTGCTTGCGATTTGCCGATTGCCGATCGTCGCCTGCGGGTCGTCGGCTTTTGATTGTCGATTGCGGTTCGTCGATCGGGGTCTGTCGATTGCCGCTTGGCGATTGTCGATTCGCCTGGAATCTGAAATCTGGAATCTGAAATTCGAAATCCGGAGCGTCCGGCTACCGCCCGGTCCCAGTTGGAATCACGAGGCGATCCGGCTTGCGGCAGCAGTAGAGGAGACTATGAATCACGAAGAGAACAATCGTCCGGAAGGTTCGCTTGGGCGGCGTTCACTGCTGAAGGCCTTGACGGCCATCCCCGCCGCGGCCCTAGTCCCCCTCTCATCCGCCGGGGGCACGGAGCGCGCGCCCTTCGCCGCGCCGGACTCTTCACAGCCGCCGGCGGAGGCAACTTACACCCGCAAAGTTTTGGACGAGCGCGAGTGGAAGACCGTCTCCATTTTGAGCGATCTGATCATCCCCGCCGACGAACGCACGGGCAGCGCCACTCAGGCGGGCGTCCCCGAATTCCTTGACGCGTGGCTCGAACTGCGGCGCGGCGATCTTCTGGCGGAAATCCGGGGCGGCCTGACCTGGCTGGATCTGGAGTGCAACCGCCTCTTCAACCGCGACTTCGCGGACTGCTCCGAGACGCAGCAGAAGCAGATCCTCGACCGCATCGCTTACCCAGCCAAGGCAGCCCCCCGGGACGCAAACGTGGTGGCCTTCTTCAGCCATCTGCGCGACCTGGTGGTGAGCGGTTTCTTCTCCAGCAAAATGGGCGTGAAAGATCTGCCCTACCTTGGAAACACCATGGTGGCTGACTGGGCGGGGTGCCCGCCGGAGGTCCTGGCCAAGCTCGGGCTGTAATGGCGGCTTCGCGCCGAAACGCTGCGACGTGTAATGACCTCCACGTCGCGCCCGACCTCTCGGGGCGTCTGCCGAGCTGAAGGCCAGCGCTGCGTTCAAATCAGGACAGGACCCAGAGCTGAAAAGCCTTGATCCGTGCGTAACATTCCGTTAATCTTCCGTCCCGCAATGAAAATAGTTAACTACGAGTTTAAAGCACGAATCAAGGACGAGCAGCGCGTTCGCGACGCGCTCAAGACGCTGAACGCGCGCTCCATCGGAACGGACCACCAGGTTGACACTTATTTTCGCGTCCCCGCCGGGCGGCTGAAGGTTCGGGAGGGGCGCATCGAGAACGCCCTGATTTTCTACCGGCGGAGCAACGCTCGCCGCGCCCGCCAGTCTGCCGTGGAGATGATGCTGCTTCCGCGGCGGAACTCGCTACGGGCGATTCTGGCGCGCGCCCTCGCGACCCTGGCCGTGGTGGACAAGCGCCGTGAAATTTACTTCGTGAAGAATGTGAAAATCCATCTGGACCGGGTGCGGCAGTTGGGCAAATTCCTCGAGGTGGAAGCCATTTCGCGGACGGGTGACGTGAAGAAAATAAGATCCCAGGCGCGCCACTTTCAGCAACTGTTCGGCATCACAGCAAAGGACATCGTCGCAGATTCGTATTCCGACTTGATCCTCGCGAAGAATCTGAAGTCTTGAGTCTCGAATCTGGAATCTGAAGTCTGGGATTCTCTCTCCATCGCCTCAACGAAAAACGATCTTCGCGGCAATGACGAGGACGAAGAGGCTTGATATGTTCAAACCACAAAGCACTGAGCAGCGGATTTTCCAGGAAATAACAAACCGCGAGACGGCTTCCGTCGCCCAACTTGCCCGCGAGGTTGGCATTCGCCCCGCCTCCGTGGTGGCCAAGCTCCGTCCGCTGGTCAAGAAAGGGCTCTTGGTCTTCAGCGACGGCCGCGCGAAGGTCGGGATCAATCCGGACTACGGCCAGGTCATCGGCATCGACTTGGGCGGCAGCCACGTGCACTTCGCGCTGGCGGATTTCTGCGGAAAGATACTCGAAGATTCCAACGTAAAGATTCGCCCTGAGGATGGCCCGAACAAATTGATTGGTGAAATCGTCGAGGGTGCGCGCTCGCTCACGGCGAAGTCCGGCGGGCGCCTCCGCGCGCTGGCCATCGGTGTGCCGAGCCCTGTCGACGCGGAGCGCGGCGTGGTGGCTTTCGCTTACAATCTGCCCGGGTGGAAGGACATCCACCTGGGGCATGAGCTGGAGGAAAAGCTGCGGGTGCCCGTCTTCCTCGAAAACGACGCCAACATGGCGGCCATCGGCGAGCACTGGCGCGGCGTCGCTCGAGGCGTCGACAGCTTTGTGTTCATCGCCATCGGCACAGGAACGGGCTCAGGCGTGTTTGTGGAAGGCAAGCTTTGTCGCGGCCGCACCGGCTCCGCCGGCGAAGTCTACCACATGGTTCTCGACTGGCCGCGCTGGGCGGAAGACTTTGGCGATTCGGGCCACTTTGAAACCTATGTTTCCGGAATGGGCATCGCCGCCGAGGGACGGAAGGCTCTCCCCGCCACGGCCGTCCAAGCAGCATCCGGCCTCGCTGCGGAACGCGACGCCTACTTTGTGTTTGAGGCGTTCCGCAACGGCGACCCCAACGCCCGCGCGGTTCTGGAGAAAATCTTCACTATGCTGGGCGTCGGCATCGTTAATATTATCTCCGTTCTCGATACCGACTTGATTGTCTTGGGGGGAGGCATCGCGAAGGGTGCGCCGGAGTTCATGCTTTCCACTGTCAATAAGATCGTTCAGCACATTTACAAGGAGAACGCCCCGCCTATCAAATTCAGCTCACTTGAGGACAAGGCCCAGACCTTTGGCGCCGTCCGCTCCGCGCTCACCCTCGCTCAGCAAGCCGTCGAGCGGCGGTTGTAGAGCGACGCATGCGGCGTATCGACTGTAGGGCCGAGCGGCGCTCGGCCCCGTCGCCAAGGCCGAACGCCGTTAGGCCCCGTCGCCAAGGCCGAACGCCGTTAGGCCCCGTCGCCAAGGCCGAACGCCGTTAGGCCCCGTCGCCAAGGCCGAACGCCGTTCGGCCCTACGGCGGAAACCTCTCCTCATGGCGAGGTTGCGGCCGGGTGAGATCCGCTGGTTGCTGCTCTAAAGAAGGGCAAAGCTCCCAGCAGGAGCGCGGCCTCCGGAAGAACAACCCAAATCAGCAAGACAAGCGCGGACGGCACAAGCAGGGCGTCACGGTGGACTAGCCAGCGGAAAATTAACATGAAAGGAAGAATGAGCATTGGCAAGCCCATCGGTCCCAAAACAGGAAACGAAACCGCCAAGGCTCTCTCCAGGAGTTTCCCTCCCGCCCGCCGGGACCAATACGCGCCGACGGCACCCACCAAGGGAAGGCACACGAACCACTGCCAGTAGACGATGAGGGGTGGGCCTTGCCGCAGCCAGAAAACGTGCGGCGCAGGCGCCGACGGGATCTGGAGCAGTCGAAGAACGATGCCTGAAAGGGCGATCGTGCAGGCTCCTGGTAACCACAGGGTCTTTACACGGTAATTCATAATAATCTCCTCATTTGTTGCGCGTTGAATCTCGCGGCGAAGCTCATCCCAGTCCGCGGCGGCGCTCAATGCAGACTGGACAGCTTCCTCTTCGGGTGTCCCTTGCCGAACCATATCCGCGTAAAGGTCCTCCAGGTGGCCGGCAAGTTCAGCGACGATCTCGTCTTCCCGCGCGGAGTCCAGTGCCAGCGGTGTCAACCTTCGGCGAGCAAGCCTTTGCCAATCAGGCATGCGTCACCCCCGCCAAGCTGTCCAAGGCTTGAAACAACTGTCGCCATTCTTCACGAAGGGGTACCAGGCGGCTTTTCCCTGCTTCCTCCAGCCGGTAATAGCGCCTGCGACGTCCCCCGGCAGGCTCGTCCCAGGCCGCTTTCAGCCATCCGCGTCGTTCCATGCGATAAAGCAACGGGTAGAGCGAGGCGAGGTTGAAGCGCAGTGTTCCTTGCGTCTGGCGCTCGATGCGCTTGGCAATTTCGTAGCCGTGCAGCGGCCCGTCGGCCAACACCGAAAGTATGGCCAATTCCGCGCTGCCGCGTTTGATTTGATTTCCAATGTTGGTTTCACATTCCTTCATATATGCGAATCCTATATATAGGGACACCGAGTGTCACTGGCACCAAGGTACTGCCCCCCTGCCAATAGAACGCCCTCTCCCTTGGGGAGAGGGCGTCGCGCTTCGGCGCTTTCACCAGCCGAGGCGTGACGGGTGAGGGGTCTCGTCGTTGGCGCGGGAGAAACCCCTCACCCGACCTGCGACGGCTGATGACCACGCCGCCGCAGGCCACCCTCCCCCAAGGGAGAGGGCTGGCGAAGCGAGCTGGTAATGCAAAGAAAGCGTATGACTAATACAGAAAAAGGGTTCCGGCCCGCCGGAGGTCAGTTGAATCCTGCGGGCAAGGCTTGCTAAGCTATAGGCTGCGTCGGGTCTTGGGCAAAATCAGGGCAAGATCGAAAGAGAAATGGAAAACAAACGTCCTGGCCGCTCGCGGGGAGGATGGCTCCTTCCCGCGTCTGCGGCTGTCCTCATTTGTAATGCAGCCTACATCGCGGCCTTCGGCGCCCCCACACTATTCTATGTGACGAATGCCTTGTTGCACCCGCTTTTGGGACTGGGCGTCGGCATTCTATTCGTTTCCTTCGTGACTCGGCACCGACGGTCCTTCGCCGGGGTTTGGGGAAGCGGCGGGCTCTGGCTGCTTGGGCTGGCAGCGGGTTTCGGATTCAATCTTGTTTTCGTCGGCATGACTCGGCCTCACAGCCTGGCGCTATACGCGCACGTGGGGATGGCGGTCGCGGGCCTGTTCTTTCTCCTCATCCGCTTTCGAGGCAGCATGTGGGCGAGTGTCGGCCCCGAACCTGAAGGCCTGCCATCCGTGTGGCGCTGGAGCCTGCGAGTCGCCGTGGCTGCGGGTGTGTTTTACGCAGTCGTAGCGATTTACCACTTCGCCCACTCCGATCCGCGCTATAGGATCGAGAACCCGTCCACCCCTCCGCTCAGCATGAATCACGAAGGGGGAGGCGCATCCAGCCTGCTTTTCCCCAGTTCTGCGACCACCAGCGACGGTAAAACCATCACCTCGCAGTTCTTCATGGATTCCGAATCCTGCCGCCCCTGTCATACGGACATCTACAATCAGTGGCAAAGCTCGATGCACCACATGGCCTCGTTCAATAACCAGTGGTACCGCAAGGCCATCGAGTACATGCAGGACACGGTCGGCGTCAAGCCTTCGCTCTGGTGCGGCGGCTGTCACGACCATGCGCTCGTCTTTGCCAACAAGATGCAGACGCATCCCATTCGCGAGGTCGAGGACACACGCGAAGGCCAGAACGGCCTGGGATGCATGTCCTGCCATTCCATCGCCAGGGTGAAAGACACCATGGGCCAAGGCAGTTTCGTGATGGATTATCCGCCGCTTGACCGCCTGGCCTCCAGCAAGAATCCCCTGCTCCATTTCATCCACGACTATGCCGTGAAGCTCGATCCCAAGCCGCATCGCAACGCGTTTCTGAAGCCCTTCCACAAGGACCCCGCTCAGGTTCCCGAGTTCTGCTCCGCCTGCCACAAGGTCCACCTGGATGTGCCCGTCAATAGTTACCGCTGGATTCGAGGCTTCAACGATTACGACAACTGGCAAGCCAGCGGGGTTTCGGGGCAGGGCGCGAGGTCGTTCTATTACCCGCCCCGGCCGTCTCAATGCGCGGACTGCCACATGCCGCTGGTTCCTTCCAAGGATTTCGGAAACATCAACGGCCTCGTGCATTCGCACCGCTTTGCGGCCGCCAACACGGCCATCCCCACTTCTTACGGCGACCAGGAACAGGTCCAGCAGGTGGAGAGCTTTCTGAAAGGCGCCTTAAGCGTAGATATTTTTGCTCTGGCTGAGGAATCCACTGGGCCCGCCGGCCCGACGAGGAAAATCGGAGGAGAAGCGCCGCAGCTTGCGAGCACGTTTGCGGTAGGTGAAGAGTCTTCCGCAGGCCTGTCGGCGGCGGGAGTGAGCGCCGTTCCTCCTGTCAGGCTGATGGCGCCGCTGGGGCGGGCGGCAGTGCAAGTGAGGCGCGGCGACACGGTGCGCGTGGAGGTAGTAGTGCGAACCCGCAAGCTGGGCCATTTCTTCCCGGGCGGCACCGTAGATGCTTTTGATTGCTGGCTGGAGCTTCAGGCCCGCGACAACCAAGGGAGGATCGTTTTCTGGAGTGGTGAAGCTGCCGACAACGGCCACGGCCCGGTCGAACCCGGCGCGCATTTCTACCGCTCTCTCCAGATTGACGCGCACGGCAACCCCATCAACAAGCGGAACGCCTGGTCAACGCGCGCCACCATGTACGCGCACTTGATACCTCCCGGCGCTGCGGACACCGTGCATTTCCGCATGAAGATCCCTGAGGACTGCGGAGATTCGATCACACTCACCGCCAAGCTCAACTACCGGAAGTTCTCCTGGTGGAATACCCAGTGGGCGTTTGCGGGTGTCCGTGATCCCGCCCAGCCCAATCCCGATGTGACCAAGAACTACGACGACGGCCGCTGGGTTTTTCAAGGCGACCTTCGCAAGGTATCCGCGAAGTTCAAAGCCATTCCGGATGTGCCTACCGTCGAGATCGCGCGGGACACTTGCACCCTTCCGGTTCTGGCTAAGAGCACTGCATCCTTCCCGGAATCATTGAGCCTGGATGCGGCGGACCGCGAGCGTTGGAACGACTATGGCATCGGGCTGTTGCTGCAAGGCGATCTGAAAGGCGCGGAACGAGCCTTTGAAACCGTAACGAAGCTCGATCCCGGTTACGCTGACGGCTGGGTCAACATGGCCCGCGCTCGCGTGCAGGAGGGCAACACCGATGCGGCAAAGCCCCTGCTCGAAAAGGCCATCCAACTGAATTCCCGGCTCGGCAGCGCGCACTACTTCGCCGGCCTTGCCTTCAAAGCTGACGGCAACTACCCTGCCGCTTTCGACGAATTCTCTAAAGCTTCCGCCTTGTACCCGCGCGACCGGGTGGTGAGAAACCAGATGGGCCGCATGCTTTTCCTGGAGCGCAAATACCAGGATGCGGTGGCGGAATTCGAAAAGACCCTGGCGGTCGATCCCGAAGACCTCGAGGCCCATTACGACCTGATGCTCTGCTATCGCGGCTTGCGAGACGACACGCAGGCCGCGCGGGAAGAAAAGCTCTACCTGCGCTTCAAGGCGGATGAATCCTCGCGCGCCATCACTGGCCCCTACAAGCTCGCGCATCCCGAGGACAACAACGAAGCGCAGCCCATTCACGAACACGTGTCGGTGGCGCTGGGGCAGCAGGGGGGCAGGTCGGCAGTGGGCAGATAGGCAGATGGGCAGTTCGAAAAGCAACCCTCTCCTCCTGTTGATGGGAGGCCCTCTCCCTTGGGGAGAGGGTGTCGCGCTCCGGCGCTTTCATCAGCCGGAGCGTGACGGGTGAGGGGTCGGTTCCTAGGAAAAGGGAGCGATGGCTCGCAAATCCAAAATCCAAAATCTAGAATCCAAAATCGCAGGCATCCTCCTGGTCATCGGTATGGCGAGCCTGGTTTTCACCGTGAGACTAAAGCTCACCGCGAGCTCCGCAAGCGCTATCAAGGCTCCGCCCAACGAAAGCAGTGGGACAATTCGTTTCGAGGACATCACCCAAAAAGCCGGAATCAATTTCACCCATTACAACGGCGCCTTCGGCAAGAAGTTCCTGCCCGAGACCATGGGACCGGGCTGCGCGTTCATTGACTACGACAACGACGGCTACCCTGACATCCTGCTGATCAACGGAAAAGACTTTCCCGGTCACCAGATCCGGCGCGCGACGCCGAAGCTCTACCACAACAACGGCAACGGCACGTTCACTGACGTAACGGCCAAGGCAGGCCTGGACGTCGAGATCTACGGCATGGGCGTGGCGGTGGGTGACTACGACAACGACGGCTGGGACGATATTTACATCACCGGCCTCGGCGAGGCGCATCTCTTCCACAACGAGCGCAACGGAACGTTCAAAGACGTCACGAAGACCGCCGGGGTGAACAACACCGGCTTTGGCGCCAGCGCCGCGTGGTTCGATTACGACAAGGACGGCAAGCTGGATCTCTTCGTGACCAACTACGTAAAGTGGTCCGAGAAGGAGGACCTTTATTGCGCGCTCGACGGCCAGCACAAATCCTATTGCACGCCGGAAGATTATAAAGGCGACACTCCCCGTCTCTTCCATAACCTTGGCAACGGGCGCTTCGAAGACGTCACGGAAAAATCGGGCATCTACGATCCCAAGAGCAAGTCGTTGGGCGTGGCGGTGATTGACTACGACATGGATGGCTGGCCGGACCTCGCCGTCTCAAACGATACCGAGCGCAACAAACTCTACCGCAACAACCACGACGGCACATTCACCGAGCAGGCTATACAGGCTGGCATTGCCTTCAGCGAAGATGGCGTAGCGCGCGGCGCCATGGGAATCGACGAGGACGATTTCGATCACTCCGGCTATCCCAGCCTGGCCATCGGCAATTTCTCCAACCAGATGCTCGGCCTCTATCACAACGAGGGCAACCGCTTCTTTATTGATATCGCGCCGTCCTCCTCGGTCGGCCGCGCCAGCCTGCTCTCGCTCTCTTTCGGCCTCTTCTTTTTCGATTACGACCTCGATGGCCTTCAGGATATGTTCGTCGCCAACGGCCACATCGAGCCGGACATCGGACGTATCCAGCAACAGGTCACTTACTCCGAGCTTCCCTTGGTGTTCCACGACGAGGGCCACGACAAGTTTCAGGAAGTCGGAAAGCAACTTGGCTTCACGCACCGCATGGTGGCGCGGGGCGCTGCCTACGCGGATATCGATAACGACGGCGCGCCGGATATTCTGATCACGACAAACGGCGGGCCTGCGTACCTCTTCCGCAACGTGGGCGGGAGCCGCAACAACGCCATTCGCGTAAGGACCGTGGGGACGCGCTCGAACCGCGACGGCATCGGTGCGCAGGTCCGGGTCACCTCGGGGGGAATCACCAACTGGCAGACCATTCACTCCGGCTCGAGCTATTGCTCGCAGAGCGAACTCACCTTGACATTTGGCCTGGAAAAAGCCACTCAGGCTGATAGCGTGGAAATCGCTTGGCCCAGCGGCCAGAAGGACACTCTTCGTGGCCTCAAGGCCGACTCAACTTACACCATTGAAGAAGGTGGTAAGATCATCAGCGCGAAGCCGTTCAGGAGGTAATTTCGGTCCTACTGGCTGCCGTTTCAGGAGCGGCCTAAAACCGCTATAATGACAATCTGAGATGGGAAGAAACAAGGACCTGCGAAAGAAGATCGCAGGACGCCTCCGGATGATCGAGCGCCATGAGGGAAAGATTGGTGCGGAACTGGCCAAGGCCAATCCTGACGAAGCGCTGATCGCACACTGGCGCGGTGAGATCGAGGCGGTGAAGGAGAAAGTCGCAGAATTGACTCGGCGGCTGGAAAGGAATTGGTAAGTGTATGGCCACTAAGACCGCACCCAGTCTTTCCACGGTTGAGCGGCTTCTTGATGAAGTCGATGAATGGTATGGTCGGGTCCAGGGAATTCGCCAGAAGCTCGTTCCGCTGCGCCGAGGAAGCGAGGCGTACTTGGACCTTCTCCCCGACCTCGATGTCGAACTCGACACTCTGAGATTGAAAACCCAACATGCTCTCCAGGCACTAGAAGAATTCGAGGACTCATTGCCAGAGACGGACTGAGTCCTGCCCTGCCGCATCAGTTCGACCTCAGTTAGCTCGTGCTTGCGAGTTCGTTGGGCTTCAACGCGCCCCAGTCCCTTCGGGGTTGCGCTGTGCCCCGTTGGTTGCGACCATTCGATTACCCTCGAGTCAGTTGACTCGCGTCCAAGCGAGAGGAGGAGCCGTGGAGGATTTTCCGGATTTCATGAAGAGTCCCGCCAACAGGATTGCCACCAGCAGTCAAGCCACACCTGGCGTCGAAGGATATGTTTTTGATGGCGTGGATGGAAGTCAGATGGCCTTCTGGACTTGTCGTGAATCGGCGGCATCAACCCCGCACGCTCACGATTACGACGAATACATGATCGTTGTTCAGGGCTGCTACACACTCATTTTCGATGACAAGCGCGTTCCGGTGAAAGCCGGAGAAGAGCATTTCATCCCCAAGGGGACCTGGCATGGGGGTGAGGTGATGGCGGGCACCCGAACCATCCACGCTTTCGGCGGCCATCGCGCGGAGAGAATTCGATCGTGAGCTCAGCGGAGTTTTGGCCTGCCCGTTACCGCTTTGCACAGCCGCAGTTCGGAGCGTTCACGCGAGTGCTGCACGGAAGACGCGCCCTTCGCGTGCGACCTCGTGATAGATCGTATTCGGGGTGTCGACCCAGTACTCGAATGTGTCTTTACTCGCGACCAAGACGTCGGCTGGCATGCCCAAAGGTCGCAAAACCTCCCGCAGCCGCACCATCTCTTCAAGGCGTGACGTAACCTTCGGCTCGACGACCAGGACATCAAGGTCGCTATCTTCGGTAATCTCACCACGCGCGCAGGAACCGAAGACGATCACAGTGGCACCTGGCGCCGCCTGCCGCAATAATTCCACGGCTTGCTGGATTGTGGCTTCGTCGATCATGACATCGCGAACCGGAAGCTGCCGGGTTCCAGGCCGGCGCGCAGGGCGAGTTCGTGCACCAGCAACTGGATATAGACGGAGTCGATCAGCGTCCCCAATCCAAGCCGGACCGGCTCAACGGGCACAAGCCGAACATTGGTAGTGTCCGCAAAAGGCTGATCGGAGTAGAGCAGCACGCGCCCGCCGTGCTTGCGTATGTCCTTCGCGAGCTTGAAGAGCCCAGCATCGGCCGGGCGCTTCGGGCCGATCTCTCTCTGCCGGGCGAAGATGACGTAGCGGTGGGCGGGGTCGATGATTTCCATGGGACCGTGGCGGAACTGCGCGGCGCTCATGGGTTCCGCGCCGATTTTCGCCACCTCTTTGAACAAGAGCGCCCCCTGGTAGGCCGAAGCCAGTTCGGCTCCAGTGGACAGCAGGGCAATGTAGTGCGGGTTGTTAAAATACTCGACGGTGGGCAAGGTCAGTTCGTCACCGCCCTCGAGAATCTTCTCTTGCGCCTCGATAGCCTGCATCAACGCCTGAGTAAGCGCCTGTGGCGGCTTTCGGGATATCGCTACTGCCAGGTACATCAAAACCGCCACGGCGCAGGCGTAAGTCTTGGTGCCCACGGCGGCGGGACGGCCGGCCATCATGGGCAGCAACAAGTTGGCTCGCCGGGCCAGGGAACTTGCTTCCGTATTGCAGACCGCGACCAGGCCCTCTTTCCTCGGCAGAGCGTCAAGCAACCGCAGCACTTCTGCTGTTTCACCTGATTGTGAGACAACCACCAACAGTATGTCTGCACCGTGGAACTTCCGCAGGTGATCCACCAGTTCGCCCGTCTCCCAGATCAGGGCGCGAATGCCGAGTGAATTCAAGTAAGCCTGGGCCGGGTAGGCTGCGTACATCGACGATCCCATTCCAGTGAACACCACGGTAGGTGGCCAGCGGTTCACCATCCCTCGCAACACCCTGGAGGGGATGGCTCCGGGACTGGTATAGAACTTCCGCAGGCCCGAAAGGACCGCTGGCTGCTCCGCGATTTCTTCCATTAAGCGGGTCATGGGAATGTCAGTGGCTAGTGCTTAGTGCCTAGTGGCCAGTAAACAGAGCGTGTAGGCGAACTGCCGGCACTCGTCACTAGGCACTAAGCACTAGCCACTGGAATTATACCACTTGCGCCCGGGGGGTCGAATGAGGTTTCATAGGAGCATGAAAACCAATCCCTGCCTCGCTTTAATTCTTGCGGCGCTGACGGCGCCGTTTCTCCCAACCCTTTGCGCTCGCGGCGCCGATCCGGGTGCCGCCCCGAACAAGTATCTTGTGTACATCGGCACTTATACCGAGAAGGGAAGCAAAGGCATTTACGCTTGCCGCTTTAACGCAGCGACGGACCACTTGGACTCGATGGGACTGGCGGCCGAGACTGCCGACCCGTCCTTTCTTACCATAGACCCTAGCCGCCAGCACCTTTACGCCGTCAACGAGGTATCGGAGTACCAGGGCCACAGTAGCGGTGGAGTCAGCGCCTTTGCCATCGCTCCAGGGACTGGTAAGCTCACCTTCTTGAACGAAGTGGCGTCCGGCGGGGCGGGTCCTTGCCACCTCACTGTGGATAAGACTGGAAAGTTCGTCCTGGTCGCCAACTACGGCGGCGGAAGCTTGGCGGTGTTCCCAATTCTGGGCGACGGCAGTCTGGCCAAGGCCACGGCGTTTGTGCAGCACAAAGGCGCCAGCGTCAACCCCCAACGCCAGGAAGGGCCGCACGTGCACTCGGTTTACATGTCACCGGACAACCGCTTCGTCATCAGCGCGGACCTGGGCCTCGATGAGGTGTTCGTTTATCGTTTCGACCCAGGAAAAGGGATGCTCACGCCGAATATTCCCCCTTCCGCCACGGTCAGCTCCGGGGCAGGGCCGCGTCATTTTGCCTTTACTCCCAACGGGAAGTTCGGCTATGTGATCGACGAAATTCAATCCACCATCACCCCGTTCGGGTACGAGGCGGCCAAGGGAGCTTTGGATGTGCTCCAACCCGTCTCGACCCTCCCCCCAGATTATAAAGGCGAGAGCACTGGCGCCGAGGTGGCCGTGCATCCTTCGGGGAAGTTCTTGTATGCGTCAAACCGCGGGCTCGACACGATCGCCGTGTTCTCAATTAACTCTAAGAAAGGGACACTCACGCTTTTGGCACAGGTTCCTACACTTGGGAAGACGCCTCGCAGCTTCACGATTGACCCAACCGGGGCGTATTTGTTCGCGGCCAACCAGGACTCCGACAACGTCGTGCAGTTCCGCATCAACCCGATCACCGGGCTTCTCTCTCCGACCGGCCAAGTGCTTCAGGCGCCTTCGCCTGTATGCGTGACATTCCTGCCGCTCGAATGATGACGCAGTACATCCAGTTCCTATGGGACTTTTCTATCTAGTGCGTCATGGTGAGTCGGCCTGGAATGCCGAGAACCGGCTTTGCGGCCGATCCGATGTACCCCTCTCCGAGGCGGGGCGCCGGCAGGCAAGGCGCCTCGCCGAGCGCCTGAAGACCATTCCTTTCGAGGCGTTCTACACGAGTCCGCTCGGGCGCGCCTTCGAGACCGCGCGCTTGATCGCCGAGGTTGTGGGCCTCGAGCCTATCCCCGACCAGAGGCTTGTGGAGCTCGATTATGGCCAATGGGAAGGGCGAACCTTGTCGGATATCATGGAGAACGACTCCCAGGCTTTTCGTGCTTGGGACGCCAAGCCCGCGCAACTCGCACCGCCTGGCGGCGAAACTGGCCTGGCAGCCCAGCAGCGCGTCGTCTTGTTTCTGGATTCACTCCCGCTCAAACATCAGCAGGGTCGCGTGCTGGTGACCTTCCACAAGACTGTTTGCCGCCTGGCGATCTGCCATGTTCTGGGCATGGCGCCGGACGAGTACCGAAGGCGGCTGGTCCTGAATAATACTGCCCTGAGCATTATCCGCTCCCGGCCCTATGGGTGGGAGCTAATGACCTTCAACGATACGTCGCACCTGTCAACCTCCCCTGCTGAACGCACTTCGTTGGCTGAGGAGTTTTGACCCGCTTTTCGCCTGAAGGTCAAGCAAAACATTCGGCTTCCACGAGAATTGCATGCACCTCACCAGGGCCATGAACCCCACGGATGAGGATTTGTTCAATGTCGGCAGTACGGCTGGTCCCTGTGATGAAAACTACCGACCGGCCCCAAGCGGCCTCCCTGGTTGCGCAGGCCACTCGAAGCCTTTCCAAGACTTCGTCGAGCGTTCCCACTAGTTGGGTGCGCCGGTACAATGCCACGTGCACCGGCGGGGCCAGCGATGCCAGTTGAGCGCCCTCCGTCCAACTGGCTGCCACCAGGGTGCCAGTTTCAGCCAAAGCATATTCCACGCCGGTGATCCCCACGCTTGCCGCAAAGCTGGCCTCAGCAAAGGTCGAGAGTGAAGACTCACCCTTGGAAACCTCCCGCTCCGCTGAGGCTGGCCAAACTGAAACGTTTTTCCCAAACGAGCGCAGCAGGGTTTCGATGTTCAACTCCGCCAAAAGCGGATTGCGGGAAAGGACCACCTTCTCGGCGTGAGCCTGAAAGAGGATGACCCTCAGGATTTCTTCCAACTCCTGTCGATTCGCCGCTCGATGGGCCACACCGGCAACCTTTGCCAATTCTGTCTCGAACCTGGCTAGCACCTCGGCAGGAGGGATTGGAGGCAGTGCTCCGTCCAGCGTCGAGCTTGGCGCCAAGGCGCCCGCTCGAGACAAAGTGTGGTCCAAAGGACGGCCCAAAGCCACCCGAATTCGCCGAATAAAATCATCGCGCTGTGCCAATCCAATCACCTCCCGAAGCCGGTCAGTTGAAGGGGCGGCGACTCAAAAACGCCATATTGTCCATCAGCCGGCGAAACCAGCCGCGGTTACCATCAGCCGCCGAAAGCTGCCACCGCAAGCGCAGAATTGTACCATAACTCACTGTGGCGGTGTCATTTGTCAGAATCTCGAAATCTATCGCGATTGGGCGTACCGCCGACTTTTATGCCCCGGTTTGCGGATCTGAAGGCCGGTGCAAGGTCCAAAACGGGAAGTTGCCCTAAAGGCTTGACACTAGAGGTCAAATTTGTGTATATCATTAGCAAAATTTTCCGAGAAATTGTGCAACCTTGAAGGGTCGAGGGTCATCAATTAACGCTGACGATATAGGTTAACAGGCTTTGGGCTGTCACCAAATGATCGGAGGAGAGGTAGGAATGGGAACTGCGTTGAAGATTGCGAAGAACGTTTATCGAACATTGCTGCTAAAGAAGCGAACCGAATTGCTCGCATCGGCAAAAGGTGCGCCGGCGGCGCTGGCGACCAGTGTTCAGTCGCCCGATGTCGTTGAGTTTGCTGTCCGAACTGTGGAACAGGATGTGACGGCGGTAACTGCAAGTCTGCGCAGTCAACTTTTGAAGGAAGTCGACAATGCGCTTGGTCGTTGTGTCCGCGGCACTTACGGCGCCTGTGAAGGGTGCCACGAGGAGATTGCCCCTCCTCGCCTCAAGGCTGTCCCCTGGACTCGCTACTGCCTTACCTGCCAGGAACTTCGCTCACGAAACTAGGCGGCGGTTCCGCATCGTGGCATGGACTTGGAAGTGTGCTCATGCGGAACTGCACGCCTTCGCAAGGTTGAATTAATCCCCTCCATGATGAAAGCGTAATGCCGCAATGCCGGAGGTGTGCTATCGTTAACAGGCGGCTGGAGATATGTCTAAGATCAGAGTTCGGTTTGCCCCTAGCCCGACAGGCTACGTCCACGTCGGGAACGCCCGCACGGCCCTTTTCAACTGGCTTTTTGCCCGGCATTACGGCGGCGCCTTCGTTTTGCGGATCGAAGACACGGACATCGAGCGTTCCAAGGAGGAGTTCGAACGACAGTTAGTCGAGGACCTGCGTTGGTTCGGCATCGATTGGGACGAGGGACCGGACAAAGGGGGTGAGTTTGCTCCCTACCGCCAGTCGGAGCGTAAGGAGATCTACTCCCGGCTGGCTACCCAGTTGATTGACCATGCCCAGGCCTATTTCTGCTTCTGTACTCTGGAGCAGCTCGAGCAGGAACGCCAGGAGGCACTGAAGGCTGGCCTCCAACCCCGTTATTCGGGGCGCTGCCGGAAGCGTCCGCGTGAGGAGGCAGCGCGCAAGGTTGCGGCGGGCGAGCCGGCTGCAATCCGGCTGAAGATCATCGCCAGCGCGTTTTCCTGGAACGACCTCGTTCACGGGCCAACCAGTTTTTCCGCGGAGGTCATTGGTGACCCAGTCCTGGTGCGCTCCGGCGGGAGTCCCAATTACAACTATGCGGTGGTCGTTGACGATCACTTGATGGCGATCACTCACGTGATTCGCGGCGACGACCACATTTCCAACACTCCCCGTCAACTCGCGGTCTATGCCGCCCTGGGCTGGGAGCCGCCGCAGTTTGCCCACCTCTCCACCATTCTGGGTTCCGATCGGACACGCCTTTCCAAGCGCCACGGAGCGACCTCACTCGAGAGTTTTCGTGAGATGGGAATCCTCCCTGAAGCACTGCGGAATTACCTGGCACTGTTAGGCTGGTCGCCGGCGGATGGAAAGACGGAAATCCTTAGCCCACAACAGCTTATCGAGCAGTTTTCGCTCGAGCACATCACCAAAAGTCCGGCGGTGTTTGACCAGGAAAAGCTCTATTGGCTGAATCGGCACTACTTGAAGGAGTGTAAACCCCAGCGTTTGGTGGAACTGGCGATGCCGTTCCTTCGTTCCGCGGGGTACCTGGAAGCCCAACCAACTGCGGAAGTTACGGCTTGGCTCGAAGGGGTGCTGAACGCCGTTCTCAAGAACCTCAGCACGTTCGAGCAACTGCCCGATGCGGTCCGGATCATATTCGAGTACGACGCGAGGAAGGCAGTCGAGGAATTAGACCTCGCGGCGACGCCGAGCGCCCGCGCGGTGCTTGGCGCCTTCATCCCGAAGGCCCTGGCCCAACCGGAATTGAGCTACGAGCAGTTCCGCGCGCTCACCAAGGAAGTGCAGAAGGAAACAGGGAACAAAGGAAAGGACTTGTTCCATCCCATCCGGGTCGCCCTAACCGGCGCAACCTCCGGCCCGGAACTCGAGAAGCTGATTCCCATATTCGAGGCTGGCGCCAAGCTGCCTCTTCCCCGGCACGTCAAGAGCGTCGCAGAACGCTTAAGTGAGTTCGCCTCAGCGGCAAGCATTTAAGACCGACCCGCGCGACACCAGCCCTCTCCCCCCTTAGCTAAGAGGGTGGACCGTAGCCCGTGCTTTCTTAAGCCGGGGCGGCCCGGGTGAGGGGATTCGCGGTCGGCACCTGGCCTTCTCCTCCTCAACTGCTCGACTCGTTAACTCATCGACTTTTTGTCATTATCCTCTGTTTTCATAGACATTCCCGGATCGTTCGTCAATTTTGCCGTACGGGCAGCTCCGGACGGCCTTCCAACCCGGCCATCACGACCCGGCACGGGAGCATCTTACGTGACGTGTTGCGGCATCTTGGCATAATTCCCGCATTTGGCGCTCAAAATTGAGTTCGTTTTGGGTTCGTTTTGAGTTCGTTTTCCAAACTCACCCTGTTTTTTCAATAACATACTGGCTTCGTTCGTATTATTTTTGTCTTTTCTCGGAGTCGCTCCTTCCGGCTCGCTCGCTAAGTTCCGGGGCCGGAGAATTGCCGAGTCGCTAGGTGCAGGAATGGCCCACCGTCTCCCCAAGCTGCGACCCGAAAGATAGGGACGACGGTTGGCTTCCCAACTCATCGACGCTTTGACTCCTCGACTTCTCGACTGCACTTCGAGGCAGAAACCACAGGCAGGAACCGAAAACAAAAGAGGACTTTCTGGCATAACCTAACGGACAGGGACTACCCCTGCCCAACCCCACGAAACAACTCTAGCCTATGTCGTCCCGTTGGTCAAGAGGAAAATGCGCAGGGACAAGAAGTCGTTTCCGCACGCGAAGCCAGCAGCGCCGTTTGTGTATGTGATGCGGGAACGTGTAGTCCGGCAGACAACCGCTCATAGCTCAGCTTGAAAAGCGCCGTGCAGCATCGATTGGAAGAGGTCATCCAGGCGGCGGCGGCCCTTGTGGTTGCCCGTGCGCGGTTACCAGTGGGACCGTCGGAGGCTTCGATGCTACGCTCGGCTTTTCAAAGGAGATTTGCCTGCGCGAGGGTCATACGGGTATGCGCGTTCCACAAACAATGCATCTTCGGCCGTGTGGTCGAAGACCACATGAACGAAAATGATTGCGGCAAGATTGCGCGGGAACAGCGGCTCGAATCCGCCCAAATCCGGCAGGAATTTGCGTTGGATGCATTTATCGTGATGCCCAACCATCTTCACGGAATTCTTTGGATTTTGGGGGCGAAGGGTGGGCGCGTGCTGGTGAATGGCGGGTTCGGGCAACCAATTGCAGGGGCGGACGGCGTCCGTCCGCCCGATGCCAAAACACCGGTAGGGGCGAGCCGCGCTCGCCCCTTGGCCGAGCCACGCTCGCCCCTTGGGCGAGCCACGCTCGCCCCTTGGCCGAGCCACGCTCGCCCCTTGGCCGAGCCGCGCTCGCCCCTTGGCCGAGCCGCGCTCGCCCCTTGGCCGAGCGCCGCTCGGCCCTACAAACCCCGCGGAACCGGCGGCGTCCCATCCCGGCCATGCGCCCCCATTCGTTGGCCTCCTGGGCGGCGGGGTTCAAATCGGCGGTTACGAGTCGGATTCGAAAGCTTTGGGATCAACCGCGCGCCGCGGTGTGGCAAGAGGATTATTTCGAACGTATCATTCGCGACGAGGGTGAATTGTTTAAGATTCGCGAGTACATTCTCTCGAACCCTGCGCGTTGGAAATTAGATCTGGAGAATCCTGAGGCGGGACCGGGGTCGGAAGAGGAATGGCCCTGGAACCCCGACGATGATTCGTAGGGGCCAGCCGCGCTGGCCCATGTGGGCCGAACGCCGTTCGGCCCTACCGCGCATGAACTGACCTGACTGCTGGCTTGCCAAAATTCTCGAAGTTGCGGGTTGACCGCGCCCGAGGCAACTGAAGGCGTCTGCTTACGCAGACCTAGACGCAGCTCTCTAAACCGAGGATTTTCTCCCACTCCGACACCCTTTCCCCCTCACTCAATCCGACGATCTCGACGGAAAAGGGTACCCGGAACGTGTGAAGAAATTGAATTTCGACCTGTTATCAACCGTGTAACTTATTGAAAATGCGTAGTACTGAAATCGGTAAAACCAATATTTTCACATGTTCCCGACACCCTTTCCCCCCTTCTTTTCAACATATCGATCATTTTCCAAGGCAGGTGTTTCCAATATTAGAGTGAGGCCGCTTAGCTCGATATAGTGGACGACATGCGCCGGCTGGCGCAGGGCGAAGCCCTGCGAACAGAAGGGTCGTAAGGCCTAGAGACCGCAGAGCTGCGCTCTGCGCCAGCCGCGCGATGTTTTTGACATTGCCCACTGGACAAAATTCTGCGCTTTCGGTGATCCACTTGCTGAACCCCAACTCATTTATGCTGCCGAGTGTGTTGCATACAACAGTGTAGACAACAATAGATAAACCCAGAAAAATGCTGATTTTTGCTACAGAATTACGTAGTTTCCCCAAACTGAACCACGACCGGGGCCTCGGCTAGCTGGACATTTCACTTCTTTTGGGCTACGATGTAGCTCAGGAGGAGGTCAACGCCATGACTGCCAATTCCGTTGTTCGCGCCCGCATCGACGAACGCACCAAGCGGCAAGCCGCTGCGGCGCTGAAGAAAATCGGTCTTACCGTTTCGGATGCCTTTCGCCTGCTGCTGGTGCGCGTCGCGGCGGAAAAGGCCCTGCCGTTCGAGCCGCTCAATCCCAACGCCGTAACCGTAGCCGCGATGAAAGCCGCGCGCCGGGGCGAGCTCGTCAACGTCGGCAAGCCGGATAAACTGCTGCGGAGCCTGAATGAGGGAAGTTAAATACACCTCCCGCTTTAAGCGCGACTACCGGCGAGAAAAATCCGGCCGCCACAGCAAGAAGCTGGACGCACTACTGATGGAGGTCGTGAACTTGCTCGCCGACGACACGCCGCTGCCGCGCCGGAATTTCGATCACCCACTGTCCGGCGAATGGAACGATCACCACGACTGCCACATCAGGCCGGATCTCGTTCTGATCTACCGTAAGCCGGATGACGAGAGCCTCGAACTTGTGCGCCTTGGCTCGCATAGCGAGCTTGCCCTCTGAAAGACGGGGCGCGGCGCAAAACTTGCCCTCTGTGAAACACCTGAATGACATACCCTTGGCCGTTCTGACGGCCTAACTCCGTCGAAGTGCAACCGCTGACTCCCCCGAGTCAGCTTCGGGGAGATTATGGTGCCTGCTTGCGGTCACTTGGATGTGTTGTCGGCTAACCGTAGATGTAGTCCGGGGCTGCGTGAGGAGCGCAAAGACAAAGACGCCGGCAAAGAGCAGTGCCGCACGCCGCACGTGCCGGGAACGCAAGATTGCCAGGTCATCTACTCATGCCACTCCGCGGCTGGCTAACTCTGGTTTCATTTCACAGCCCTTATAATCCCAGAGAAAAGCCCGCGGCCAGAAAACCGCTGACCGTGGCCGCTCGTGGCCCTCACTGTTCCAGCGTGGCAGTTAACCTGACTTCCGAACCTGACTCCACGGTGATTTCGCGCGACCAATCGGGGTGACCAGAGAGCTTGACGGTAACCGTGTGCTTCCCCGGTTTCAACTTCAAGACTGCCGGGCTATCGCCCACGAACTGGCCATCGGCCTAGACATCGGCGCCATCGGGATTGGAGGTTAAATTCACCGTACCTGTTGCCGTTTCTCGGGCTGGTGACGCAGCCGGTTAAAGGGCGGCTGCTTCGATCGGCTGCACGTCGCGTGCGATCCTGACTGCCAGCTCATCTTCCGCGACTTCGAGGTCATAGCGGACCTGGAGGTTCATCCAAAAGACTGGCGTGGTGTTGAAGTAGCGCCCCAGGCGCAGGGCCGTATCGGTCGAGATGGCGCGGCGCTCGTGGACAATCTCCGCGATGCGGGTGACCGGCACGCGCAAATCCAAAGCCAGCTTGTTCATGCTGCGACCGAGCGGCTTCATGAACTCCTCGCGCAGAATCTCGCCCGGATGTACGGGCTTCAGTTTCCTTGCCATCGTGTCCTCCTAGTGGCAGTCCGTGATTTCGACGTGGTCGGCGTCGCCCTCGCGCCAGGCAAAACAGATCCGCCACTGGTCGTTGATCCGAATGCTGTGCTGTCCTTCGCGGTCGCCGCGCAGCCGCTCCAGCCGGTTGCCTGGAAGCACGCCGAGAACTCGAAGCTCGTTCGCCGCGTCGAGCATATCGAGCTTCCGAAGGGCCGACCGCTCGATGGCGCGAAACTTGCGGCTGGGCTGGCGATGGAAGAGCCGCTCAGTCTCATCGCACCGGAAGGATTTGATCACTCCCCAAAGCTATAACGTCTGGCGTTAAATGTCAACCAGTATAGAACGGCGCGTGACGCCTACGTCTGGACGGCTTTTGTCGAAATGTGTGCGCCCCTTCGCGATCCCGAATGCCGCCGCAACATGCGTTATTGAAGCGGGAATGCCGATGAAAACAGAGGGCCGATGGTTTACAATAGTCCGAATGACGACACGAGACAAACTGATCGTAGCGCTGGATCTGCCCAGCGCCAGCGCTGCCACGCAAATGGCGGAACGACTGCAAGGCCACGTGGGGCTATTCAAAGTTGGCTCAGAGCTTTTCACGGCCGAAGGGCCGGTGCCGGTTCGCTATCTCATCACCACGGGCCACAAGGTTTTCCTCGACCTTAAATTCCACGACATCCCGAATACGGTGCGCGCGGCGGCCCGCGAGGCCGCGGAACTCGGGGTCAGCCTGGTGAACGTGCACGCTTCCGGCGGGCGGAAGATGATGGAAGCTGCGCTCGAAGGAGCACGCTCAGCAGGGGCGGCCCAACAGGTGGGCCCCAAGGTGCTGGCGGTGACCATCCTGACCAGCCTGGAAGCCCAGGAGCTTGCGGAGTTGGGTATTTCGGGAATGCCGATGGAGGCTGTTGTCCGCTTGGCGTGCCTGGCGCAAAGCGCGGGTCTGGACGGCGTGGTGGCCTCGGCGCGCGAAATCGCAGCGATTCGGCGGGCGTGCGGGCCGAACTTTCTGATCGTCACGCCGGGGATTCGGCCCGCATTCTCCGCCACCAACGACCAGGCTCGGATTGCGACCCCCGCCAGCGCCATGGCAGCGGGCGCGGACTATCTGGTGGTGGGACGGCCGGTTACCGGCGCGCCTGATCCGGTTGCGGCGGCGGACGCGATTGTGGCTGAGATGGAGACGGCGACGATCGCTCCCCTCCTTGGATAAGGAGGGGTAGGGGGTAGTTGAATCGCAGTTCTCACCACCCCCAACCCCTCCTCAGTGGAGGAGGGGAGTTGCCGATCCAAGATGAAGATTCACCACGGAGGTCACAGAGGTCGCAGAGGGGTACCGAATAGGGACGGAATAAAGCCGAACGGCTGTCATCCTGAGCGAAGCGAAGGATCTCCGCAGTTAGTTTGAAGCCCAAAGAGCCGCATGCAACTGTAGAGATCCTTCGCTTCGCTCAGGATGACACGTTTTTTTCGCCCGTTTAAGGTTCTTGTTCTGCCTTCTTTGTGCTCTCTGTGAACTCTGTGGTGAATCTTCCTTCAAGGAAAACATCTGATGACCGACAGCGAAATCCTCCAAATCTTTCGTGACAACTGGGCCTTGCTCGAGGGCCACTTCATTCTCTCTTCCGGGCTGCACAGCGATCGCTACATACAATGCGCGCAGGTATTGCAGCATCCCAGAATTGCCGAACAACTCTGTTCCGAACTCGCGGCGAAACTGCGGCACCTGGGCGCGACATTGGTGGCGGCGCCGGCGCTGGGCGGGATTCTGGTGGCGCACGAAGTGGGCCGCGCACTTGGCATCCGGGCGCTCTTCACCGAGCGGCAGGACGGCCTCATGACTCTGCGCCGCGGATTCACTATAGCTTCCGGCGAGCCGGTGCTGGTGGTGGAGGATGTGCTCACCACCGGCCTCTCGACGCGCGAAACGATGAAATGCGTCGAAGAAGCGGGAGGGAAGGTAGTGGGTGCGGGATCCCTGATCGACCGCAGCGGCGGCACGACCGATCTTGGCGTCCCCCGGTCGGCATTGCTGACTCTAACCATTCAGAACTATAACCCTGCCGACTGCCCTCTCTGCCTGTCGGGCATTCCCGCCGTCAAGCCCGGTAGCCGCACCCAGCGCGCCGCATAGGCAACGTAGGGGCAACGCTTGTGGTTGCCCAGGGCGGCCACTAGGGCCACCCCCACGAGACATGTTTTGCTGGATTTCAGGCCTTTGGTGGGAGTATCATGCCAACGTTCAGAGGGGCGGCAAGGAATAATCAGCCGGTCGGTCCCGGAGCGGTTACTAAAGCAGGTGCGGCTGAAAAAACACTAAGGAGGCATATTCATGGTCGATGGAGTAATGAGTCGGAGAACGTTTCTGGGCGCGGCCGCTGCAACGGCGACGGGCGCCATGATCCTTAAACCCGGGGCCGTGCGAGGTGCGGATGCGAACTCGGCTTTGCGCCTGGGAATCTTGGGCGTTGGGGGACGCGGCACGGCGGTGGGGACGGGTTTCATTGACAACACCAACACGCGCGTGGTGGCCCTGGCGGATCTCTTCCCCGATCAACTTGCGGCGGGCCGAAAACACTTCGATGAGCACCAGCAGGCAAAGGGATACGCGGCGATTGATCCCGCGCAACTCTTCCAAGGCCCCAATGCCTACAAGGAGATCGCAGCTTCGAAAGAACTGGACTTCATCCTCATCACTACTCCTCCCTACTTCCACCCTCATCACCTGGAAACCGTCGTGGAGGCAGGGAAGCACGTCTATTGCGAGAAGCCCGTGGCGGTGGACGTACCGGGGGCCAAGCACGTGATGCACATTGGTGAAAAGGTCAACGGCAAATTGAGCCTCGAGGTAGGATTTCAAATCCGCAAGGCTCCGCCCCACGCCGAGTTGGTGAAGCGGATTCAGGAAGGCGCCCTGGGCAAGATCGGCTGCGGTCTGGCCTACTACTATTGCGGACATATCGATCGACCCGAGTGGCCGGATGCCTCGCCGGAGGAGAAGAAGCTCCGCAACTGGGTCTGGTACAAATCACTTTCCGGGGACATCATCGTCGAGCAGAACATCCACGTGATTGACATGGTGAATTGGACGCTCCAGGGGCATCCCGTTATGGCTGTTGGCAGTGGCAGCCGCAAGCTGCGCACGGACGCCGGCGACTGCTGGGATAATTTCAACCTCGTCTTCACTTATCCCAACCATGTGCAGATCAGTTTCGGATCTACGCAGTTTGACAACCCGACTTTTGACGCCGCAACCCAGTTTTACGGTGAGAAGGGCAGTTCACAGGCGCACTACGACCACCGGGTCAGCATTGCCGGAGCAGAGCCGTGGGACGCGGGACTAGGCCCGGCGCAAGGCGGTAACCAGTTCTCTGTGGCGGGGACGTTCAAAGGCTCCCTGGACGAAGCCGAGGCGGAGAAACAGAAGGCGTTTATTGAGAGCATCACCAGCAACCAGTTCCATAACCAGGCGGCACAGGGCGCCGAGTCCGCGCTCAGCGCCATGTTGGGGCGCACGGCCGCATACACCGGCAAGCTGGTTACCTGGGATGAATTGCTGAAATCTAGCGAGGTGCTCGATCCCCATATCGATATCTCCAAGATGGGTAGAACGTAAAGCAAACATTCGGAAGTTCTGGAAGAGCAGGTCCGCCCGTCATAAAGTCGAATTTCTCCGTGATCTCCGTGCCTCGAGAATCTCAACACTGAGATCACGGAGACCCTCAGTGAGCTCTGTGTTCAATCTTTTAGCCACGGAGAACACGGAGACATTCCGGTTGTGGGAAAGGCTTCGCCGCGAGAAAACCCTGCGGCAAACAGTGCAGGGGAGGTCTTATGGGAAAAATGGGCTACGGGTATGGTAGCGAGTTTCATCTATTGCGGTATCTTGGATATCACCGCAGAAGACTAAACCTTGCAATCGAGAAGCAAACTGGTGGGCGAATGCTCGACTGGCTCGATTTTTCTTTCGATGCCCGAGGAAGATTCCCTCACCTGGATGCCGAATTGAAAGGGCTGGAGTTTCTTCCTCCTGATTTTGAACACGTCAAGTCGGCCTGGACGCAGTTCTGGCCTCAAACTGGAAATGTTCCCAACTGGGATGCCGTCGGACACCTGCAATTGGAGTCGCACACCGAGTTCGTTCTCGTCGAGGCAAAAGCTCACGCGTCCGAGCTCGGCAGCGACTGCGGCGCGCGTGAGGAGGGCGGCCGGAAAATGATCCGAGAGGCTTTCGCAACGGCCATAGAAGCTAACGCCTTCAGGTCGAGTCCCGAGAAATGGCTGAGGAAGTACTACCAGTGCGCAAACAGGCTGGCGACCCTTCACTTCCTTATGCAACACAATGTTCCGTCGCGTCTTGTTTTCATCTATTTCACTGGCGAGAAGTGGCCCGCCGGGACCGAACAAAATCGAGAGCCGCTGGTCTGCCCCAAGGACGAGCGCGAGTGGGGTACCTCTCTGCAGGAGATGTACGATCACCTCGGCCTGACGAAATCAAGTGTGTTGGAGGAACGTGTTCATCGCGTGTTTCTGCCGGTCTGTGGTCAGAGCGGCGAAAGAGCGGAACACTTGGCTGCGTGAGGCCGCAGTTGTATTGGTGGAGCAATGTTGCACTCGGAGTGGTGGCACGAAGGCCCGGTAGACCTGGCCGCCGAACACTTTGAGCTGCGATACGGAGACGCTACGGAGTGCTCGTGGGACGAATGTCGCCCAGTCGCGTTGGTTTCCTACGGCCAAGAAGGGTCGTGTAACGTTGAGTTCCTGATCGAACGAGACGATCCACGGAATTCTGAGATCGTCGAAGACGTGAAGAGCGAACTCAACCTGTACCTCGTGGAACTAAGAACACCACAGCGACCTGATCCCTGGAAGTATTTACAGTATCATTGCACGACGACCTCCAACGTGTACAGTCGCGTGCACTGGTCTTTTGTACCGCAACAGACGACGAAACAAGATCACAATGGGGGATGAAATGGACAATCATAGTTCACGACGGGATTTCTTAAAAACATCAATTGCAGTTGGCGCGGCGGCGCTGAGCAGCACCGCGGGGACAGCGGCGGCGTCTCCTTCACCGGAGGCGGGCCGCATCAAGAAGGCCCTGCAGATCGAGATGCTGCCCAAGAACCTGAGTTACGCCGACCGGATGAAGCTGGTGAAGAACGTGGGCTTCGACGCGATCGAGGGCCAGACGGTGACCGACCCGCGCGAAGCCGAGGAAATCAAGAAGGCAGCGGACGACGCCAAAGTCAGAATCCATTCCGTGATGAACATGGCGCATTGGGAGAATCCGCTCTCCTCGCCCGATCCCGCGGTCGTGGAGAAGAGCCTCGAGGGAATGCGAACTTCACTTCACAATGCCAAGCTCTGGGGCGCCGAGGCGGTATTGTTGGTGCCCGCGGTCGTTAACCCGCAGGTGACCTACCGCGACGCATGGACGCGCTCCCAGAAGCAGATCAAGAAACTGCTCCCGCTGGCGGAGGAATTGAAGGTCGTGATCGCTATCGAGGAAGTCTGGAACAAATTCCTTCTCAGCCCGCTCGAGATGCCAAAGTACGTGGATGAGTTTCAGAGCCCCTGGCTCAAGTCGTATTTCGACGTGGGCAACGTCGTGCTTTACGGTTATCCCCAGGATTGGATTCACAACCTGGGCAAGCGCATCGCGAAAGTCCACCTGAAAGATTTCAAGCACGTCGAAGATGGCTACCGTTGGGTCAATTTGGGAGAAGGCGAAATCGATTGGCCAGCGGTTCGCAAAGCTTTTGCCGACGTTGGCTACACGGGCTATGTAACGACTGAGCTCCCGGGCGGCGATGAGGCTTACTTGCGCGATGTGGGCAAGCGGGTGGACCGGCTGGTGCTGGGGATGTCCTAGCGTTCCGGCTTGAAGATCGCAATGCCCAGCGGCGGCAGGGTCACGTCGATATGGCAGGGTTGGTTCTGCCAAGGCATAGGCACCGCCTGCCGTCCTGGCGAGTTCGTGACTCCGCTCCCACCGTAGTGCGCGGCATCCGTGTTGAGAACCTCGCGATAGAAACACGACGCAGGCACGCCGATGTGGTAGCGCTCGCGAGGGACGGGTGTGAAGTTGCAGACCACCACCACGTGATTATTGGGGTCGCTCGCGCGGCGCTGGAAAACGACCACCGAGTTATCCGTATCGTGAAAGTCAATCCACTCAAACCCCTGCCACTCAAAGTCAACTTCGTAGAGTGAGGGCTCCGCCCGGTAAAGGTGATTCAGGTCCGCCACCAGCCTGCGAATCTGCTGATGAGGTATAAAGTCCAGCAGATTCCAGTCCAGGGACTGCTTGGAATTCCACTCATTCCATTGGCCGATCTCCCCGCCCATGAAGAGCATTTTCTTGCCGGGGTGAGTCATTTGGAATGCATAAAGCGAGCGCAGATTGGCAAACTGCTGCCAAACGTCTCCGGGCATCTTCGCCAGCAACGCGCGTTTGCCGTGCACCACTTCATCATGGGAGAGCACCAGCACAAAATTCTCAGTGAAGGCATAGAGAAGCGAGAAGGTGAGGTTGTGGTGGTGATACTTGCGATGGATGGCCTCCTTGGAAAAGTAAACCAGGATGTCGTGCATCCAACCCATATTCCACTTCAGGCTGAACCCCAGGCCACCCAGGTGAGTGGGGCGCGAAACCGCCGGCCAGGCGGTGGACTCCTCCGCGATGGTGAGGACGCCGGGATGCTCCTGATGCGCGAGTTCGTTGAACCGCTTAATCAAATCGATGGCCTCGAGGTTTTCGTTGCCGCCGTAGCGGTTGGGGATCCACTGTCCGGGCTTGCGTGAATAGTCCAGGTAGAGCATGGACGCCACCGCATCCACTCGCAGCCCGTCAGCGTGATACTTCTCCAGCCAGAAAAGCGCGCTATTCAGCAGGAAGTTTCGCACTTCCGACCGGCCGTAATTGAAAATCCGGGTGCCCCAATCAGGGTGCTCCCGCAGACGCGGGTCGTCGTGCTCGTAAAGGTGCGTGCCGTCGAAGTACGCCAGGCCGTGAGCGTCGGAAGGAAAGTGCGCCGGCACCCAGTCGAGGATGACGCCGATCCCGTGTTGGTGGCAGTAATCAACAAAATACATGAAGTCCTGCGGGGTGCCGTGGCGGCTGGTGGGCGCGAAGTAGCCCACAGTCTGATATCCCCAGGATTCATCCAACGGGTGCTCCATGACAGGCAGCAGTTCGATGTGGGTGAATCCCATTTCCCTGACATAGTCCACGAGTTGTTCGGCGAGTTCGCGGTAGCTGAGCATGCGATTGCCCTCACCGCGGCGCCAGGAGCCGAGGTGAACTTCGTAGATGGCCAGGGGCGACTTCAGGGATTGGCGCTCGCGGCGCGTATCCATCCAGGCCTGGTCACGCCAGGTGTAGTTATCGATGTCTCGCACCACAGAAGCGGTATTGGGCCGGAGTTCGGCAAAGAAGGCGAAGGGATCGGCCTTGAGGCCAACGTAATCGTTGTGGCCCTTGATCTCGTACTTGTAAACTTCGCCCTCCACGAGCCCCGGAATAAACAGTTCCCAAATACCGCTGCCCCCGCGCACACGCATCGGATGACGGCGGCCGTTCCAGTTATTGAAATTCCCTACGACGCTGACTCGTTGCGCGTTCGGAGCCCACACCGCGAACGCCACGCCTGGAACTCCTTCGACCTCCGTGAGGTGGGCGCCGAGTTTTTCGTAGGATTTGTGGTGGGTCCCTTCACCGAGAAGGTAGAGGTCGAACTCGGAAAGTGTCGGGGGAAAGCGGTAGGGGTCTTCAAACTCCACCTCATTGCCGTCCCCGTAATTGGCACGAAGCCGATATCGGAATGCTTGCGCTTGGTTAGGAAACACGGCCTCGAAAAAGCCGTCGGCGTGGATGAGTTGCGCCGGAAATGCTTCCGACTCGCGCAACACCCAAACTTCTTTGGCTCCCGGCAAGTAGGCGCGAACGGCAATAGCCGGTTTCTCTTCCCACTCCACGACGTGCGCGCCGAGAATGTGGAAAGGGTCCGAGTGTTCGGCGTTCAGAATCGACTCGACCTCCTCCAGCGACGCGGTGGTTGCAGCTAACAGGTCGGTTGGCTCAAGCATATTCAACTATTGTATATGAGAACTTACGGGATTGCAGGAGTCAGGAGTCAGAAGTCAGGAGTCCGAAGTCAGGATCTCGAAGCCCGGGATTCAGGAGCCATAAAAAAGCGGTGGCGCATGCCCTTTAATCCAGGTATGCGCCACCTCGTCTCTGGCACTGACTCCTGACTTCTGACTCCTCCGCGTTATCGTCTGCCGTGGCCACCGCCGCCGCTATGGCCGCCGCCACCACCGGAAACGTGGCCACCACCGCCCCCACCAACATGTCCACCGGTAGAGTTCCCCCGCCCGCCGCCGGACGGCGCCGAGCCGCGACCGCCGCCACTGTAAGAACGCGGCGCGTTGGACCGTGGGACGACAATTGGCCTATTCATGTTCAGCGTAGGACGGCCACTGTAACCGCCATAGGGCCGCGCTCCCGACCATTGGCCCCAGCCGGGTGCGGCAGAGCGCGGGGCAGGCTGAGACCGCATCGTTCCGTAGCCGCCATTGTTGTAGCTTCTGGACTGCCCGCCCTGCGAATTCGGCGCGCGCGAAGAGAATTGCTGCCAGCCTGAGTTGCGCGACTGGCCTTGAGGAGTCGCGGTCCGAGGGTTCGCAAAGCCAGAGCGGTTGGTGTTGCCATAGGCGCCGCCGGCATTCCCAAATCTCTCCGTGGAGTTTGCGCCCCGCGCGCCATAGTTCGCGGCGCTCGTGGGACCCTGCCGCACCATCTGCTGAATCTGTCCGGCCCGCTGATTGAATGACTCCGTGCGGGCGGGAACAGGATTCCGCGAGAAGAAGTGAGTGCTATTGATCGACCGTGACGGTATGGCGGAACCGCTGGCCATACGATTACCCGGCATCAGGCTGGCGCGCGTGGGAACCACCGGCAGAGTTCCGCGCACCATCTGGGCTGAATGCAGCGTCGCAGCATCCACACCCCGCCCGAACTCCCTTGCTGGCATTCCCCTCCCAAACTGACTGGAAGGCATGGTGGTTATACCTCGCCGGACATTGGCGTTGGTAAGCGCCGCTTGCAGGTTGGACGTGTAGCGTCCATTCATCGAGCGCGGAAAGCCCCGGCCGTAGTTGTTGATGTGGGCTATGCTGCCAATACCTACAGCGCTGTAGCCGTTATGATGTCCCCACCACCCGAAGGCGGCGTCAAAAGGCCCCAGGGCTAGCCAACCAATCGAACGGAAACCCAAACCAAGACCGATTCCGGTTCCCCGCCCGAGGCCGAGGAAAGAGACATAGGCCGGCGCCCAAAGCGGCCGCACTCCCAATCCGATGCCCGGCCACCAGCACCAACGGCCACCACCAAAGAACCAACGCCCGTAATGGTAAGGCGCCCAGCCCCACGGTTCATAGCCAACCCAAGTCCATCCCCAATAGGGCTCCCAAGTCCAGTTACCATCGGAATAGGGTGACCAGTCCGGACCCACATTCGGCGACCAGACGTTGCCGTAGTCAGGGTTGTCTTGCCATGTCCCGTACTGGTCGAGATCCTGGGCACCGGCGTAATACCGGTTCGTGTATTGCCAGCTTTGCGCTTGGTCGATCACGCGGTCGCGCTGCTCGTTCCACCGGTCAAATTCATCGAACGGCCGGGCGTTAGCAACCTGGTATTCGGGATTCTCCATGCCCCGCACGTAAATGACCTGGCCAGCCTCAACGTTTGTGCTGCCCTGCGGGGTCGACACCTGAACCCTGCCTTTTCGCACGGTCACTTCCGTCTGCGAGTCGCCGTCGATCTGAATGCGATAAACGCCCGGGCCTTGTGGAATCACCGCCATGTTGGGCGTGTCGATTTCCGCATTCGCTTCCGAGCCCTTGAATACCGTGTAGTCGACGGCCCCGTTTGCCACCTGGATTTGAATCCTGCCTTGCACGAGAGCGGCAATCTTCACTTGGGCGTTTTGGTCGAGGCGCATCATATTCGCGAAATCAAGCTGAACTTCCGTGCGCGAGTGCCCGGCGGTCGCTACCGTGTCGCCCTGCATCACCGGCGCGTTCACTATCGCCGCCACCCATTCCCCGCTATCCCCCCGCATCAAGGAAACCTGGCCGTTTATAATGCCCACGCGGGCGGCGCCCGGCGCGGGTCCCTGCTCTTGGCCTGTGCCGTATTGTCCCTGCTGCTGGTCAGGACCATAGGGCGGTGGTCCCTGGTCCGGGTTCCCTGTATCCGGGAGGGGGGCTTGCCCTTGAGCCTCGGGCGGAGGCGCCTGCTCCTGAGCCATGGTCATCCTCGCCGCCACGAGGCATAACATGCCGAGCGCAATCGCGTACCAGAGTTTTCGGTTTTTCATGGCCCACCTCTCACCCATCTGACCCTCCTCGTCTGCCACCCTGTTCAGGGCAACTGGGTGGCCAAAGATCAGGAACCAAGCGAAGCACCACATCTCATTGAGGCTAAGCCAGTTATTAGTGGTTACCGAACTCGTAGGCAGGAGAGCAATGAACCTTGCTCTTGGCTGAATTCAGCCGAGGGTGGCCGATTTGAGCCAACCCGCAGTCCCTTCATTTTCAAAGGAATACGACCTTGCGCCCTGCCCTGTCATCCTGAGCGGAGCGAAGGATCCCTGCAGTTTGTATTTTCGCCCGCACGAACGGAAGACCAACTGCGGAGATTCTTCGCCCCGACAAGTCGGGGCTCAGAATGACACGTTGGCGCGGTGGTCGGAGAAATGGTCACACAGGGTGACCACACGGGGCGCCCTTACGCTTCCGGCTCGTCGGGCACTCCCAGCTTCGACAGGCGATAACGGAAAGCATTGCGGGAAAGTCCCAGCAGGCGTGCGGCCTGGCTCTTATTCCCGTTGGCACGGCGCAGGGCTTCTTTGATAATCTCGTCCTCGTACTGCTCCAGCGTCATGCCCTGCGGTAAGAAGGGTCCAGCCGCGTCGCCGGAAGACACTCCGGGCCCGGTCGCCACCGGTACGCCCCGGTCGAAGTCCAGGCGGATGTCGGCGACGTCAAGCATCGTGCCGGTCGAGAGGGCCACGGCGCGCTCGATAATGTTCTCGAGTTCCCGGATGTTGCCAGGCCAGTGGAAATCCATCAGCATCCGCATGGCGGCAGGGGTGATGCCCTTGATGGGCTTTGCGGATTCGCGCGCAAACCGCGCCAGGAAATGGTCCGCAAGGTAGGGGATATCTTCCTTATGCTCGCGCAGAGGAGGAATGCTGATCGGCACGACGTTCAGGCGATAGTAAAGATCCTCGCGGAAGGTGCCCTGTTCGAGGGCGGCGCGCAAGTCCTGGTTCGTCGCGGCAAGCACGCGCACATCCACTTTCAACGTTTTGGTGCCGCCCAGGCGCTCAAACTCGCGCTCCTGGAGCACTCGCAACAGCTTCACCTGGATGGCCCCAGGCACGTCTCCGATTTCGTCCAGAAGAATCGTGCCCTTGTCGGCCAGTTCGAACTTGCCGGGCTTCGACGTCACCGCCCCGGTAAAAGCTCCTCTCTCGTATCCGAACAGCTCACTCTCCAGCAGGTTTTCGGGGATGGCGGTGCAATTGATCTTGATGAAGGGTCCGGAAGCGCGGCGCGAGTGCTGATGGATGGCGCGCGCGATCATGTCCTTTCCCACGCCGCTTTCACCGCCCAGCAGCACGGTGGAATTCGTAGGCGCCACGCGCTCCACGAGGGCAAGCACCTCTTGCAGCTTGGCGCTCTTGGCGACGATGTTCTCAAACCGGTAGCGCTCGCCCAGCGCTTCGCGCAGGTCGCGGTTCTCCTCGCGCAGGCGGCGAACGTCCAGCTCCTTGCCGATGAGGAGCTTGATCTCCTCCATCGAGAAAGGCTTCAGCACATAATCGCTGGCCCCGGCTTTCATGGCATTAATGGCGGTCTCTACAGTGCCATAAGCCGTCATCAGAATGACCGGCAAGTGCGTGTTCGAGCGCTTCACGTTTTGCAGGAATTCCAGGCCGTCCATGCGCGGAAGCTTAAGGTCGGTAAGCACCAGGTCGACTTTCTCCTGCCGCAACAGCTTGAGCGCCGTCTCGGCATCCGGGGCGGCGAGGGTCGTGTAGCCCTCGTCCGCCAGATTCAATTCCAGCAGCCGCAGCATTTTCGCTTCGTCTTCGACAATTAGAATAGTAGCCATTGTTTTAAGGACGAGAAGAAATTGGAAATTGGAAATTGGAAACTGGAAAATGGAAACTGGAAAATAGAAATTGGAGACTGGAAACTGGAGGACAGGAACTGCGAGCCTGTAAAGCCCACCCGAGAGGTCGGGATTGATATGGCGTTGACGAGCATGAAACCCGGAAGCGTAACAGTTTCCACTCTCTGGATCCCAGGTTCCAGTTTTCCGTTTACCGGTGTCGATTCTCCATTTTCCATTTTCCAGTTTCCATTTTCCAATTTCCAGTTTCTATTTTCCACTTTCCATCTGCTTGCGCGCCAGTGTTGAGCGAAGGTATCCATTGAGCAGTCGTGTTACTGAGTGAATCAGCGCATCCAACCTCTTGGCGTCTGCGATCCCCAGATAGCCTTCATCGACGCAGGTCGTGAGATGGTCCCTCAACTCGTACAAAGAGCCACGCGCCTGGCGGCACATTTGGGCGTTCTCCTGGTAGCCAAACCGCCCGTACCCTTCAGCGATGTTAGCTGTCACCGAAACCGCCGCCCGTCGTATCTGGCTTGCCAGACCGAACTTCTCGACATCGGGAAGACTTTTTGCCACGCCGTACATCTCGCGCCGCAGTTGGCGCGCCGTTTGCCAGACCTCCAGATCCTTAAAGTCCCTGACCTGCTTCGCAGCCGCCGCAATACTCACAATCTTTCCCTTATTCGAGCTTTCACCTTCGGTTTTCGATTTCCCAGTTTCCATTTTCCACTTTCCAGTTTCCATTCGCCAGTTTCCATTTTCCATTTTCCAGTTTCTGTTCTTGTCACTCCGCTGGCAGAAACACTCGAAAGCACGCCCCCTTCCCCGGCTCGCTGGAAAGGCGGATCCAGCCGCGATGATCATCCACGATTTTCGAGACGAGGGAGAGTCCCAATCCCACGCCTTCTTTCTTTGTCGTGAAAAAGGGATTGAAGATCTGCTCGCGGAGCTCGGGAGGGATGCCCGGCCCGGTGTCTTCGATGGCGACCTCTACGCCGTTCTTTCCGTCAAATCTCGCGGTCGCAATACTCAGGGTCAGCTTGCCGCCAGTTTCTTTCATCGCTTCAAAGGCATTCAACACCAGGTTGGTGAACGCCTGTTCAGAGAGATCTGGGTCCACATTCATTTCCGGCAAACCGTCCGCGTAGCGCCGGACCACCTCGACCTTCGCCTCCGGCCAGCGCTCGCCCGCCACCATGACCGCCCGGTCGAGGAGAGGCGGAATCTGCGTAGGCCTTCTCTCCAGGTTGAGCGGGCGCGCGAAGTTGAGGAAGCGGGTCACTACTGTGTTTAGGCGATTCACCTCGCTGGTGATAAACCCGGCAACTTCCGTGGTCAGCGGGTCGGCCGACTGGAGACGGCGTGTAAGCGTCTCCGCCGAGCCTCGAATGACCGCCAAGGGATTGCGAATCTCGTGGGCCAGCCCAGCCGTGAGCTGTCCCAACGCCGCCAGCCGCTCCGACCGGCGAGCTTCTTCCTGCGCCAGCTCGAGGCGGCGGTTGGTCTCCGCCAACTCTTCCGCCAACAGCCGGTAGCGCTTCGCCTGGCGGCGGTTCTCGCTCACGAAGGGATTCACCAGCACGGCCGCCAGGAAAAAGAAAATATTCCGGAGCGCGAGTTCCTTGACCGCCTCCGGGGGGATTACGTAACGTTCTAAAGCAGGGATCAGCAGTGAACAGTAGGCTGCCGAAGTGACGGCGGTCCAGATCAGCGTGCCAGTCCCCTCAAAGAACAGGGCGGCCGTCATGACGGGCAAGAAATAAATAAGATAGTAGCTGCTGTTTATGCCGCCAGCCGGGTCGCCGGTGTGCTTCATGAGCAGGGTGGACAAGAGAATCTTGATAATGACGCTGTAATA
>JBEKMN010000027.1:0-55079 GCA_050008495.1 Terriglobia bacterium | reverse complement strand
GCCTAAAGCGTGTTTACGATACGCGCCTTGAGCGCCTCATACTCCGCGTCCGAAATCAAACCCTTGTCGAGCATAGCCTTCGCCCTCTCCAAGCGGGCCACGGCATCGTCCTGGCCTCCGCCCGAAGGCGAGGCAAGGCCTGCACCGGCTCCGGGAGTTCCGAACTGAATTCCTCCGGACTTCGCGCGCAGTTCCTCGAGCTCCCGCACCCGCCGTTTCTCCCGCCACGCTTGGTCTTGCGCTTGGCACACGCGGTAGACCGCCCCCGCTTGACTCTTGCGAAGCCCTGGGAAGGTTAGGGCGGCCTCTTTGCCAGCGATCGCTAGATCTGGGCCCCCGAAGAAGGCAACTGTGAGGCGTGCTCCGAAGACCCCAACATCGACGCGCGCTTCCTTGAGATCTTGCCACCGCACGCTGCTCGGGTGAAAGCCGCCAAAGAGACTGCGCTGCATGCCGATCAGCCGCCCGGTGGTGGCCGCGACCAGTGCGCGCCGGTGGGTCAACGCAAAGAAGCGCCGCTGCACCGCACACGCCTCGATGGCTTCGCCGGGGACGAGGAGGGATACGAGCTGTTCAAGCGCCCGCACGAGACGCGGCTCGCCGGCGACTTCCTTCGTGATTTCGGCGGATACGCTCACGGCCTCTCCTTTTCAGTGATGCACAACTCCAAGAAGGTGCTAGCGCTGGAAACGAAGAATACTTCAACTAAAATCGCCCAGTCAACCTGAGTCAACGGCGTCAATGGCACAGCACCTCGCCGAGCTGTTTCGGCGCCTTGGAGTACTGGCAAATACCGTCTGCTCCCGGAAATTCCGAATAGGTCCCCTGTACCACCGCAGTGTCTACCGGCGGTGAAGGCGGCACGACAAGAACTCAGGTTAGCCGCACTGACACTGAAGAAAACTGTCCAACGAAGATTGCGGGCCCGTACACTTCGACGGAAATAGGGCAACGTACACTGCACAATCGTGTCGCTCACGCCGCTTTGAAACAGGAAAGGAAGCTATGACGGCTCTACCCGGAACTAGAAGCAGGAAGGGCGCTTCCCGGTTTCTCCGAAAAGCGCCCATGGTTGCGGGGGCTGGATTTGAACCAGCGACCTTTGGGTTATGAGCCCAACGAGCTACCAGACTGCTCCACCCCGCGATACTAGCATATCCAAAAACGGGAGAAATGGCAATATGCATTTAAGTGGCGCATTTAAGCGGGAGTGACGATTAGATTGGTATGTAAAAGTCGTCTCGTGGGCAAGAGAAACGTTCTTTGGTGCGGCGACCGTTTTATCCCGCCCGCTCAAAGCGTAATCTCACCTTTGCATTTAACTGCACGATGGGACGCTACACTGTACAGCCCGCTACGTCCGCGCGGAGTGGAAGAGCCGTTCAGTCGCCACTTGACAGTTTATTGAGGCAAGCGGAGTATCGATTCCGTCAACTGCGGAGTAGCCGCAGGAGCATCCAACGCAGGCTGGGATGAAAGGTGGTCGCGGAGCAAGAGGTGCCGTTCGCGGAAATGGCGGCGCGCCCGGCGTCCCCAGCCGCGTACGAAGTAATAGTTGAGCGTGCCGCCCATGACCGAGCCCAGTAACGGCACCAGGCGGACGAGTCCGTTTTCCGCAATCTCGCCGCCGGCTTGAATTGCGATGCGTTCCACGATGCGTGGTACGAACCGCTCGATAACCTCTTTGCGCACCAGGTCCTTCCCCAAATCCACGCCAGCCGCGCTGGCGGCTGCCAGCAACAGATCGGCCTTATCGTCTTCGCTGGCATATTCGAAACCGTGTATCAAACTCAGTTTCTGAATCATGCGCCAGGTGATGCCGCCCAGAAAACCAACATCGGGGAGAACCGACAGCACACCGCCCAAGCCCGTTCCCGCCCCTTCCAGCATGGCCATCTTCATCGAAGCGCGAATGGTCTTATCGGCAAGATAATCTACGACCGGGAGCGGTAAGGTGTTCATTGCGCGGAAGGAAGTGATGGGTAGGCCATAAGCGCGGCGGAGATGGTGCAAGAATTTATCGGGATTCACACCTACGCCGCGGTAGGCGCGGAGCAGGCCCGCCTTCATACCCTGCTCGACCCTGCGCCGGACCCAGGATTTACTTAAAGTCGCCATGTTGCTTTCGATGCCTTGCCGGCCGAATAGGATGCTGAAGGGACGCTCGTGTGTTCGCCTCTTGCAAACACACTTTACTCCTTGCAGCGGCCGGCTGATGAAGCAGCCGGTTTCAGGCAAAGCCGCAAAGAGCGCCAAGATCGCAAAGAAGCGAACCGTTGGGTTCTTACTCTCGGTGCTCGAGGGCCAGCACAGCGTAGGCCGTGGCGGCATCACTCATGAAGAGGCCTGTGTAGGAAGCGAGGTCACGTTGCTTATTCAGCGAATAAGCCAGCCAACGGCCGTCCGTCTTCTCTTGATTCTGCACCAGCCATGCCAGGCCCCTTTTCAGCTCGGGCTGGTCGCGCTTCATGCCAGCCTCCTCGAGCGTCAGCGTAACGACTCCGGTGGCGTAGCCGTCGCTCTTGGTTTCGAGAGGCGTGTTGTCATGACGCTTCCAATCCCCTACAAATGCCGATAAGCTGAAGCCTCCGTCCGCCTGCCGTTTGCCCAGGGCCTCATTCATGATGGACTTCTGTTGTTCAGGCGTCAGGAGTCCCGGCACCTTCGTCGACGCCCAGACCAGAAGCACGCGGTCAATCAGCTTTTGCGATTCGAACCCCTCAACAAGATACTCACGAAGCAATTTCACCTTGTCTTGAATCTGCGGGGAGAATTGATAGCCGGCGGGTGCGCTTCCCACGGCAATCGCGGCCAGAACCGCGCCGTAGTATTGGGAATCACCCTCCCAAGGGGAATTGTGGAACTGTAGCCAGGACCAGGCGCCTTTGGCTTCACCCGTCTTCAGTTGCTCTGCCCACATGTTCTCGAGCGCCAGCCGCGTGTCGCCGCTCAACTTGCCGGTGGGCGCATCGTAACCGACCAAAATCAGAGCGTTGAGAACGGATTCAGTTCCGCGCGATTCTGAAGTTTTGGGAAACCCTCGCTTGGCGTCGGGATAAAAGGGCTCGGCCTCCTTCCACATTCGAACCCGCTTCGTAACGTTATCCAGAAGCCGGCGCTCCACTGGTGAGACGCCCTGCTCACCGAGAGTCGCCCGGAGGGCGGGCCGCGCCATCGCATAAGGCACCACCGTGTGGCAGGAGACGCAGAAGGTTCCATGGTCACGAGCCGCCACGTCCCAGCCCATCCACCAGGTCATTCGTCCATCGAGGTAGGCGGCGGCCGCCTTGCCACGCCAGGAGGCGGTGTCGGCAGTCGAGGAAGGGCCATCCGTAGCGAGCATGGTCACAGCGAGACAGGCGCCGGTGATGCAGATTGCGAATGTAACTGCCCTCATGAAATTTCTCCTCCCTCAGCTCTTTGCCCCTGCGCTAAGTATAAAGCCATTGGGATTTCTTCTCCACTGCTAATGCGCAGATGCTAATACGCAGATCTCCGGCACGGCGAAGGAAGTCGTTCCGCTTCGTCGGGCTGAGGTTTGCTGTACACTCATAACCATGAGCATCAAAACCCTGAGTAGCCGTGAAGTGTACCGCAACGCTTGGCTGCGCGTCCGTGAGGACGAGGTGGAGCGCAGCAACGGCGTCCACGGCATCTATGGCGTGGTGGATAAAGACGACTGCGCCATCATCCTGCCCATTCAAGGCGAAACCATCTACCTTATCGAACAGTTTCGCTACACCGTGCAGGATCGCTGCCTGGAGTTGCCCCAAGGGGGTTGGGAAACCGCCGGTGTTGACCCCGAGGAACTGGCGCGGGGAGAGCTGCGGGAAGAAACGGGCCTGACCGCCCAAAGCATGACCCGCCTCGGGGCGCTTTGGATCGCTTACGGCTTCACCCATCAGAAGCAGCATGTTTTCCTGGCTACCGGACTGGCGCCTGCCGAAGCCGATCCAGACCCCGAAGAGCACGATCTGATCCTGCGCGCCGTCTCGATTCGCCAGTTTGAGGGGATGATGCTCAGCGGCGCCATCCGCGATTGCAGCACCCTCGCCGCCTGGGGCCTCTACAAGCTTTGGATGGAACGACGGGAGGATCGCACCGGGTAGGGACGATCCTCGTGGTCGCCCGGGAGGTGGCCGCCCTCCTAACGACGAAGGGCAGCCACAAGGGCTGCCCCGGCAACAGACGCGCCAAGACAATTTTCCGGAACCCTGATTTGCGTGTCGGCGTATTAACCACAAGAGGGCTTTCCAGCCGCGAAAGGGCAAAGCTGTAGCGGTTGCGGGACGCTCGCGCTAACTGGTGTTCGCAAAGCCGTATCTAGCGCGCTTAGGAGGCACATCTATGAGGTCATTGGCCGCTCAGCTCAGACAGGTGCTCCGGAGGCTCCGGCGCGCGCCCTTCTTCACTGCCGTCACCCTGCTAACCCTGGCGGTGGGCATTGGCGCGAACACGGCGATCTTCAGTGTGCTGGAAGGCGTATTACTCAAGCCCTTGCCTTACTCTCGCCCTGAGGAATTGGTCGCCGTCTGGCTGACAGCACCGGGCATAAACCTCAAGGAAGTGAATCTGTCGCCCTCAACCTACTTCGTATTCCGCGAGCAGAGCCATACCTTCCAGGACATCGGTGTCACTACCGGCTACGCTCTGAACGTCACCGGCCTCGGCGAACCGGAGAAGGTGACCGGCCTCGTCGTCACCGACGGAATCCTTCCGATTCTGGGGGTCTCGCCTATGCTCGGCCGCTTGTTCACCCGTGCGGACGATACTCCGGGTAGCGCGGACACGGTAATCCTGACTTACGGATACTGGCGCCGTAAGTTCGGCGGCGACCGCTCCGTGATCGGAAAAACCATCACCGCCGACGGAAAGCTGCGCCAAATCATTGGAGTTCTGCCGCAGGATTTCCGTTTTGAAGACTGGAGTGACCTCGCCCTTCTCATTCCCATGCAGTTTGACCGCGCCAAAACCACATTAGGCCAATATAGCTATGACGGCATCGCGAGGCTCAAGCCGGGGGTCACACTTGCCCAGGCGAGCGCTGACGTGGCTCGGATGCTCCCTATTGTCGACCGGAGTTTTCCCCCTCCGCCCGGCTTCAGCGTGCAGATGTTTCAAAGCGCGCGAATCGCACCGAACCTCCACACCCTGAAGCAATATGTGGTAGGCGACGTAGGCAAGGTCCTGTGGGTATTGATGGGCGGCCTCGGTTTGGTGCTGCTGATTGCCTGCGCTAATGTGGCCAACCTGCTTCTTGTCCGCGCTGAAGGACGCGAGCAGGAACTCTCAATTCGCGCCGCCTTGGGCGCCAGCCGTCTGCGCATCGCGGCGGAGTTATTTCTGGACAGCCTCGTTCTGGCGCTGCTAGCGAGCGGCTTCGGTTTGGCACTGGCTTACGGCGCGTTGCGTGTCCTGATCGCTTTAGCGCCGTCGGGCCTGCCTCGTCTCGAGGAAATCGGCATCGACGGCACGGTGGTCCTCTTCACGCTCGCACTATCATTTGCCGCGAGCCTACTTTTTGGTTCCATCCCCGTCTTGAAATATTCGGGCGCGCGTTTGGGAACCGGACTGCGCGAGGGCGGGCGTTCCATGAGCGAAAGCCGGCAACGTCACCGCTCACGCAGTTTCCTGGTGATCGCCCAAGTGGCGCTGGCGCTCGTTCTGCTGATCAGTTCCGGACTGATGATCCGTACCTTCCGTGCGTTGACTGGCATCGACCCGGGATTCGTTGCGCCCTCGCAGCTTCAGACATTTCGAGTCAACATTCCCGATACACAGGTCAAGGAACCCGAACGCGTGACCCGGCTTCAGGAGGAGATCTTGCGTAAGATTGAGGCCATTCCGGGCGTCTCCTCCGCCAGTTTCTCGTTGAGCATCCCCTTGGATGGCAACGAGTGGGGCGACTCACTCTTCGCCAGTGACCGCACTTATTCTCAAAGTGACATTCCGCTCGTCCGATACAGGTTCATTGCGCCGGGTTTTTTCAAAACTCTTGGCACGCCGCTTCTGGCGGGCCGCGACATCACTTGGAGTGACATCTACAACAAGCTGCCTGTGGCTATCGTTTCCGAAAAAGTAGCGCGGGAATACTGGCGCGACCCATTGAGGGCGCTGGGCAAACAAGTCCGGGGCAACACCAAGGAGGGCTGGCGCGAGGTTGTCGGGGTTGTCGGTAATACTCGTGATGACGGAGTGGAAAAGGCGCCGCCCAGTTCGGTGTATTGGCCGGTTCTTCTGGCGAACTTCGAGGGCAACGACATGGATGTGCGCCGCTTTGTGACTTACTCGATTCGCAGCACGCGTGCGGGCTCGGAAAGTCTGATGAACGAGATGCGGCGGGCGGTATGGTCTGTGGATCCAAATCTTCCCTTGTCCGATGTCCGCACCCTGGATAATCTCTACCGGCGATCCATGGCGCGGACTTCCTTTACGCTTGTGATGCTGGGCCTTGCAGGTGGAATGGCTCTCCTGTTGGGCGTCGTAGGCCTCTACGGCGTGATTGCCTATTCGGTGTCGCAGCGCCGGCGCGAAATCGGAATTCGCATGGCGCTTGGGGCGCATAGTCAGCAACTGACGGGAATGTTCGTCCGCCATGCGTTGCTGCTGACCGGCATCGGCGTGGCGTGCGGGTTGGCTGCCGCGCCCGCCCTGACGCGCCTGATGTCATCCCTGCTGTTTGGAGTACGGTCCGTCGACCCGGTAACCTATGTCGCGGTGTCGCTGGGGCTGGTCGCGACGGCCGCGCTCGCTGCTTATCTGCCGGCGCGCCGCGCCGCCGGTGTGAACCCTGTCGAGTCACTGCGGGCGGAGTGATGTGCTGTAGGGGCAGCCCTCGTGGCTGCCCCTGGGTGGCCACAAGGGCCGCCCCTACAACCCGTGCCGCGTTGAGTTTTTTCCTACCACGCAGAGCCCCATCAGCGGTATTCTCATCTGCTTTGAAAACGTGTAGGGGTAGGGCTTGCCCTACTCCCGGCGATGCCGGCGGAACAACGAGGGGACGGCAAGCCGTCCCCCTACAGGCAGGTAAAGGGCGGGAATCGCTTTCACGATTTCTCGGTGCCCGTCAGCCGACGGGCATGCGCGACTGCTTTAAACAACTTCTCAAAATGGATTGAAGGGGGTGGAGAATGGCGAGTGGTTTTAATCGAAGGGACTTTCTAAAGGCGGGCAGTGCAGTGACTGCTGGGACTTTTATTGCCGATGGATTGAAGACCCATCTGCTGGCGGCTGAGGAGCAGCCTGCCGCGCCCATCGCGGCGAACGACCAGATTCAAATTGCCCTTATTGGCGCCGGAGGCCAAGGGTCGGGAGACACCCGCACGGCGCTGCTGGTACCGGGTGTGAAACTGGTGGCCGTGGCGGATTGTTACGACGGCCGCCTGGCGCGCGCTAAGGAGATTTGGGGCAACGATATCTTCACCACGCGCGATTACAAGGAGATTTTCTCCCGCTCGGACGTGGATGCCATCCTGATCGGCACTCCCGACCACTGGCACAAACAGGCGGCGGTCGACGCGATGAATGCGGGCAAGGACGTTTACTGTGAAAAGCCCATGATTCATGCCTACTCGGACGGCCCCGAATTTGTCGCCACTGCGAAAAAGACGCAACGCATCATCCAAATTGGGAGCCAGCGCGTCAGCTCGCTTCTTTACAAAAAGGCGCAGCAGATCGTGCAGTCCGGCGCCATCGGCAATATCACTGCCATCAGCGCCTGGTGGGATCGCAACGCGGCCGTCGGCGCCTGGGATTATTCTATCGCCCCGGACGCTTCCGAGCAGACCATCGACTGGCCGCGCTTCCTCGGCACAGCGCCCAAAATCCCCTTCAATCCGGAGCACTTCTTCCAGTGGCGAAAGTGGAAGGCTTATGGTACCGGTGTGGCCGGCGACCTCTTCGTTCATCTTTTCAGCGGAACGCATTTCGTCACTCAAACTACGGGCCCCAATCGCGCCATGGCCACCGGCGGCCTGCGATTCTGGAAGGACGGCCGCGACGTTCCCGATGTGCTTCTGGGGTTGTTCGATTATCCGCAGGGATTCAACCTGGCGCTGCGCGTCAACTTTGCCTGCGGCGGCAGCGAGAGCGAAGGATTTGTGTTCAACGGTACGGAAGGCTCGATGACCATCGGCGATGGCGTCACACTGTATCGAGTACCGCGCGAGACCGAGCCGGGGTACAACATCGAGACGTTCACGCAGGCGATGCAGGATAAATTCCTCGAGGAGTATCGCAAGAAGTATCCGCTGACGCAGCCCTCGGCCGGGTACTCTGCCGTGGAGAAATTCTCCGTGGCGGATGGGTATAGCGACAGCTACGATCACTTCAAGAACTTCTTTGCGGCGGTTCGATCGCGCCAACCGGTAGTGGAAGACGCAGTCTTCGGATTCCGAGCGGCCGGCGCCGCGCTGCTGAGCAATCTGAGCTACGAGCGCGGGGCGGCGGTTCGCTGGGATCCGGACGGCATGAAGCTGCTGTGATCGTCGGCTGACGATTGTCGGTTGATGATCGACGATGGGCGATTGTCGATGGCGCCAGGAACGGCGCGAACCTTCCGAGTTCCTCCCCTCGCCCCCTTGGGGGAGAGGGTGGCCCGCACCGGCGTTTTCATCAGCCGGTGCGGGCCGGGTGAGGGGTCGGGCACGACACGCGACCCTCAGCGTTACCTTGCAATCGCCGCGGGCGACCAGAAGGGCCGCCCCTACTTCGAATCGCTCATTGTAACCGTCTGGCTAAGTGGCGTGCTCCTCGACGATCCGCCCACCTCAATCTTGTACTCTCCGACTGGCAGTTCCCACCTCTCCCTGGCCGCGTTGAAGATCGACAGAAACTTGGGCTCGATCGTAAGGATGACGGTCTTGGCTTCGCTCGGAGCAAGCGAGACCTTTTCCCATGCGACCAAGCGTTTGAAGGGTTCACCGGCGCTCGAAGGCAATGTGGCGTAAACTTGCGCAACTTCTGCCCCGGCGCGCCCGCCGGAATTGGCGACACGGAAATGTACTCTGAGGTATTTGCCCGCGGCCGCTTCTAGCTCAGAGTAGACGAACGTGGTGTAGGAAAGGCCGAATCCAAACGGGAAGAGGGGCTCTTTACCTTCCGACTCGTACCACTTGTAACCGACTTTCAAGCCCTCCGTATAGTTGATGTCGAATGGCTTCTTCTGCTCTTTTGGCTGGCTGTTCGCATCCAGCAGCATTCCTGTCACGGTCGCGTGGGGCAGGTCAGCCTCGCTGTTCGGGAATGTCACCGGGAGGCGGCCCGAGGGATTGACGTCACCAAATAGCACGCGCGCCACTGCCTCGCCTCCGCGGATGCCTGGATACCACGCCTCGATGACCGCGCTCACTTTTTCGAGCCACGGCATGGTGACCGGGCCGCCGGTCTCGAGCACCACAATCGTGTGGGGATTCGCCGCCGCGACTTGATTCACGAGATCATCCTGGTGTTCGGGCAGGGAAAGGTTGGGCACATCGTGGCCTTCCGAGGTGTGTTGCCAGACGAAGACGATCGCAAAGTCGCTCGCGGCCGCCAGTTTTGCGGCCGCGGCGGGATCGGTTCCAGGATCGAAGTTTACTTGCGCATTGGGTGCGCGGGCCTTGAGCGCCCTCAGCGGAGAAGAGGGATGCCACACGATCCCGCCATTGTACGGGACGGTATTGCCGCCTGCCGCATTGACTTGGTCGGAGCCGGAGCCTGAAAGCACTCCTACGTCTGCGTGCGCGCCGATCACCGCAATTGACTTGATCGCCGAAGCGTCGAGCGGCAACTGCCCGTTGTCGTTCTTAAGCAACACGATGCCGCGCTCCGCCGCGCGCTGAGCCACTTCCGCGCCGGTGAAGGGATTAACGGGGCGGGCAACGGGTGGATTATCAAAGGTGCCGAGAGCGAACTCCGTCCGCAGGATGCGATGAACCATCTCGTCCAAACGTGAAACGGGAACCTCACCTTTTTCCACCGCCGCCTTCAGCGGGTCGCCAAAATAGCGGCCGCTGGGCATTTCCTGATCGAGGCCGGCGAGCGCAGATTTGACCGTACTGTGCGCAGCGCCCCAGTCCGTCATCACCCAGCCTTTGTACTCCCAGGCCTTTTTCAGAACGTCGCCCAGCAGGTAGGGATTCTCACAAGCGAAGACACTGTTCACCCGGTTATAGGCGCACATGACGGTGCCGACATTCGATTCCTTGATGGCAATTTCGAAAGCCAGCAGGTCGGTCTCCTGCATGGCGCGCAGGTCGATGACCGCGCTGCCGATGAACCGCCCCGTCTCCTGGTCGTTCACGGCATAACGGTTGATGTTGCCAATGACCTGCTGGTCCTGGGTGCCCTTCAATTCCCGGCCAAGCATCTTCCCGATCAAGAGAGGGTCCTCGCCCAGGCATTCGAAGTTCCGCCCGTTGCGCGGTTCGCGAATGATGTTGGCGGTCCCGCCCAGCGAAACGTTAAAACCGAGATCGCGGACCTCTTTGCCGAGTTGAGCGCCATATTCGTACGACCCGTCGAGGTCCCAACTGGCGGCGTTGGCCAGCGCGCTCGGCAACGCGGTGGCGTAAACCCCCCGCGGGCCGATAATCACGACGCCCGATCTGCCGTCGGTCATCTGCAAGACGGGGATCCCCAGCCGCGGAATTCCCGGCACGTAGCCGGCGCCGCCCAGCCAACGTTGCTTCGCCGACGGTCCCTCGATCCCGTGAACCAGCGTGATCTTTTCATCCAGCGACATCTGCTGGATGACCAGATCGGCCCGCTTGTCGGGCGACAGATTCTTGTCCAGCCACGGACCTTTGACTACGGGTTGGGCCGCGTCTTTCGCATTCTGCGCAGAAGCAGCCGTCAAGAAAGCACTCGCTATTAATAGGGCAGAAATTCCCGCCATCCTCATTACCCTTAAAAGACAGTATCGTGCTTCACTCTCGTTCATTGCCGCTCTTCTCCGTATTATTCGAATTTCTAGCGCGGGGCAGCAGTTCGCTCGTCCCGCGAAGGCGAAGAGTATAGCAGCACGCGGCGGCTGGAGTGCAAGAACTTGGGGGCCTCGGGATGCGCGTTAGAAGGAATGGCAGGGAGCCACGCTAGCGATCAGAATCTGTCATCCTGAGCGAAGCGAAGGATCTCCGTAGTTTGGCATCGCTGAGCAGTTCACGAACAACTGCGGAGATCCTTCGCTTCGCTCAGGATGACAGACGGTTGATGCTCCAATACTGCGAAAAGACGCGGCGCGTGTCTACGAGGAGTCGCCGGAGCCCATCATGCGCGGCCGCACGCTGAATCCTCGCGTCGCCAGCGCAAGGTACATTATCCCGATGAGGAACCAGATGCCTCCCACGACTCTCGCGACGTTGTCCAGATTCCACCACATGATTCCGCAGAAGACCGCGCCGAACAGCGAGAGGCCGGAATCTACGATTGTCCTCAGCCTGCTCCGATGAGGCCGCACGAAGGCGAATTGCCAAAAGGCGGCCAGGTTCACGTTCATGAAAGCGAAGAAGGCCCCGTAATTCTGGAGCTCCCCGGCATGCTCGAAGGCGTTGCCCAGATGTTGAAGGGCGATGGCCCCGGCCAAGACGATCCCGCCGACGATCAGGATGTTGTAGGTCGGAGTGTTTGAGCCAGGGCTGAGATGTGCGAAGACTCGTCGCGGCAGCACGTTGTCTCGTCCCATGCCAAACAGCAGGCGGGCGGCGCCCAGGATGCCGGCGAGGCCGCCGCCAATGTCAGCCAGCAGGATGCAGAAGCCCATGGCGTGGAACAGGCCGGGCCCGCCCACGCGCCCGCAAATGTCCATGAAGGCCGTTTCCAGGTTCGGCAAGGTCCGCCAATCGGGCCAGACACGCTGGCCAAGGTAGGCCAGGAATCCGCCAAACACTCCCGTGAACAAGCAAACCAGAACGATGGCCAGCAGCACGTTGCGCTTGGGGTTATGCGTATCTTCGGCCAGCGTGGTAACGCCTTCGAAGCCGAAGTAGGTGAGCACCGAATAGGAGGTCGCAGTCCACACCGTACGGACAGCGAATGTCCTGGGATTGTAGAAGGGTTGAGTCGAAAACAGGCCGCCCCAGCTTTGGCTGTGAAACAGGAACCGGATGGCAAGCAGGATGAAAATCACGGCTACGAAGGACATCGCCGCTAACAGGACCTTGTCCGACATCGCCGAGGTTTTAATCCCCCGAAGATTGGGAGCGACCATGATGAACACCACCACGAACATCCCCACCACGAAAGGCACCTGCGGGAGGTACCGCGCATGGATGACGATGGCGACCCAGATGCCGTTGACCAGCGGCGTCAAACCGTAGTCCATGAGCACTGCCCAGCCCACCAGGAATCCCAGGTAAGCGTTCAACCCTTTGCCCACGTAGGTGTAGGCGGATCCGGCGGAAGGGTAGATAGCCGCCATGCGGCCATAACTGAAGGCCGTGATCAGCATGGGCAGCATCGCCAGGAGGAGGGTAGTTACGTAGTGGCCGTTGGAGAGTTTCTGGGCGACTCCAAAGAGCGGCACTGAGGCGATGGGCTGCGTGAGTATGATGCCGTAGAACACGAGATCCCACAGCGTGAGGACGCGGCGCAAACGGGGCGTCTGCGCGTCGCGCGTTGGCGCTTGTGATAAGACTTGTTCCATGGCACCCTGAAAGAAAGGCGTGATTTCGAGTATACCATTAATCCACGAGGAGGGACGATGCCAGGCCCAGGTATGGAGTTGATAGGGGAAGAGGAGAAGACGGAAATACTCGAGGTTTTGGAGGCAGGATACCTTTACCGGTACGGCAGCACCGACGATCCGCGGTTCAAGGCCAAGGTGGTGAAACTCGAGCAGGAGGTGGCCAGGCGGGTCGGCGTGCCTCACGCCGTGGCGGTGAACTCCGGAACCTCGGCGCTGCTGGTGGCGCTGATCGGGCTGGGGGTGGGTCCGGGAGACGAAGTGATTGTGCCGGGATACACCTTCATCGCCAGCATCTCGTCGATCATCTACGCGCGGGCGGTGCCGATTCTGGCGGAGGTCGACCGCACGCTCAACCTGGACCCTGCCGACGTGAAGCGGAAGATCACGCCGCGCACCAAGGCCATCATGGCCGTCCATATGCTGGGCAATCCGGTGCGGCTGGACGAGTTGAAGGCCCTTGCAAACGAGCATAACCTCCTGCTCATCGAGGACTGTGCGCAGGCGTTTGGGGCGCGCTACAAGGGGCGGGCCGTCGGGTCGATGGGGAATGCGGGCACCTACAGTTTCAACGTCTACAAGACAATCACGGCGGGCGACGGCGGCATGGTGGTGACCCGCGACGAATCGGCCTACCGGCGTTTCTTCGGCCTTCACGATCAGGGGCACTCACCGCTGCGCGCGGGCGTGGAGATCGGACGCCGAGCTTTTGTGGGGCTGGATTTCCGCATGACGGAATTGACGGCCGCCGTGCTGCTGGCCCAATTGAATAAGCTGGGAACTATTCTGGAACGTTTGCACGCCAACAAGAACCGCTTCAAGCGGGCGATCAGCGAATTGCCGGGCTTGGAGTTCCGCGAGATCACCGACGTCGAGGGCGAATGCGCCACACTGCTCACGGTGTTCCTGCCCAGCGAGGAGATTGCGCGCAGCCTGGCCAAGGACCTCGGCACGCGCGTGGTGGCGGATTCGGGCTGGCACGTTTACTCGAACATGGAGCAGATCCTGGAGAAGCGCACGCCCATCGAAACCGGATGCCCCTTCCATTGCCCGCTGTATACGGGGCCGGAGCAACGGTATTGGAAGGGCATGCTGCCGCAGACAGACGCCCTCCTGGCGCGGGCGATCAACATCGGCATCGGGGTGCGTGATCCAGGGTTGGGCTCGGAGTTCGGCGTGACGGTTCGCGATGGGTTCGATGTGGTCGATGTGCGCGCGGCGCAGTTCCTGCGCGCGGCGCGGAAGTACCTGTAGCGCGACTGATGTCTCGACTGGAATGTCTGGAAGTGACCCCTCACCCGGCCCGCGACTGCTGATGAGAGCGCCGTCGCGGGTCACCCTCTCCCCATGGGAGAGGGCGTGCGCTGCGGAAGGGCCGCCGCTACTTCTTGGCTTTGAGCAGCGCGACCGCACCTGCTGGCAGTTGCACCGTGGCGAGCGTTCTGCCTTGCTCGCGCGTCACCTGGACAGGTCTCCCATTGAGCGCTTCTGACACAGCATAGCTCCCCCGGAAGCTCACCGCGACGCTCTCGGCATCGCCCCAATTCGACAGAATAGCAATAGGCCCCGAGGGATGGGCGAGGCCGCGGAAGCAGACTTTATCTGAGCCTTTGGTGAGTTGCACCAGCGCAGTGCCTTGGGCCTCGAGCGCCGGCTTGATGATGAGCCGTTGGACAAAGGGATTGCCGCGCTTGAAGTAGGCGAGCGTGAGAGCCGACTCGAAGTAGAGCGCTTCGCCCTTGCCGAGCCGATGGCGCGTGGCGAAGGGTTTGCCCTCGCGGTCGCGCATCACAACTTCCGCACCCTTCAGTTCCAGGGGGAGCTTCCATAACTCTCCCGCGCGCTCGTTCTGGCCGGTGACGGAGTAGGGTTCATCGGCTTTTACGGGGTAGATGTCGGAGGCCTCGACGCCGAATACGTCGCTCAGCCCGCCGGGAATCGTGGGCCGGATTTCGCCCATCTCAGTCTTCCACGCCGTCAACCCATCCGCCCAAAGCGTGCCGCCCCGATTCACGAAGTCCCGCAGCGCGGCGACGCCCTGGTCGTCGATGGCGTAAGAATAAGGCGCGTAGAGTACTGAGATATTATCAGAAAGGGTCTTCTTTAATTGATCGATATCCACAAACTGAATAGGGATATGGGCGCGGTGCAGCGCCAGGTAGCATCCCATCAGAGAATCGTCCACTTCGTCGCCGCGATGCTGGGTCCTCTCATCCAGGCTGTTGATGATGGCGGATTCCCGGTTGTAGAGGATGGCCACCTTGGCCGGCTGAGGTTTGGCTTCAGCCAGGTAGGCATTGCGGTTCAAACCGTCGATAACGGATTTGACGGCGGGAAGCCTTATGGAAGGCTTCCCGTGCAGGCTCACGAGGCCCCATTCGCCGGCTTCGGTGCCGCCCACGCGCGGATGCCAGAGCCAGAAGATGACCGCCTTGCTGCCGGCGCCGAACGAGTCCCAGAGCCAGCGGGTCATGTCCTCCGGCGTGGGATTCAGCGGAAATCCGCCGGTGAAGATGGTCGGTCCACTTTGCAATTCCGTGACCCACCACGGCTGGTCGCCCGCTGGCGTTCCGATCAGGTCGAGCCGGTAAGCGTAGCGTTCGCCGTATTCGGAATGCGCGGCAGAACGGGGGAAAATCCAGGCAGGATGAATCGAAGCGCCGAGGATATCAATGATGCGTTTTTCCTTCCAAACGTCCTGCCCATAGGCGCCGCCCGTAGGCGCCGTGACGTTGATATGAGTGGGGTGGGCCGTATCCACCGCTTCGATTTGGCCCTTGATCCAGAGGAGTTGATCCACCAAGTTGTCGATATTGAACTCGCGCCAGTCCACCACCCGATGGTAGTCACTCCAATACTCGGAGAGTTGATCGGGAGTGATCTGCGCGCCGGGAAACGCCTCCAGGGGTTGAAACCAGTGCCGGTTCAGCTCCGCTACCGTTCCGTACTTCGCTTGAAGCCACTTGCCGAAGGCTTGGATGGTCGAGAATTCCGTGTCGTACTTTTCAGGCTCGTTCATCAGCAGCCACACGCCCTGCGCAGTGTGGCCCCGGTAGCGGTTAACGACTTTCGAAATGTAGGCGGCTGCATGCCTGCGGATCTCCGGATCGTTCAGGTTTGTGCGGTTGTGATAGAAGGGCGTCTTCCGGACCCATCCGGGCGGGTCTTCGGCGCAAAGTGTGGCCACGATCTTGATTCCCGATCGGGCCGCCGCGTCATAGATCCAGTCGTAGCGGCTGAAATCCCAGTTGCCCGGCGTTCGTTCGATATCGTCCCAAATAATGAAAATGCGAGCCAGCGTCAGCCCGTTCTCGCGCATCAGGTCAAAATGGCGCTGAACGCTCTCCTTGGTCTCCGTCGGGTTCAGGAAGAATTCGGCTCCGACGCGTAGCTGTTGGCTCAACTCAGCCAGCCGAGCATCGGCACTCACGTTCGGAGTTTGCCTCCCCCGTACAATATGGATGGGGACCATGATTGTGCAAATCAGTGCCGCAAGAAAGAGCCCGTCCTTTGTTTTCATAGACATTCCCGGTTTGTTCCTTCAAAAACAGCTCTCAGCAGTCAGCTTTCAGCCGTCAGCCAGCCGATCCCCTCGTAGTGTAGGGAGGCTTCAGTGGGTGGTGCGCACGCTCGCGGGGTGGGTGGCGCATACTACATGCCGCCGTTCGGCACGTCTGCGATCAAGGCGACAGCGGTCGTCTGTAGCCGACGTTTTGTCATTTGCCCGGCCGCGCCCTGCCGCTCGGAAGCCTTGACTTCGTTTCCGCAAAATGTGCTGTTTTTGCTCCTTTCAGGCCCTAAATTGTGCTAAATTGCACGCAAAACGCGCATAATTTGCACCACTCAAAAAAGTGATGTGCTTTGTTTTCAGGTACTTCTTAGCTTCGTTCCCACTATTTTTCATTTTTTGTAGTTCCCTACATTCCGCCATAGCCGGGACCGTTCCGCTTTGCCGTGCGCCCCGGCATGCTCTGGGGCTCGCCTGCGACAATGTGTCCACAACATGACCACCGTAGTAGGCTATCACAGGTCCGTGAGGCTGTCAAGTGGAAAATGCAAAAAAGCGAGCGGACTTTCCCGAATTTCCGCGCCCCTCCGGGCGGGACCACGACAAAAAGCGCGACTACGACGAGATGTCGTTTCGCGACGCGCCCGTCGGCGGAAAATGAGCCGGTGTTGGAGTCTGTGCCTTTCAAGCCCTGCGCCTTTTTGATTTGTAGATAGGCGTTTGTAGGCAAGACACCTTGTGCGGCGCGGTATCCGAATCCCGGAAGAACCGCATCAGAATCTCAAAACCGGAGACTCTGATACCGACTAAGTAAACGCTTAACTAACAGATAATCATTAAAGCACTTTTTCCCTGGCTCCCGTCGAGAAAACCAGCTACAATCGCAGTGCATCTATCGACTTGAAGATTCCAGGATTTTCCAGCCTCGGCCCCAAGACGGAGGGGAATATGCGCAAAGCGACTCTGGCGTTATTCGCTACCACCATCCTTCTTTTCATGACAGGATGCAGCAGCCAATCACCAGTTACTTCCGTGGCGCCAACCAACCCGGCGCCCGGTGTCGCCCCGGTCGGACTAACGGTAACAGACGACCCTCCCGCCGGCGTGGTGGTTTTGTTTTTCCAATTGAGCATCACGAGCGCTTCCTTCCAGCCGGGAAACGTCTCGCTGTTGAGCAGCACCAATCCGATCCCCGTCAACGTGACCCAACTTCAGGCAGACTCGGCGTTTCTGGGGAGCACGAACGTGGCCGCAGGAACTTATGACAGTCTCACGCTGACTTTCGCTAATCCCCAACTCACGATCTATAATGGCACGGGCGCGGCAATGGGCAGTTGCGCGAACAACACTGTTTGCCAGCTTACGCCGGCCACCACGCCCTTGACGCTGTCTTTTTCTTCGGCGCCTTTTCCCCTTACCGTCACCGCGAACCAGCCCGTGGCCTTACAGCTCGACATCCACCTCAACACGATCATTCAATCCGATCTCTCAGTAAACTTGGCCGCCACAAACGCCGTCAGCGTTTCACAGTTGCCGTCGTTTCCGGCCGGACACCCGAGCTCGGGGCTCGGCAGGTTGTTCGGAACCGTCCAGAGTTTGGGCACGAACCAATTCACGCTTCAAACACCCTGGGGCCGAACCCTCAGCATCGATGTCAACAGCAGTACTACCTACAACATCCCAGCTAACGCCATTTGCGGCGGACTGTGCAACATTGCCTGCCAAGGTTTTGGCTGCCTGATGGTTGGAGACATCCTTAAAGTGCGGGTGAGCCTACAACCCGATGGAAGCCTGCTCGCGTCCGAGGTGGACTACATCGAAGGTCCGGGACAGGAGACTTACGAAGGCAGCGTCGTGAGCCTCAATACATCTGGCAGTAATACGACCATGAATCTCATCCTGCAGAACGCGGCGGCCGGGTCCGGCACGTCTACCGCATCTTCCTTGGGCGCTTTCGCCAGCGTGACGGTGCCGACAACGGGTGTCACCTACTCGGTTGATTCAGGCAGCTTCACTATGCCGTCCGTCTCAACTATGGGAACCTTCTCTAGTGCCGGGAGCCTGCTTGCCGGACAGGAGGTAACGGTCACCCCCAATGGATCTGTGAGCACATCGACCAGTTCAGGATCCAACTGGGGTCTGCCCACCCTTACTTTCACCGCCAATAGCATCACTTTGGAACCCAGTCAGATCACAGGGCAGATAACGAGCGTCGACGCATTGACCTCGAGCTTTCAGATCTCCCCAATGGTAAATTACTTCATGCCGCATCTAGGCAATTCTCCGGGTTCCTGGAATTCCGTTGACGTATCCGCATATGCCACGTCGCAGACAACCTACGAAGGCCTCAGTCAGGACAGCTTTTCCGGCCTAGCCGTGAATAATTCTGTTTCCGTACAAGGCTGGCTCTTCCCGTACACGGGTGCGGCTCCAACCTGTGTGCCGGGGTGCGGTCCCGTAACTTATGGCGTGGTCGTAGCAAAATCCGTGCGTGGCCTGCAGATGGGTTCCTTCTAGGCAGGGGGCGCAGAGTTTGTGGCTTTCAAACTCTGCAGGTTCTATATTGAATAATTCCTTTATTATTAATGCCCACGCACGAATATCTCACACTAAGGACCGCAGAGTCTCAAAACCAGAGACTCTGCATTGCAAGCTCGTAAATTCTTGTTTTTTTAGCAAGAATTTCTCATACCAGTGCGCGGCAGGCCCATTAACGTTGGCGCTGGACGCGTCGTCATTCAAGGCGACCGGGGCGTAAGGGAAGACTCACCACAGAGGGCACAGGGCCCACGGAGAAAAACGTCCTTGGTGTTCTGCCTCCGTGATCTCTGTGGCCTCTGTGGTGAGTTTGTTTGGTTGCGGCTCCGTCGCGCTGCGCTACCGTTTACCTGGCGGGATTAAGGTATCGAAGAAGAAAACCGAGCAGCCGTTCGGACTGGAAAAACTCAGGGACCTCTTCATGGCCCTTGCCCGGGACCACGTCGACCTCCGCGTTGCCTCCCAAGGCCTTGTAGCGGCGCGCGAGTTCCAGCGTGTTCGGCTCGAGAGGCACAACTTTATCGGCATCGCCGTGAATGTGGAAAATGGGAACCTTGGCACGCGCCAGCGGCGGCAGGCGGTCGATGGGGTTATTCTCACCAAGGTGCTTTCGCAGCTCCGCTTCACTCATCCCGTAAGCTTTCGGGATTCGGTCTCCTCCCAAGTTGGGCCAACCCGTCAGGTTAGTGACAGGGTAGATTCCCGCGATGCACCCTACATCGTGCGCGTGCTCCACCGCCCAGTTACTGACCATGATCCCGCCGCGGCTCTGTCCCACGAGGCAGGGCCGAGGCGACAAGGCGTATTCCTTCCGAACGAATTTGTAAAACTGCGTGTAAGCTTTCCGCCCTTGAGCGTTCCCCCAGGATTCTCCCACGTCGACGCCCGCGATCCAGATCCCCTTGTCCAGCAGGCGAGTGAACAGCCAATCGAGGGATTTATTAGGGTACCGCCCCATCTCGGGTCTCGCCTTTACAAACGTGGGCGCATACCAAACCCACGGCTTCTGTCCTGCGGTTTCAGGCCCATTCGGCTTGATGACGAACCCACTTCCTCCAGGCACGGTAAAGTCGAAGCGAGTGGCGCCATACTCTTTCGACTCGACCTGCGCCAAGGCGCTTTGAAGCGGCAGAATCAGCAAGGCGAGGGGCAATGCCATGGCCAAAAGCCAGGGTGTGATCTTCAAAGACAGAACCGAATGTTGTGTAGAATCCATAGTTCACGCGTCTGGGAAGTATAACCGCGGGGAGGCCGGGAAGGGAAGTAGCTCTCAGTCGTCAGCTCTCAGCTTTCAGCTATCAGCCTCTTGCCGGCCGAGAAGCAAATGGATTCCCGCATTCGCGGGAATGACGAACCTGAGTTGATGCTGGTGGGGCTTATTTTGGACAGCCGGGCTGAAGGCTGAGAACTGAAAGCTGAAGGCTGAAGGCTGATAGCTGACAGCTGAGAGCTTCGTCCCTGACACCGGACACCTGAAATCTGCCCCATGTGCAAGATGGAACGCAGTTTGCAGTGTGGGGAGTGGGATCAAGCTTTCACGCAGCGACACAATGTCTGATCCTTGCGAGGGTTTTATGGACACTATGGTTCTACTCTTTACCGTTTGGGGCGTGATCACCTTGCTCTTCTTGGTACTGGTCGTTTACCGTTCGCGCCTGACCAAGAAAGAGACGGATTGGATCCCCCTGAGTGACGACGCAAAAGAAGACCAAGCCATTGAGGCACAAAAGGTTATCGAGGTGAAGAGCCACAAAATCACCATTCCCATCCGTGCCCTGGGCGTAGCCTGGGTCGTCTTGGCAGTCGTGATTGTCGGCTTCTGGTTCTACCACGGAATTACGACCCCGCCTCCGATTAGATAGGCAGCGACCCGTTGATTCCCAAGTGGCGGCGAGCCTGCGGATGGCCGGCGGTTTCTTTTTCCACCCTCATCGCCGGCTTCTGGGGCTTTTGCGGCAGAATCGAGAACTTCCACGCGGTCTGGTCCATCGCCAACTTGAGGAAGAACCTCGCCCGGATGGTGGGCCAGTGCGTGTGTCCAAGGACTCTGGTTCTTGAGCCGAAGGTTGGGCTTACCGGTGGGTTCGAGAGTTTTCCGACGAGCAGAGTCCTGACCGTGTTGGTGGCATTCCTCGCAGCCGCCCCCGGACAACCAAAGGGCTGGCCCCCGCGTGAGGAGGCCCTTACCCCTTAGAACCGCAGAGCCTTGCGCGGGGCCGGCCGAAGCTGATGGCCGAGAGTTCTCGCGTCCTACAATCCCAGTTGCTGCTTCAGGTCTTCGGCGTTGAAAGGCGAGCAGGAGAAGACGCGGCCGTCCACGTCGAAGGTGGGAACTTTCCGTTTGCCGTTGTTGGCGACTTTGACGAACTTCGCTGCCCGAAGGTCCTCTCCGATATCGATCTCTTCGAAAGCCAGCTTGTGCTCCTCCAGAAATCGTTTGGCCTGGCGGCAGTCCCCGCACCAACTCGTGGTGTAAATGCGGATATTCATGGACGACCGAAAATGGAAAATGGAAAGTGGAAACTGGAAACTGGAAACGAGCCTCCTCCTGCTCAGCGGGATACTGGCTTTCGATTTTCCAGTTTCGAATTTCGAGTTTCCGTCCTCACCCCTGGCGCTGGTGCGCCGTCTCGAGCCGGGCGATGGCGCGGCGCAAGGCTTCGCGAGCCCGTTCCATGTCAATCTCCGGGTCGGAGAAGCGTTTCAGCCGGTCCTCAGCTCGCTCCTTGGCTTTTTGGGCACGCCCGACGTCAATCTCTTCGGCGCGCTCGGCACTTTGCACCAAAACGATGACGCGGTCGGGAAGCACCTCAGCGAACCCCCAGTTGACGCACAGGAAGTGCTTAACGCCTTCCCGAGTGTAAGTAAGTTCGCCGGGCACGAGTTCGGTCAGCAAGGGAGCGTGGCCGGGCAACACTCCGATATACCCGCCTTTGCCCGGCACAGTCACCGCGCTTACGGCGTCGCGTACCAGCAAGTGGTCTGGACTCACGATGTTCAGTTGCAGTTCAGTTGGGAGAAGATCACTCATGGGATTGAGTCATTGAATCATTGAGTCATTGGGCCATTGAGCCATCGGGTCAATGGGAAATTCATTTAATGACTCAATGACTCAATGGCTCAATGACGCAATATCTTTACGCTGCCGCCTTCAGTTTTTCCGCCCTCTCCAGCGCCTCCTCGATGGTTCCCATCATGTAAAAGGCCTGCTCGGGAATATCGTCGTACTTGCCTTCCACCAGCTCTTTGAAGCCCTTGATGGTGTCTCCGAGCTTCACGTATCGGCCCTCGAGCCCCGTAAACTGTTGGGCCACAAAGAAGGGTTGGGAAAGGAAGCGTTGAATCTTGCGCGCCCGCGCCACCGTCAACTTATCTTCTTCGGAGAGTTCATCGATGCCCAGGATGGCAATGATGTCCTGGAGGTCCTTGTATTTTTGCAGGATGGCTTTCACGGCCCGCGCCACCCGGTAATGCTCCTCGCCGACGATGCGCGGATCCAGCACGCGTGAAGATGAAGCCAGCGGGTCCACCGCCGGGTAAATGCCGATCTCAACCAGTTGCCGCGAGAGGACGGTGGTGGCATCGAGGTGGGAGAAAGCCGTGGCCGGAGCGGGATCGGTGAGATCGTCAGCGGGCACGTAAATGGCCTGCACGGAAGTGATGGAGCCCTTCTTTGTCGAAGTGATGCGCTCCTGGAGTTCGCCCATTTCGGTTGAGAGGTTGGGCTGGTAACCGACCGCCGACGGCATGCGACCCAGCAGGGCCGAGACTTCCGAGCCCGCCTGGGTAAAGCGGAATATGTTGTCGATGAACAGCAACACATCCTGGCCCCCCACGTCGCGGAAATACTCTGCCACCGTGAGGCCTGTCAAGCCGACCCGCAGGCGGGCGCCGGGAGGCTCCGTCATCTGTCCATAGATCAAAGCGGCCTTGGATTTATCCGAGTTTCCCGGCACCACCACGCCCGATTCCTGCATTTCCAGCCAAAGGTCGTTGCCCTCGCGGGTGCGCTCACCCACGCCGCAAAACACGGAGACGCCGCCGTGTTTCAAGGCGACGTTATTGATCAACTCCATGATGATGACGGTCTTACCCACGCCGGCGCCGCCGAATAAACCCGTCTTGCCGCCTTTTAAATAGGGCTCGAGCAGGTCCACCACTTTGAGACCCGTCTCGAACATTTCGAGGTTGGTATTCTGTTCCTCGAGTTCGGGGGCGTGGCGGTGAATGGGGTAACGTATTTCCGACTCAATCGGCCCCAGCTTGTCTACCGGCTCGCCAATCACGTTCATCACGCGGCCCAAGGTCGCCTTTCCCACCGGAACAGTGATGGGTTCCCCGAGGTCAATCGCCTTCATGCCCCGAACCATGCCATCCGTGGGCTCCATGGCCACGCATTTCAAGCGTCCTTCGCCCAGGTGCTGTTCGACTTCCACGGTGACGTTAATGGGTCCAGGAACATCAAAGCCTTCCGAAATGATCCGCAGGGCATTATAGATGGGCGGAAGATGACCGCCTTCGAACGCCACCACCACGACGGGGCCGGTGATTTCAACCACTTTGCCGATGTGTTGCTCAGTTGCCATGAGAGGTCCTTTATTGAAAGAAAAGTCGAAAGTCGAGAGTCGAAAGTCAAAAGTGAAAGCGACACCTTTCGACGGCTAGAGTGTGAGTAGCATCCGGCGCCTCTCAACTTTCGACTCTCGACTTTCGACTCCTACGTCGCTGCCGCGCCGCTCACCACCTCGATGATCTCGCGCGTGATGGCCGCCTGGCGTACGCGATTCATATGGAGCGTCAGAGAGTCGATCAGTTCGGCAGCGTTGTTTGTAGCCGCGTCCATGGCGGTCATTTGAGCGGCAAGTTCCGCGGCCCGCGACTCCAGCAGGGCGCGGTAAACCTCGATCTCCACGTAGCGCGGCAGCAGCGCGTTGAATATCTCCGCCGCGGGCTGCTCGTAAATGTAGTCGATCAGCACCTCACCCGACGCCGGCTGCACCGGCTTGACGGGCAAGTATCGCTCCAACCGGACGCGCTGGGTCATGATGGATTTGAACTCGTTGTAAACGAAGTCGACCGCGTCCACCTTTTGTTGCGTGTAGAGATCGATGATCTCCTTCGCAATTTGGTGAGCGTGCGAAAACTCCAGGTGCGCAAAGAGGTTGATGTGCTCCGAAAGCATTGTGCGAGCGCGCCGGCGGAAGGCATCGCGCCCTTTGCGGCCCACGACAATCGTCGAGACGTCCTTATCGCCCTGCGACTCGATGTATTCCTGGGCAGTGCGGATCAGGTTGGCGTTGAACGCCCCGCATAGGCCGCGGTCGGCAGTGACGAGCACCAGGAGAACCTTTCCGATGGGCCGCTCGGCAAGCAAAGGGTGATCTCGCTGCTCGGTGCGGGCGGCCAGACTCTCGAGCAGCGTCATCATCTGATTGGCGTAAGGGCGCGCGTTAAAGATTGCATCCTGGGCGCGCCGCAGACGAGCCGCCGCAACCATCTTCATGGCGCGGGTAATCTGCTGCGTGTTTTTCACCGACCGAATGCGACGCCGAATATCAAGTAAAGTTGCCATGGCTCTAAAACTTATCCAGGGTGTCATCCTGAGCGAAGCGAAGGATCCCCGCAGTTTGTAACGAAGCGCCTGTCATTCGAACTGCCGAGATTCCCCGATTTCTGGGGTCCGATGGACCCCATCGGGGTCCAGAAATCGGACTTCGCTTCGCTCAGAATGACAGGCCAAGGGTATGGGATGAGAGGAGGCGGCCAACCCGCTTCCCCCGCTATTCTAAGCCACCTTCTCTTTCTCTTTCCGCTCCGCCCGGAACTTGGTTTTGTACTCGTCCAGCATCTTGCGAATCTCCGCTCGCAAGGGTTCGTCGATCTGTTTTTTCTGAACAAGCTGGCTTCCCACCGAGGGGTAAGAGTTATCCATGAACTCGTAGAGCCCGTGCTCGAAGGGTTGGCAATCCTCGATCGCCAGATCGTCGAGGTAGCCGTTAGTGCCCGCGAAAATGATGAGCACTTGCTTTTCCACGGGGACGGGACTGTACTGCCCCTGCTTCAGGATTTCGGTCAAGCGTTGCCCGCGGTTGAGCTGGGCCTGCGTGGCTTTATCGAGGTCGCCGCCGAACTGGGCAAAGGCGGCCACGTTGTTGTACTGCGCCAGGTCCAGGCGCAGCGTGCCGGCCACCTGCTTCATGGCTTTGATCTGGGCGTTGCCGCCCACGCGCGATACCGAGAGGCCCACATCCACGGCAGGCCGGACGCCGCTATTGAACAGGTCGGTCTGTAGGTAGATCTGGCCGTCGGTAATCGAGATGACGTTGGTCGGAATATAGGCGGAGATGTCGCCGGCTTGCGTCTCAATGATGGGCAGGGCCGTCAGCGATCCGCCGCCCAGCGCATCGCTCAGTTTTGCGGCGCGTTCGAGCAGGCGCGAGTGCAGATAGAACACGTCGCCGGGATAGGCCTCGCGGCCGGGAGGACGGCGCAGCAGCAGCGAGATTTCGCGATAAGCGACGGCGTGCTTTGAGAGATCATCGTAAAGACACAGCGCGTGCCTGCCGCTGTCCCGGAAGAATTCGCCCATGGCGCAGCCCGCATAAGGCGCGATGTATTGCATGGGCGCCGGGTCAGAGGAGCTTGCCTCCACCACAATGCTGTACTTCATCGCGTCATGTTCTTCCAAGGTTTTAACCACCTGCGCGATGGTCGAACGCTTCTGGCCGATCGCTACGTAGATGCATATCACGTCGCCGCCGCGCTGGTTCAGAATCGTGTCGAGAATGACGGCCGTCTTGCCGGTTTGCCGGTCGCCGATAATCAGTTCGCGCTGGCCGCGCCCGATGGGGATCATGGCGTCAATGGCCTTGATTCCGGTCTGCAATGGCTCGCGCACCTTTTGCCTGTCAATCACGCCGGGCGCCAGTCTCTCGATGGAGAGATACTTGTCAGTCAGGATGGGACCCTTGTCGTCGGTCGGGCGGCCCAGCGCATCCACAACCCGTCCCACCAACGCTTCGCCGACCGGCACCGACATGATGCGCTTTGTGCGCTTGACCGTGTCGCCTTCCTCAATCTTGACGTAGTCCCCGAAGAGCACCGCGCTTACCCGGTCTTCTTCCAGGTTCAGCGCCAATCCGGCCACCTCGTGCGGCAGTTCGAGCAGTTCGCCCGCCATGACGTTGTCCAGGCCGTGGATGCGCGCCACACCGTCGCCCACGGAGATGACCGTGCCCACCTCGCTGACGGAGACGCCGCGGTCGAAGTGTTCAATCTGCTCGCGAATAATTTTCGTGATTTCGTCTGTTCTAATCTGTGGCATTTGCTTGCTTCTCCCAGAGAGTCGAGAGTCAAAAGTTGAGAGTCGAGAGTCGAGAGTCGAGAGTCGAGAACTCCTCCATCTCCTGAGCTTCGACTCTTGACTTCCTAACCGGCTGCGGCCAGCCCCACCTTCGATCTCAGACCAGACAGCATTCGCGCGATTTCGCCGACTTCGTTGAGCATCAACTCGGCGGAATTCCGCGCTAGGTATCCCAAATCGCGACTAAGCATCAAAAGGTACTCGGTCTCCACCAGTGACCCTTCGGCGATATTCAGGAATCGCGAATACTCCTGGTTGCTTTGACGCTTTGATCCCTCGGCGATATTGGTAGGCACGGAAGCCGCCGCGCGTCGCAACTGCGAGATCAGACCAAATCGCTCAGCCGAAGGAAAGCCGGCGCTAATCCGAGACACCTCAAGTGTTAGCTGGTGGCTTCGCTGCCAGACTTTGAGGTCCGTAAAGCGCTGCATGGTTCTTCCTACCGAATCAACACCGTTCCTCTTACTCTCGACTTTTGACTTTCGACTCTCGACTCTTTCTACCGCGCCATCAACTGTTCCCGGATGCGCGCCAGACTCCCTCGCACTGACCCGTCGTAGACCGTACTCCCGATCTGCGCCATCATTCCGCCCAGCAACCCGCTCTCGATTCGAAAGTCCAGTTCAACCTGTTTGCCGGTTAACTGCCGGAATCGCGCCGCCACGCTTTCGCGCTCGGTTGCGGAGAGTTCCGACGCCGACGTAATGGTTACTTGCACAATCCCCTCGCGGTCGTTGGCGATCTTCCGGAAAGCCTGGGCGGCTTCTTCGAGCAAGGGCATCCGGTAATTGGCGAGGAGAACTCGCAGAAAATTCAGGGTCACCGGAGATTCGCCCAATCTCTGCCCAATCGCCTCCAGCACCTTCATCTTTTCCGGCAGCATCACGGCGGGCGAATCGAAGACTCCGCGCAATTCCGGGCTCTCGCGGTAAGCCCGCTCGAAGTCCTCAAGCTCCGAAAGGATTTTGCGGTAATCGCCGCTTGCCGCGACAACGTCGGCCAGCGCGCGGGCATATCGGTTTGCTATCACCATCGGCATAGGGGAAACCTAGTCGAAAGTCGAAAGTCAAGAGTCAAGAGTTGAAAGTCAAGACTCACTTGTCGACAGTGACCAGTATGCGGACTCTCAACTCTTGACTCTCGACTCTTAACTCTTTCGCACTAGCTTGGCCGTTCATTCTTGCTTTCGACTCCCGACTTTTGACTCTCGACTGCACTCAAGAAATCTCCCACCAACTTTTTCCGCCCCGCATCGTCAAGGCGCTGGCGGATAATCTCCTCCGCTAACTTCACTGCCTGTTGAGCAGTGTACATTTTCAATTCCAGCTTGGCAGCTCGCGTTGCCACGTCGGTCTGGGCGCGGGCGGACTGGATGATCTTTTCGGCCGCCTCGGCCGCCGCCACTTTCAGCCGTTGGCCCTCGGCCTCCATTTCGCGGGCGGCAGAAGCCTTGAACTCCGCAATCTCTTCTTCCAGATGCGTCAATTTCTCTTCTACGGCTTTGAGTTGGGCCTGCGACGCTTCCAGCGCCTTCCGGCCTTCTTCAAGTGCGGTGCGAATGGAGGCGGAGCGCTGAGCGAAGAAATCAGCCACGGGCTTTCGCAATAGGTAGGCAAGTGCCCCCACGAGTATCGAGAGGTTAATAAACTTGTAAATTAACTCGCGCCCCTCCTTTTTTCCCTCCTCTTCAGATTCGGGCGCGGGAGCGTAGGCGAGGCTGGCGTTCGAAGCGGGAGTGCGGGCGGGAACCTGCAAGGTTGCCAGCCCCAGGCAACAGGCGGCTAACAACCCTCCGACCAAGACGCGACGCGAAGAAACCCTCAAGGCCTTATCCCTCCCCCAACGGCGTCCCCAGCACGGTGGCAGCGATCTGACGGCCTAGAGACTGGCAAGTGGCCAGGAGCTCCTTTTCGCTCTGAGCCACTTCTGCCGCCAGTGCGGCAGCGGCTTCTCTGGTCAAAGCCTCTGACTGCTCTCGCGCCTTATCGAGGGCGGCTTGCCGGTCCTCGAGCATGGAATGCCTGGCCGCCTCCCGCTGGCGGTACACTTCCTGCCGAGCCGCCTGGAAAGTAGCATCGTGCTGACGCGTTTTCTCCTCCGCCGAAGCCACCTGCTCCCGGGCGCGCGCCATCGCACCCGTGGTTTCTTCTTCTCGCTTCTTCATCACGGCCGTCAGCGGCTTATACAGGAATTGGTTGAAGATAACGAAAAGCACGAACACAAAGATGACCGTGGGAACGGTCGAGGCAAAAAGATCCGCAAGTATGGACAGTATGCCGCCCATTATTAAAGTGCACCCTCACATACGTCTATCGGCCGTCTCGTCAAAGACAGGAAATTTAGCACGCCCTTTTCAGGGGTGTCAAGGAACCACAGATCGATTCAACACAGAGGACACAGAGTCCGCAGAGAAAAGCAGGGTTGTCCTGTGTCCGCCGTGGTGCGTCTTTTCCGCCTAAGAGCGCTTCGCGCGCCGGCGCTTGGTGGAGCGGCCGGGGACGACACGGCGGTCGAGGACGTTCCAGCGGCCCAGGCGATACTCGCGGTGGTACTCTTGCGACAGATTGGAGATGCGCACCACCACCGCTCCGTTGGAGTCGCAGGAGTAACTCTCTTCGATCTCCTGGTCGCCTGGAAGGGTGCGCGCCACCTGCGAGTCGCTGAGCGAGGGGGCGTCCCGAAGCGCCGGATCAAAGGGGAAGAGGATATCACCCCAGGCTACGAGATCGCCGGCGGGGCGAGCGTCATCGGAGAGTTGCGCGCATTCGAGATAACGGAAGTGGCCGATGTTATGGGCGGGCGTGTAGCACCGTACCTCGCGGAGAGCTGGCTGGTTGGGTCCGGGAAGGACGACACCTTTCTTGAAGATCGGGTCGAAGATGGCCGTACGCCCGGCCTCGGCCTCGCGCCACACACCGAAATACCGCGTGAAGCGGTCGCGAAGTTGGTAACCCGCTTCGGCGTCCGCCTGAATGGCAAGCCCGATGGCGGTAGCAAAGCGCGTATAGGCAGAGCGGCGCACGGAGCGCCCAAAAACTTCGCGCAGCATGCGGGAGACCAGCGGCAGTTCGCTGGCGCCGCCCGTGACGTAGAGCGTATCGGTGCGGGCCTGGCTGCCCGAAGAGCGCGCGCCCAGCCCCTGCGACTCGATCAGGCCCTCGACGGCGTGAATGGTTTCCTGAACGGCGGGACGGCAGTTCTGGTAGAAATCGGCGGTGGTGACGGTTGTGGAAGGCCATTCCGGGCGAACCTTGTCGAGGTCCACGTGGATCAAGCGCGTATTGGGATGAAGCGCTTCCTTTTTCTCCCGGCACTCTTCGTGCAGGCGGAAAAGCTCAGCCTGAGTGAGCGAGTCGCGCTCCGCCGCCGAAATGCCTGCGGAGTCGAGGGCGAGTTCGGCGAGGTACTCGTCAAAATCGTCGCCGCCCAGAGATTCGATTCCTTCCGAGGCCAGCACGGCGTGCTCTCGCCCGCAGAGTTTCACCAGCGAGGCGTCGAACGTGCCGCCGCCCAGGTCATAGACCAGAATGTGCTCTTCCTCTTCGGAGGATGAATCCCGGCGGCGGTGGCCAAACTCAATGCTTGCGGCGGAGGGTTCGTTCAGCAGGCCCAGAACTTCGAACCCGGCGCTGCGAAACATGTCCGTGGTCAGGAATCGTTGATTGCTGTTGGCGTTGGCAGGAACACCCAGCATCGTTTCCAGAGACTCGGTGTCCTGGACCGGCAGATTGGAGCGTTTCAGCAGGCTCTGGCGGAGCGACCAGCACAATCCCACCAGCAGCGTATTCAACGGAATGAGCTGGCCGGCAATTTCGACCTCGCTCGTCAGGCTGGCCGAGCCCAGCACCCGCTTGAGCGAGCGAATGACGGTCCAGCCGGGCTCCTCCTGAACCGCCCAGGCGTCCCAGCCGAACAGCATGCGGGAGCCCTGGACGGCGATGAGCGGCGGAAACCAGTCGCGCGCCGCGCCGTCAGGCGTTTCGAATGTCACCACCGGGTAATTGCCGGCGTCAACAAATGCCACCACGATCCGGGTTGTGCCGAAATCGATTCCCAATCTCATCGTTTTGCCAGGTGAAGCAACTTCATAAATATTATAGTGGGATTTGCGATTCTGACCAGCAGGTTTCACGCAGAGGCGCAAAGGACGCGAAGGTCGCAAAGTCAGGCTCCCGCGAAATCTGCGGCGTCGCGATGTTGACCGGAAACGCAATTTGGATGATTATCTACGCACTCGTAGAGGAGAGATCATGAGCGCGCGTCCGAAGATCATGGGTGTGATCCCCGCAAGGTTGGGATCGACCCGGCTGCCGGGTAAAGTGCTGCGAGAGATCACGGGCAAGCCGATGATTTATTGGGTGTATCACCATTCCCGGCGCTCGCCGTTGCTGGATGAACTCATTGTGGCTACGGAAGACGAAGAAGTGAAGACGTATTGTGAGTCGCAGGGGATTTCCGTCACCCTCACTGGACGACACCCGTCTCCCACCGATCGCGTGCATGAGGTTATGGCGCGGACGGATGCGGATATCTACGCGAATATCCAGGGAGACGAGCCGATGTTGCGGCCCGCCCACTTCGAATTGCTCCTCACCCCATTCTTCGAAGGAGACGTTCAGGTCACCACTCTGAAGGTTGCCATGGACGCGGCGGCGGCGCAGGAGCCCGGCAATGTCAAAGTCGTCACCGACTACGCCGGCCGTGCGCTTTATTTCTCCCGCTGTCCCATCCCCTACGACCGCGACGCTCAGGGCGGGATTCAGTACTACAAGCACATGGGAATTTACGCTTACCGGCGGGCGGCGCTATCCGCATTTCACTCCTGGCCGCAATCCTCGCTCGAGCTGGCGGAGAAGCTGGACCAACTGCGCTTCCTCCAGAATGGCGTGCCTATCCTGGTGGCCGAGACGCCCTATGACACCATCGGGGTGGACACCGAAGCGGACCTGCGGCAGGTCAATGAGCTGTTCTCGGCCGGCGAGTTCCGGTGACTGGAAACTGAAAAATGGAAAATGGAAACTGGAAAATGGAAACTGGAAAATCGAATTTCCCTGGGAGCCTTGCGTAGTACGGTAGGCTGCACTTAACGTTTACGTTTAATTCTTGCGGTCGAGTCCGGCCTCGGCATCACATTTGGAGCGCCGGTTGTTCTTTGGGGGCGTGCGGCTCGCTGGGCCTAATTTCGAGTTTCTATTTTCCAGTTTCCAGTTTCCATTTTCCAGTTTCCAATTTCCAGTCATTCCCGTTGCCGCTTGCGCTCTTTCACCCATCCTAGCTTGGTGACCTGGCGGCTGCGCGCGATGGCCAGCGAATCGGGCGGCACGTCTTCGCTGATGGTCGAGCCTGCGGCAGTGTACGATCCTTGTCCGACGCGCACCGGGGCCACCAGCATGTTGCCGCTGCCGATGAAGACTCCGTCTTCGATGACGGTGGGATACTTCTTTACACCATCGTAATTGCAGGTGATCGTTCCTGCGCCCACGTTGACGTTCTGGCCAAGGGTGGCGTTGCCGAGGTATGTCAAGTGCTGCGCCTTGCTGCCTCGGCCCACGCGCGATTTCTTCACCTCCACAAAATTGCCGATGCGCGCGTTCTCCTCGATCACCGCAGCCTGCCGCAGGCGCGCGAAGGGGCCGAGGGCGGCGCCGGAGCCAACCTCAGAGTCCGAGATCACGCAAAAGGGTCGCAGGGTAACGCGGTCGGCGAGCGACGAATCGGTGATCACGCAGAACTGTTGGATATGGCAGTCGCGCCCCAGGCGCGTCCGGCCCAGGAGGCTTACACCCGGTTCGATCACCGTGTCCTGGCCCACTTCCACGTCCGCGTCTAGGTAAGTATTCTGGGGATCTACTACGGTCACGCCTTCCCGCATCAACCCCAGCGCCTTGCGCAACCGCAGCAGCTTTTCGATCTGTGCCAGTTCTACGCGGTCATTGGCGCCCAGCACTTCCCGCGAATCGGCCGTCGGGAAGGCGGTGACCTTAAGTCGATGCCGGTTGAATATCTCGACGAGGTCCGTCAACAGAAATTCCTTCTGGGCGTTATCCGCCGTCAGTTCGCCGAGATGGTTCAGCAAATGGGTACGCGAGAAGCAAATAATGCCGGAGTTGATTTCGCGAATTCGCTTCTGGTCAGGCGTTGCGACTTTCTCTTCCACGATGGCCCGCACGCGGTCGCGATCGCGCTCGATGCGTCCGTAGCCGGTGGGGTGTTCAAGGCGAGTGGTCAAAATCGTTGCGGCGGCGCGCGCCTTGCAGTGGATTTTGACCAGATGAACGAGCGTTTCCGGGCGGAGAAGGGGAGCGTCGCCCACCAGCACCAGCACCGTGGCGCTGGGGCACTTTTCGAGTTCTTCGCGCGCCATCATCACCGCGTGGCCGGTGCCCAGTTGCTCGTTCTGCTCGATTAAAGTTAGGCCCGGGCGGGCAAAGGCTTTGCGTAACTCTTCCTTCTCGTGCCCGATAACCATGTAGAGGCGGTCGGGATTTGCGGCCTGCGCGCTTTGCAAAATGTGCTCGCCCAATAACCGCCCCGCCAGCCGGTGCAGCATCTTCGAGTGTTCGGATTTGAAGCGCGTCGCCTTGCCCGCAGCAAGGATCAATATGGAAAAGTTTTGATCGGACATTTCACTCTCCGTTCGGTGCATACCCAGCAAGTGTGTAAAACCAATCGAGACTCATCGCTTTTGCACCTATTATACACGCAGCAATTGAGGTGGTAGCGCAGACCCCCTTTTTAGGTCCGCGGCTTGTCCTCACGCGGCGCTCCTGCATGGCGAGTTTGGGCGGCCACTACTTCAGGACCGGTACGCGCCACCGTTGGGGGTGGGCGGCAAGTGTTGTACAATACCCGAAGTAGGGGTAAGAGCATGACTGAGGAGATTCGGATGCATGTCAAAGCTTTTGGCGGGAGGCGGCCCGCAGCCACACAGATGAAACAGGGGAAGAGATCTCCTCGGGCTGGCAAGAAACTCACCATTCGTGACTTGGGGTGGACACGTGGGCACGCTAGGGAAGTCCGTGCCAGACTAGCGACGTTCGCGATGGATTGGGACGACCCAAGCATGGACATCTACAATGAACCTTAGACGCGGCGACTTTGCGCTGGTCTATTTCCCCCACTCCGATCTGAGAATGGTCAAACTCCGACCGGTACTGGTAGTTCAGGCTGAAAACCTCAATACAGGCCTCCCGCAGGTTATCGTGGCCATGGTGAGCAGCAACATGAGGCGTGCTGGACATGCCAGCCGCGTCACCCTGCTGCTCAAGGACCCAGCCACGTCCGAAACTGGTCTAAAATCCGATTCTGTGATAATGACCGACAACCTGGCAACCATCGAACTCCAACTGATCGAGCGGAGAATCGGGCGAATGCCTCGAATGGAAGCGGTTGATCTCGCCCTGCGCAACACACTGGCATTATGAGGACCCGAATATGAATCCAACGCGACGTGATTTCTTCAAGGCCGCGCTTTTGCTTCCGGCAGGAGCGTATCTGACCAGATTTCAAGCTTTGGCTGCGCCTTTGCGCGGCGCGGTGAAGATCACGGCCCTTAAAGCGCTGCAACTGGACTTTCAAGGCGACGGCTGCTTGGTGAGAATTGAAACCGACGCCGGAATTACCGGCTACGGGGAAACGGGCGTGGACGTGAAGACGGCGCGCGCGCTGATCCCGCGGCTGAACTTGATTGGCGCCGACCCGCTGGCCATTGAGCGTCATTTCCAAGCGATGACGGGGACCATCCATCCCTATCGGCCGAACTACCCCTTCATCAGCGGGATTGACATTGCTCTGTGGGACGTGGCGGGCAAGCTTCTGGATTTGCCCATCTGCAGGTTGATGGGCGGGCCGCTGCGAGACGCGGTCGAAATGTATTCGCACGGCGATACACTCAAGGACATGGGCAGTCCGGAGTCGTGCCTTGCGTGGGCGGAGTGGAACCGCGCCCAGCCCGAAGGCTTCAAGACGTTCAAGATCGAGCCGTTGCAGGCGCTGCCGGGCGAGCACGTGGGGCCCGAGGTGTCCACCGCGCAACTGGCGAAGATCTCGCGAGGCTTTGCCAACGTGCGCGAGGCGGTGGGTGAGGACATCGACATCGCCGTCCACTGCCACAACCAGTATGACGTCCCCAGCGCCATTGCGGTGTCCAGAGCCACCGAGGAAATCCACCCCGCCTGGATCGAAGATCCGTTAAACAGCGTGGAGTTTTGCGAAGGCTGGATGGCCGTGAAGCAGGCGACGCGTACTCCGGTTCTGACCGGGGAGAAGGTTGAAATGGTGAAAGAGTTCAGGCCATTTATCGATAATATGGCGGTGGATATCATTCATCCTGATATTTCCTTTGCCGGCGGCTTCACCGGCTGCCGGAGAATTGCCGAGTACGCACAACTGAATCGGGTGCCGATGGCGCTGCACAACGTCGGGTCGCTGGTGCGGACGTATGCTTCCGTTCACCTGGCAGCCTCGATTCCCAATTTCTACCGCTGCGAAAGCCGCCTGGGGCATTTTGAGCGCGTGGTGGAAAACATGGCGGCGGGCAAGCCGCAGTTAATCAAGAAGTCGATGTTCCGCCTCCCGGAAGGTCCGGGCCTCGGCCTCGAGATCGATCCCGGCTTCATGCGCGACCATACACCGCGGGGAGAGGACTGGGGATAACATGGTGCCGCAGAAGGCCGTGCCGCCTGATGAGTAATTGCTCGCCTGCCAACGCGCGAAGCGCCTTGGAGTGCGGCGGCTTCACGTCGCCTTCGCATCGCGCCGACCGAGGTTTTTCGTGGGAAGAAGTCTGAAGGGTAAAACCGGCCCGCTGTGTAACTCCGCGCCCCGCGTTAATCCCAAGGCGGCGTCAAGCCCGTCAACCGACGGACACTCCAAGGTGCCTTCGGCACAGGGCCAGGGTTACGCCCGGAGCATATCCAAGGCGGTGAAATCGACCTCGAGCGATCCGCTCTGAAAGGCCTTGACGAACGCTTTCACCACGCTGGGGTCAAAGTCTGTTCCCGCGCCCTTGGCAATAGCCTCTTTGGCGGCCAAAGGCGACATCGCCTTGGCGTAGGGTCGATCGCTGGTCATGGCGTCGTAGACGTCCGCAACCGCAATGACGCGCGCCTCGAGCGGAATATCCTCTCCTTTTGTCGGATGGTATCCTGAGCCATCGAAGCGATCGTGGTGAGCGAGAATAATGGGGATGATACGGAAAAGCGGTCCTCTCACGGGTTCAATCTGTTCGGCTCCTTTCTCCACGTGCTTCTTCATCTCTTCGTACTCGCTGGCGGTGAATCGTTCGGCCTTGTAGAGCAGTTCCCGGGAGGTATCCAGTTTGCCGAGGTCGTGCAGTAAGGAAGCGTCCCAAACATCGCTCACGCGGTTCGAGTCAAACCCCATAGCCTTGGCAATTGTAGTTGCGTAGGCCGCGACCCGGAAACAATGATTGTGCGTGTACTCGTCGTGCGCGGTCATTTGGCGGAGGATAACCACAATACCCTTATAGGCATCGCGCAACTCGACGATCTGCGATTGCTTCTTCTCATACAACGTGCCCATGGCGTAGGCGATCACCATCAAGGTTCCGCCCCAGACCGCAATGTCCCACCACTTTTCAGCCACGATCCTGACGTGGCCTTCCACGGTGAACAGGTGTGGATTTGTGTACACAATCAGCACTACCAATAAGAGGCTGAGCACGGCGGTCAACGTCGCGTGCCGGCGCCCGCGAAAGTATGCGGAATAGACCGAGGGCAGAACGTAGAAGCCCAAAAGCATTCGTTCAGAAGATATCAGGTAGTTCACTCCCGCAAGGATGGCGAACATCATTAACAAGAGCCATAGCTCTTTGTTCACCTCCTGGAATTGACGTACGATTCTCGACCACATCGAATAGAACCTCCTCGCGCGACGGGTAATCTACACATAAATACCTCTCAATGCAATGGTACTAAAGGGCCTTCTGCTCGCCGTTTCAACATCTGGCAGGGGCGCCCCCTGCGCTACATCCGGTACTCACCTGTAGGGGCGAGGCGGCGCCTCGCCCCTACCGCCCCGTTATGGCCGGATTAGGGCGAGGGAGAAAAATGCTTGACAAGAGGACGTGAGCATAGTACAGTGTACATGTACATTAGACTATGAGCCGCCATCCGCCTGTGCTTCAGATCGACTTAGCCTCCGACTTGCCCGCCTCCGAACAGATCGTTCGCGGCCTGCGTGCTACACTCTTGGCCGGCCAGTTCCGTCCCGGCGACCAGCTTCCCTCGGTCCGTCAACTCGCCACGGATCTCGGGGTTCATCACAACACCGTGGCCGGGGCTTATCGGCAATTGGCTGAGGAAGGCTGGCTTGATCTGCGGCGCGGTCGCGGCGCAACGGTGATCGAGCGGCCTGCTCCGGCGCCCACACCGCGCGCCGAAGCAGAGTTCCGCCAGCGGTTGGACGAACTGGTCGTCAAAGCGCTTGCGGAAGGCGTGCCGGCGGGAGGGGTGGCCCGCGAGCTTACGGCTCTGATCGAGAAGATCGAGCAAGGAGGACGACGATGAATCGGTTACATGTTTTGGTTGTCGCATCGCTGGTTTTGCTCTCGGGACTGGCGCCGCAACTTTGTGCGCAGGACTTCGAAGCGCTGGCAAAAGACGTCGCTCAGGAATTGGCGGGCCGGCAATACGACAAGGTGGAGGCTCGGTTCGACGCAACGATGGCCTCTGCCATGCCGCTCGAGAAGCTCCAGACTTTCTGGGACGCGACCGCCGCGCAAGTGGGCGCGCTCAAGACTGTGAAAAGCGCCAGGTCGGTCGAGACGCAGGGCTATCATGTGGTCACGCTCGCCTGCGATTTTGAGAAAGCGCCGCTCAACTTGAGGCTCGTCTTCGATAAGGATGGCAAGGTCGCCGGCTTCTTCCTCGTACCGCCTGAGGCTGCGTGGAATCCTCCCGACTACGCTAACCCGAGCGCCTTCCACGAGGAGCACGTGACGATCGGCGCCGAGCCGTGGCAACTGCCAGGCACGCTCACTGAGCCGATCGGCGCGGGACCGTTTCCCGCCGTCGTGCTGGTGCAGGGGTCAGGCCCGAACGATGAGGACGAGAGCGTCGGGTCGAACAAGCCCTTTAAGGACTTGGCCTGGGGGCTGGCCAGCCGCGGTATCATCGTGCTGCGTTACGAGAAAAGAACCCATAAATACGCTGCGCAGTATAAGAAAGAGATGGGAAACTTGACCGTCAAGGAGGAAGTCATCGACGATGCGCGCGCGGCGGTGGCGCTCCTCGCCGGCCGGCCCGAAGTGCAGAAGGCGCGGACCTTCGTTCTCGGCCACAGCCTGGGCGGCATGCTGGCGCCACGCATCGCGGAGGGGGACAATCAGATCGCCGGCATTATTATCATGGCGGGCAGCACGCGGCCGTTTGGGCAGATCGTTGTGGAACAGATCAAATATCTGGCTTCTCTGAGCGGTCCGGTGGGCGACGGAGCAAAACCGCAGATTGGGGCGGCCGAGAAGTTTGCCCAGGATTACGATAGCCCTTCGCTGAAGCTGGGCGACACAGTGAGCATGATGGGCATTCCGTTGCCGGCCGCTTACGTGCTCGACCTGCGCAGCTACGACCCGGCCGCGACGGCGGCCCGTCTGACGATACCGATGCTGGTGCTGCAAGGTGAGAGCGACTATCAGGTTACGCGGAAAGACTTGGAAGGCTGGGAGAAGGCGCTGGCCGGCCATAAGAACGTCACGATCAAAACCTATCCGGGCCTGTGCCATCTCTTTATACCGGCCGGCAATCCGCCCTCGCCCGCCGATTACGACAAACCCAGTCACGTGGCCAGGGGAACGCTGGATGACATTGCGAACTGGGTTGCGGCCCAGCGAACACCATGAGACTGCGCGCAGCGCCTTGGAGTGCGGCAGCGAAGCTGCCGCCGGTCTGCCGGAATTCCAAGGCGGCAGCTTCGCTGCCGCACTCCAGGCAGGGTAGTCGTTGATTCCGGTCCCGGAGAAACAAGATGACTAGCGAATGGTATTTGACGCCGAGCCTGATTATGGCTTTCGTGATCGTGATCTGCCTGGTTCTTTATTACCTGATGCCGCGGATGACGCGCCCGGACGTCTACTTTGCGGTGACGGTTCCATCGGAGTTCCGCGATTCGGCAGAGGGTTGGTCCATCCTCAAACGCTACCGCACGGAAGTGGCGATCGTCAGCGTTTTGGCGCTCCTCGTTGTCCTGTCACCGGTCAGAATAGGTGAGTCCACGTATTCCCTGGTTGCGACGCTCGGCGGGTTTTTCGTGCAGGGAGCCGGCGTCTTCTTTGCTTACTATCGGGCCCGAGGACGTGTGTCGCCCCACGCTGTCGCCCCGGCAACTGTCAGGGAGGCAGCGCTCGAGCCGCGGCCGGCGCGCTTGCCGGGTGGGTGGCTTCTCCAGTTTCCACCATTCGCGGTGCTGGCGGGGGCGGGAATATGGTTGCACACGCACTGGGAGCAGATTCCCGAGTCGTTCCCAATCCACTGGGGAGCTAACGGGCAGCCCAACAACTGGAGCACCCGCACTGCTAGGGGAGTCTATGGGCCACTGCTGATGGGCGTCGTGTTGTGCGCCTTTATGGGATTCCTCGCTTACGCCTTCCTTCGCTGGTCTCGACCCGTCCGAGCGGGCGGACCAGCGGGCGAACGCGAGGGCCGCTTTCGGAAAATGGTCGGGTCGATAGTGGTAGCGACTGAGTATCTCCTGGCACTCGAATTCACGTGGATTGGGCTGATGCCCTTGTCTCACCTGCAAGCCGGCCCTCTGGGTGTCGCCCCCTTCCTTGTTATTGCCTTAGGCTTCGTGGTGGTGGTTGTGGTGCTGGTGACGCGCTACGGCCAAGGCGGAACGCGTCTAGCCGGTGCCGCAGCGCCACTCTCCATTGTCTCGGCCCCCGTCGGTGACCGCACACCCGACAAGTACTGGAAGCTAGGCTTGTTTTACGTCAATCGTGACGACCCGGCGCTGTTCATTGAAAAGCGGTTTGGAGTTGGCTACACACTCAACTTCGGCCATCCCGGCGTTTGGATCGGCTTGGCCGTACTGGTGGCGGTCACGGTGGCGATAGCCCTTCTCGCCCCATCGCAGCACCATCCTTAGGAGTCGAGAGTCGAGAGTTGAGAGTTGAGAGTCCAGAGGAAGGACTTCGCCACTTCTTGCCTCCGGGCGCTTTGACTTTCGACTCTCGACTTTCGACTGTTGACTGATTGCGAGGACTTATGAAACAGCAATGCTACATGGCTGTGATCTATTTGAATTGGCTGCTGCTGGCGGGTGGATTGCTTTTCCTTGTCATCAAAGGTCATTATGGATTCGCATTACTATGGTTGGTGCTGATCCCACTCGGGATGTGGGTTTACATCCGCGTATTCCCGTCAATCTCTCCGCTCATGGGCTACGGCCGGATTGACGACCAGCCGGCGCAGAACTCGGGACACGTTTCGGCCAAAGTCACACTCTATACAGCGTTAGGTTGTCCGTTCTGCCCGGTAGTGAAGCGCCGGCTAATGGCGCTGCGCGAAACCATGGAGTTCAGCCTCGAGGAAATCGACGTCACGCTCAAGCCTGGAGTGTTGATGGACAAGGGAATTCGTGCCGTGCCGGTGGTTGAGGCCGGAGAACGCCGCCTGGCCGGAAATGCCACCAGCGAGCAACTCGCCGAGATGATTCGCGGATTTGAGAGTCGGCAGTCGAGAGTCGAAAGTTGAGAGTCAAAAGTCGCGAGTACTGATTTCTCTGCTTCTTAACTCCCGAAACGGGGACTTTCGACTTTCGACTCTCGACTCTCAACTAATCTCAGCAACAACTTCCCCAGTTGATCCGAGTTGTGCCGGGCAACTCGGTCTTCGACTAGGACATCCGCGAGCACCGGAACTACCCCCAGAGCACGCACTTCCGCCAGGTCATTCACCACGGGCGCCGCTCCATCCGCGGCATATCGTCGGCGCAGCGAGGCCGAGACCTTCCGCGTATTCAGGATCACGGCATCAAAAAGCCTGCGCCCGGCATGTTCGTGCAGAGCGCGCAAGTGGTCGGCGGCAGAGTAGCCGCGCGATTCTCCGGGTTGAGTCATGAGATTGCAAATATAGACCTTTAGTGCTTTGGAGCGAGCGACCTGTTCGGGAATCCCATGCACCAGCAGGTTGGGGATGAGCGAGGTGTAGAGTGACCCGGGACCGACCGTGATGAGGTCGGCATTCTCGAGAGCGGTGAGCGTTTCCCGCAGGGGACGGCAACGGCTGGGGACAATGTGCAAGCGCGTGATGGGAATTGCAGTTTTGGTGATGCGCGATTCGCCGTAGATGATGTTGCCATTGGCTTGTTCCGCCTTCAACCGGACGTCGGAAAGTGTGGAAGGAAAGATCTCGCCTCGGATGGCCAGGACTTCGCTCGAAACCCGGACTGCTTTCGCGAAGTCTCGTGTCAGGTGGGTCAGGGCCACGAGAAACAGGTTGCCAAAGCTGTGGCCGCGCAAACCGTGCCCGGTGGAAAAGCGGTAGTTGAAGAGTTTCGTGAGGAGCTTTTCGTCTTCCGCCAGTGCCACCATGCAATTGCGGATGTCGCCCGGCGGGAGAACGCCCATCTCCCGGCGCAGACGTCCGGAGCTTCCGCCCTCGTCAGTAACCGTGACGACTGCAGTCAATCTGAATATCTTCGCTTGCCGACCGATGGGGTTCGTGATTCCCGGGAGGTATGGCTTCAGACCCCGTAAGAGCGTGGACAATCCTGTCCCACCACCAATAGCAACAACTTGCATGAAACTCCCGTGCGGAGGTGGCCGTGCGGCGCCGCACTCGTGGGGTAGCGGCAGGGAATCACCGCTCTAGCCAGAGCTAAAGCTCAGGATTGAAGACTAATTCCCGAAAGCGAGCATCGGCGGCGAGCGCCCGGAAGTCTTCGTCACGCTTGGCCTGGATGCGGTTCTGAGGGCGCAGAGCTATGGCCTCCTTCAGAGTGTGCAAAGCGGATTCCGCATCTCCCCGTAGCGAGTAAGCAGCGGCCAATGCGTAGCAAACGTGCTCGAGCTTGGGCGCCGACTTCTGAGCTTTGTTGAGATATTCAATGGCGTCATCAAGACGGCCGGAGTTTAGGGCTCCTACCCCCAGCGTGTAAAGATCTTCGGGCTTCTTTGGCGCCGGAACGGGGCGGCTGAGTTTGTGCTCGCACAGACGCAGATGAACTCGCGCCCTCTCCGCAATCCCTGCCACTCCACTCGATGCCAGCTTTTCGAATATTTCCTTAGCTTTCTCAAAATTCTGCTTGTGGAAAGCGCGGGCGCCGAGTTCGTAATTCTTGACTGCGCTTTGAAACACTGCTTCGGGTTGCCGAAGATCGGTGGTTTGTGGGCCCGATCGATGACCGGGAGCATGGGCCATTGAATTAGCGGATGTGCGTAAAGCGACTCCTGGATACGCGGTTCCAGCCGAACGAGCGCGGCCGGATCGGGCAGATGAACGAACCGCGCGCATCCTCCGCTTGCCTGAAGTCCCCAATGCCGCCTTTCTCTGTCGGTTAAGGCTTTTCATTTCAGAATGTTCCACCCAAAGATGGAGGGTCCGATGAGGCGCTTCATCGGATACCTCATTTCTATCTATAACAAAAGTAGTGGAATATAGTCAAGTAGAGAGCAGCAGGCTAGGCCATGGCGGGTTCGGGCCACCCCAACTCACTGAAAACAATCTTCGCTCTTGTAGAACGGCACCCCAGTGCAGGGATTCGGCAACGATCCGTAGGGCGTTATCGACTCCCCATCCTTCGGCGCAAATTCCAGCGGTGAGGGGGCCAAATTTCACGCACTCCCTTGGCTCTTCACAGCGACAGAAAGCAACTCTTCTGCGGTGGCCCGTGACTTCGTCGCCGTTTGACGTCGCGCCAAGGCATTGTCTGCGGCGCAGCGGACCACGTGAGCTAAATCAACACCCTCGAAGGGAGGCGCAATATAGTCGAAAGCTCCGACCTCGACGGCCGAAGCATAAAGGTTGGCGTTAATGGTTTGTCCCACGACAATGACATTGACCTGCGACGATGCCTTCTCTGAGAAGGACACAATCTCAGACCACTTCCCGTCCGGCAACTCGCTCTCTGTGAAGGCCAATAAAGGCGGATTTGCGTCTGACAGAGCAAGTTTCGCTTCGGCCAGAGTTTGCGCCCGCTCCGTCGGGACAGCAATTTTCCCTAACGCAGCCTTGATTTCATCGAAAGGCCCTGTTTGATGAAAAACTAGTAAGGCAGTGACTTTTGCGCTCATCAGTGGACCCCTAACTGGTCGTTAAGTTCGACGGCAAGACTGTCTTGTGGCCTCCGCCGGCCAAGCTTATCATCAGGCCCGGCAGTAAAGGCTGACGATCCCGCGCGCTACTGCAGACTGGCCACCCCCAGACTTATCTGAGTGCGACTGTAAAAACCCTCTTTTGTTGCGTAATGTCAACTTTGTCTTCCCGTGCAAGCCAGCCCAAGGCAAAATTGACAAGTTCGCCTGAGCCATTCAGTTTCTTCTTGAGTTGCGAAACTGAATGAGGTCCCTCGTCGTTAAGTAAGTGCCATATCTTGCCGGCTGTTTCGCCGACCTGTCCATTAAGTTCCATCTCTTGCATCCTCCTGCTGTTTTCCAGATTAACTCCTTCAGAGCGCTTCTGTTTCTGCTGCTGGCGGTCCTCCTGAAACTGTGACGTTTGGTAGCAACGCCAAACTTCGCTCACTTCTCTGAGTGCCGGAGATTACCTACGTCCCGAAAGAGGATTGCCGGTTGGGTGCAAATCGCAATTCGCAAACTTGTCGAGGGTCAGTGCCTGCTTCAGACAATAAAGCGTCCGGCTACCCCCAAACCGAATCGCCAATGCAAGTATAGTCAAAAAGTCGGCTTGGGGGAAGCAAAAAATTACTATCGCGGCGATAACCAAGTCATCCAGCCCAGGCGTAGGGCGCAACTCTCTCCCCTATATGAAAAGCGAAGATTGCCCGTGCTGTCTGTTTCCGCCCTTAATCAACGGTTACCGTGCTTCCTGAGATAAGTCACTAATTCCAGGAGCCCGTAAACCACCAGACATAGCCAGAAATCCACCAGAGTCCCAAGGTCGAACTTGAAGGGGTGATGTCTGGCGGGTTCCGGCAGATAGGGGTTGAGGGCAAAATACAGTCCATTGCCGAGCAAGATAGCAACCAAGTACTTTAACCACTTAGCGGTTAAGGGCTTCATTTTCTCGTTTTATGGCAGACACGCTGCCGACACCAATACCGCAGCCTGTCCTGCCGGAAACTGTATAATAGGGAACGCCGAACCGCGATGCCAACTTCAACCCTCACGCCCGCTTCGGAAGTGATGTACCTGAAAGGTGTGGGTCCGGCACGAGCCGAACTCCTGGCCTCGCGAGGCATCCGAAGCATCGAAGACCTTCTTTACTATACGCCATTTCGTTACGAAGACCGTACCCGCATAACCCTGATTCGTGACTTGGTTCCCGGCCAGACCACAACGATCTTGGCGCAGGTTCTGACTTGCGGCCTGACCAGGACTCGGAAGGGCGTCTACATTTATGATCTCGCAGCTCGAGACGCCAGTGGAATGATCCGCTGCCTATGGTTCAACGCAGTCTACCTGGAAAAGGGCAAGGTCTTCCGGCAAGGCCAGCGAGTTTTCTTTTACGGGAAGGTGGAGCGCGATTTCTACGGCGCAGGCAATTTGCAAATCGTGCAGCCGCAGTACGAAATACTGCCGGAGGCGGAATCCGAGGGCGGAAACTCCATCGAGGTGGAACGCGTTGTACCGATCTATGAAAGCACCGGGAGGCTGGGCACCCGGGTCATCCGGCGGTTGATCTGGACTGCGCTATCCGCCCTCGGGGACAGCATCCCGGACCGGCTTCCCTCGTCGGTGAGGGAGAAGAACGGGCTGATGGACCGCGCCACGGCTTTTCGCCAAACCCATTTCCCTGACTCCGGCCTATCCCTCGAACAGTTGTGCAATTTCCGCACACCCGCGCAGGTGCGCCTGATCTTCGAGGAATTCTTCAACGTGGGCGCGGGTCTTGCGTTGCGACGGCGCAAGGCCAAATCCTTACAAGGAATCAAGTTTGAGCCCAAGGCCAGCGCCCGCGCCGCGATTCGCAGCATTTTGCCCTTCCACCCCACCGCCGCGCAGAAGCGGGTGCTGAAAGAGGTGGTAGACGACATGTGTTCTGCCCGGCCCATGAATCGCCTATTGCAGGGCGATGTGGGGTCCGGGAAGACCATCGTTGCTCTCCAGGCGGCGATCCTGGCGATTGAGAATGGCTATCAGGTGGCTTTGATGGCTCCCACGGAGATCCTGGCCACTCAGCATTACCTCTACACCAAGGCACTGCTGCGGCCGCTGCCTTACCAGATTGACTTGTTGATCAGCGCGCGCAAGGCATCGGATAAGGTGGAGATCAAGGAGCGAATGGGGAGGGGAGAGATTAATCTCATCGTGGGCACCCACGCCCTGCTGGAAGAGGACGTGGCGTTCTCCAAGCTTGGGCTGGTGGTGGTGGATGAGCAGCACCGCTTCGGCGTTCTTCAACGATTCGGGCTGATGCGCAAAGCGATCAACCCTCACGTTCTGGTGATGACCGCGACGCCTATTCCCCGCACGCTTGCCCTGACCCTCTACGGCGACTTGGATTACTCCATCATCGACGAATTGCCGCCCAACCGGACGCCCATCGAAACTCGCCTGGTGGAGGAAGACGCTCGCGCGCGGGCTTTCGAGTTCATTCGCGAAAGGGTGCGCCAGGGCGGGCAGGCTTATGTGATTTATCCGGTGATCGAGGAGGGCGGAAAACTCGATTTGAAGCCCGCCGTGCGCATGTTCGAGCAGCTTTCGCACAGCGTCTTCCCGGAGTTGCGTGTGGGGTTGTTGCACGGGCGCCTGCCCAGCGACGAAAAGGAAGACGTGATGCGGCGCTTCAAGCTGGGTGAAGTGCAGGTGCTGGTCTCGACCACGGTGGTGGAAGTGGGCGTGGACGTTCCGAATGCCACCGTGATGCTCATCGAGCATGCGGAGCGATTCGGCCTTTCCCAGTTGCACCAACTGCGCGGCCGCATCGGGCGGGGAGCGCAGAAATCATACTGCCTGCTGGTTGCTTCCCCGTCGCGAAACGAGTTGGCCCAGCAACGGCTTCAAACCATGGTGGACACGACGGACGGCTTTAAGATTGCCGAAATCGACTTGCGGCTGCGCGGTCCGGGAGAGTTTTTCGGCACTCGCCAATGGGGCATCCCGACCTTCCGGATCGGCAACTTGATCCGGGATCAGGAAATCCTGGAGTGGGCCAAGCGGGAAGCCTCGAGCTTTGTTGAGCACCCATCGTCTCGCCAGGAATTGGAAGCGTTTGCAGACTACTTGCGCGTCGAGTGGCCGCGGCGGTATCGATTGGCCAGCGTCGCTTGAGGGAAGGCGGAAAGCAGTCAGCAGTCGGCAGCAGGCAGTCGGCAGAAGGCGGAAAGCAGTCGGCAGTCGGCAGAAGGCAGAAGGCAGAAGGCAGAAGGCAGAAGGCAGAAGGCAGAAGGCAGAAGGCATTTTTCCCCTCCTGGTGGCTGAAGGAACCCCGGAAATCCTGAAATGTCATTCCGAGCGAAGCGAGGAATCTCGCTCTGAGAATCTGCTCCTCTGTAGCCGACTTTTTGTCACTTTCCCGGCTTCACCTTGCTGCTCGGAAGCCTTGACTTCGTTCGCGCAAATTGTGCTATTTTTGCTCCTTTCAGGCCCTAATTTGTGCTAATTTGCGCGCAAAACGCGCATAATTTGCTGCATTCAAAAACGTGATGTCCTTTGTTTTCAAGTACTTCTTAGCTTCGTTCCCACTATTTTTCATTTTTTGTAGTTCCCTACATTCCCCCGTAGCTGGGACCGTTCCGCCTTACGGTGCACCTCGGCACGCCCCGGAGCTCGGCTACGACAATATGTCCACAAAATGACCACAACTATAGGCTATCATGCCGCTCTTGGCTCGTCAAGCGAAAAACGTGCAGTGGTGCAATTTGACGATGGAGCGGCGAGTTGGCTCGGCAAATGGCGGCGTAAGGTCGGCGGCGTTCGCCCGACACTTCCACCGACTTGGGTCTAGCTCGCACCCGGCCTACGGCAAGTCCCACTAATAAAACCACTTTGGGCGGCACGTCTGTTTGATTGTGAAGCAAACTGACTGTGCGGCGGCTAACGGCCTATGGTCTGGCTGCTACTTACCTCTTCGAGAGCGGGCACAGCACTCCCGCCAGTAAGGCGAAGTCGATACGACTCATCCGAGGTAAGCGCAGGCTTTACGAACCGCTAAATTCGCAGGGATCGCGGTTTATCTGCCGAAGGACCGCGTGCCGAAAATACCGGCTCGAAGCCAATCTCCATGCCGACTCTCATGTTTAGTGCCCCCCACCTTGAACCCGGGCACGTAATCGCGGGGTAGTCGGGTGATTGAATCACGGCCTGGCTGGATTTTGTACTGACGACCTCCCCTTTCAGACGTAATGGAAACTGGGGATCACTCGGATCTCGGGGGCGAAACTGAATGCGATTCGATTCGTCGGCTGGGAATTCCTGTTTGACAGCCTCCTGAAAAACCTTTGTGGCTTCGCTAAAGTCCCCGCTTAAGAACAGCAGCCCCCCGAGCGTAGCTACAAACCTCGGGTCGGTCAGGCCATAGGTGGTGCTAAGCCGCAGAACCGCTATCGCCTTCTCATACGGTTGGCGAAGGTCAAGCAAGGCTCTCGCGAGCTCTACGCAGGCTCGAAACTCGTCTGGATGGTCTCTGATCAAGGGTTCCAGAGTGGCAGCACATTTTTCAGGTGAACCAGCATGCCGATACACTCGTCCGAGGAGGTAGCGAGCAATTATGCTCCCAGGTGTAGACTTCACTGCTTGTTCCAGGTCATGGATTCGCGACGGTTGGTTGCCAATCCAGTCTTGAATCTGGGCGGATACGATCCATAACCCGTCTCGCACCTGGACTAACCTCAAACCCTCATTTATGACTGCCTCTGACTTTCCGAGATACTCGGTTGATTCCCTTGGATCTTTAACCCGTGTAGCCCACCCGAGGAAAAGCTGTGCGAGTCCTTGGTACGAATACTCATCCCTGTCATAGAAGCTCAGACAGCGTCTGAAAGCGTCCTCAGCTTGGACCAACCTTCGCCTCGCGATCTCGATGTTCTCGATGCTAAATGCCAACTGAGAGAGAATAACTCCACGCGTATGGTGGAGAACCCGCAGGTTCGGGGCCATCTTTATCCCTTCATCAATTTGGTTGAGTGCCAGCTCAATCTTATTCTCTCGAGAGAGCATCCGGGCGTAATGCTGCCGGACGTAAGGACTCTCTGGGTCCTTCCGACACGCGGTTTCAAAGAACTGTATCTTTCCTTCCAGCGTCCTTATTGCATCGACAACGTGGTCTGAACGCACAAATTGGTCGAATGAGCTCCGATCCCATTTGTAGTTAAGATTGAGACCTGAGAGTCCAGACTGAATTATGCGTTCCCGATCAGCTGCTTCGCCGCATCGTCGCCACACCACGTCAGCAATTGTTCTGTGCCTCGCTCGAACCGCATATCGGCCCGATGTGGGGTCCACAAGTTCATAGACGACCACTCCTTCGGTTGCGTCCCTCGTTCTCGAATACATTTCAGGAAGCGAGACTTCAAGGAGTTCTGCCAACAACGAATCTCTAAGATACGCCCCATGCTGATAGAAGCAGCAGACGTTAAGGTAGAGACGCCGAGAAAAGTCATCGGCAATACCACGGTATTCGTCCTCAAGGATCGCATCGAAGCCTTTATCCTCAGTCGCTTCCCGCATAGCAACCAACAGTTCTTTTGCGTGCTTTTCCTTGATCACCGCGAACTGGAGTTCTCGCGATAGAAGCTCAAGTTTATTAAGTTCTCTGTGTTGACTCAGACAGTCAAGCAATCGGTTTATTTCGGGGTCACTGAGGGGCTCTATTAAGAACTCTTTGCCCGATATTTTACCCCTCCGCTGCCGCCACTCGTTCAGCCGCTCACCCAACAGGAACAGCCCAGCCTCATGCGACCGCTTGAGTTGGTGAATCGCATCCTCAAGGGTCGATGAACCATCAGCGGCATTATCGATAATGAAAAACGGACGAACGTGCGGGAAAATTGAGGCGGCGAATTCGATGTCACCTTCAACCAGCGGTGCGCCGGGTTTGTGCATGAACACAGGGCCAGCCCTGTCGAGAGCGAGTTTGGCCGCAAGTGCCATGAGCAGCGTCGAAACTCCGTATCCCGCAGGGGCCAACACTAATAAAATGGAAGGTTTTGTGCTGCGTGCTGTCGCGTAATCGAGTAATTCTTCGTAGATGTCCTCCTCAACGTCTCGCGCGAACTGCAAGCCTCTTGCGATCAATCCCCAGTTTGCGCGGTCACCTCGCAAGAAAGATTTTAGGTTCGGCACGCTGTCAAATTTGGCCTGGTTCACATACTCCCAGGATGTAAGCAACCGCGCGACAGCTGCGGCATTGGTTTGAAAAGCATCAGCCAGATCGGTTGGAATCGTTTCCTCGAGTTTTTGGAGTACATCAGCTGGAACACTGACGGCAGCGAGCGCAAGCGTCGCACTTGAACGAAACTGCTCCAGATCAAAGTTAATGGTCTCGACGCCTTTGGCGTTCAGAATTTCCTTATCCACGGGGTCTGTATCCGGGCTGACTCTGTAGGCTTGCGGCATCGGCGCAGGCAAGAATTCCCCCCGGATTTCGTCTAAAACCATCCTCCAGTTTGGGTCCCGGTTGGAATACCCCACGTACAGAATTGTGGAGGTTGCGAATTGCACCTTCAGTAGTTCAAACATCATGCGCCGGTGTTCGCGGAAGCGGACGTAGTCGTCCTCTGTGATGACAATCTGGCCAGCATTAGGGCCAAAAAGTGTGCCGTGCAGATGGAAGATAGGGATCTGAATTCTGGTTTCGAATTGAGTGAGTTCAGATGTCTTCGCGATGGTTATTGGGTTCTGTAAGGGTTTTGGGTTCAGTTCATAGGACCTCTGAATTCCCGAGTCATAATTTGTTGTGAAGATGGCCCTCCACCTGAGCGAGAAAAGCCACCTCATGGTGTCATCCGGCGTGAGGTCCGCCAGCCGCTTTCTCAGGAACGTTTCTAGTTCGGGTCGGCCCTTACGAAGCTCAACAAGTTGAGCAATCTTCGCGAGATCAGGAGGGCTCCCCGCGCCAATTGAGAAGTAGTCTACCAATTCCTGCGCAAGTGCAGCAGCATCTGGTGCACATCTCCCGTCTGATGTAAGCAGATGTTTTCCCACACCTGCACCGACAAACAGCACACATTGACCGGATTCTAATGCCTGTCGCAACCCCAGCGGCAACGGATCGCTCATTCCGACTCTCCTTTAATCAGTGTGACTTTCAGGGCTGAGTAAAGCAGCGATTGTAGGACATGTTTCATTCAAAGGCAAAGCGTGCATCACTGCGTTCGCATATACCTTGCACCTGCCGATCGACTAATCCCCTGATTCTCCTGCTTTCCCTGCCCATGCTCTATAATCCTGAGGCAAGCGGGCCGACTTGACGTCCGAAATGGCTCGATTCGGACATACTTTCATTCACCATCCGACGGGCGGGGATATCGAACCGTGTGTCGAGGGTGGCATGCTGGGGTCGGCGACATAAGAAGCAATGTCGCCGCCACCCGCGGCTCAGCCCATGCGCGACATCGGGTGTGAAACAACGGATCAGTGATAAAATGAATCAGATCTTTCCATGAGAGTAATCTCCGGCACATATCGCGGGCTGCATCTTGGGACGCTGAAAGGCGGCAATCTTCGGCCTACCTCCGATCAAATGCGCGAGACGCTGTTTGATGTGCTGGGTCCGGAAGTGGAGGGCACAGCCTTCCTGGATGCCTACGCGGGAAGCGGCGCGGTAGGGATTGAGGCGCTGAGCCGAGGGGCAAGCGAGGTGGTGTTCGTCGAACACCATCGTCCAGCGCAGCAGCTTATTCGCAAGAATCTCGAGACCCTGGGCATCACGTCCGGCTATTACCTGATCCGGACCACGGTCACAAAGGGGCTGGAGCGGCTCGAGCAGGAAGGGTCGAGGTTCGATTACCTTTTCCTGGATCCGCCTTACAACGAGATTAGCGAGTACCACCACGTCCTGCGTCTTCTCTCCCGCTCACATCTTCTGGATTCCCGGTCCCTGGTGATTGCGGAGCACTCCCGGCATTGTTTGCTCGAAGAAGCTTACGGCAACCTGCGCCGGCAACGGCTGATTCGGCATGGCGATGCACAACTCGGCTTCTACCGCATGGCATAGCCCGCTCGCGCTATGAACCACCAAGGCACCGAGACACGAAGGGAAATTGTCGATAAGCCGGCTTGGTAATCTTGACCGCCCGAGCGCTCTTACCCTAGTATGGTGAGTGCGGCCAGCGTCCCGGTGCGTGCTGTGGCGGGGTAGCTCAGTGGTAGAGCGAGGGTCTCATAATCCCTAGGTCGGGCGTTCGATCCGCCCCCCCGCTACCAGGTGGTGCTTGCAGTTACGAGAGCCGTGGCGTGCTTCCCGTCCCTCCGGCCGGTCATTTGGTTGGCACCCCCTCGGCGAATTTCCTGAACGCCTTCTCCACCGCCTCGGCTTGGGGATGACAATAGCGCATGGTGATCGAGATCGAGGCGTGCCCGGCAATCTTCGCCAGTGTGTAGGGGTCCGTGTGGGCGGCGAGCCAAGTCAGCGCCGTGTGGCGTAAACAATATGGCTCGAACGGCGAGACCATCAGTGAAGAGGAGTCTGCCTCGTGCGCTTTGGAGATTTTCTTCAACGCCCTGACATGCTGGTTACGGTATCCCCACCACCCAAGGTGTTCGGTTCTGGATTTGGTCGGAAATACCCACCCTTTCGCCGGGCATCCCTGTGCATTGTGCCGTGATCTCATCGCCGCCAGCACATCGGGGATCATGGGCAAGATTCGGCGTGCCGCCTTGGTTTTGCCTTCTGCTATCTGTATCAGCCCGCCGTCTCCTTCCAACAGCATATGCTCCCAGCGAAGGGCACAGCATTCGCCCGGCCGCATTCCGGTTCCCAGTATGATTGTCGCTGCGTCTTTCCACGGCTGCGGGCAGGCGGCGAGGTAAGCTTCGGCTTCCTCATGGCTCAACACCCGGTCACGCTGCCTCTCGCCGTTCGCCATGGTGATCTTCACCTTGCGGCCCAGCTTTCCCCAGTCGTGCGCCAGGTTGAGCGCATGGCGCAGGGTGCGCAACGCCTTGTTGGTGTAAGTGGCCGCCCAGTTGGGATGGGCGGCGGCGAACTGGGCGGCCTCCCGGTCGGTGATGGTATCGAGCTTGAGATTGGCCAACGGCGAGGCCAGGAGCATCTTCGCTCCCCGCTGGTAGTAGATCGCCGTGTTGGGTTTCGATTGCCGGAATCTCGATTCAACGAAGGGTTGGAAATCGCCCTTCAAAAACTCCGCCAAAGAGGGCACGGGCTTGGGCTTCAGGATTCCATAATTGCCCCTTTCCAGTTCCGTGCGGATGGCGCTCTCAATGGCCCGAGCGTCGTCGATGTGCGTCACTTTGGTCCGCTTACAGATTCGCTTTCCCCGGTACCGGAATTCGACCAAGTAGAACCTGCGCCCCTTCGGTTTATAAACCATGCTGGCTCTCCTGTTGCAGGCCCGGAGAGCGGACCTTTGACTGTAGTCATTTGACTACCTGAAGCGTGCCGGAACCGGCGGTGGAAACACGGGAGTTGGAAAGCGCCGAGATGGATACCTTGTGGACCAGGCCCCCGGAAGGATGCTGGACAGCCGTTTCGGGTCAGCGGCGGCTGCGCCTGCGCCGATGGGTTTCAGTCCGCCGCCTATGGAATATTGCCAACTCGATCTCATGGCATACCCACGCCTTGCCGCCGCCGGGGAATAAGCGGGAGATGGGGCTGGTCTTGAGAAGAAAAGCGGTTGACAAAAGCGAGGGTCGTGTCATACCTTCCGGCGTGAAGACTCAAGCGATCCGAAAGCGTTTGAGAATTTACTGATTTGAAACGGAGGCAACAAACATGCTGAAGGATTTTCCGGAAAAAGAACAGAAGCGAATAATGTCGATGCTCAACGAGACGGCCCCGGAAGGAACGCACTGGGGCCCGATGCCGAAAAGGCTGATTGAAGTGATCGCCACGCTGAGCGAATTTGGGCCGATGGACCTAGGCGGCCTCTATGAGAAGCTGAGCGTGAGCGGACCGGGGCCGGACCTCTCCGGGCAACTCGACGAAATCAACGCTTGGGTAGCCCGGCTGGTTAAAAATGGAGCCGTCGTCGCCACAAGCGGTCCCAACCCGATTTACTCGCTCCGGGAAGAGATCAAATCCGAAGAGGCTGTGGAAGAATGGCGGCCGAGATTCAGGTTCATGATCCCTGGGCAAGAGGTGATTTACGTAGAGATGCAAGAGTTTCGAACCAAGGCGGAATGGGAAGGGTCAGAAGTGATCAAGGTCATCAAGGCAGCCTGCCAGCGGCATAAGCTGCCTGTTGTGATGCTCTTCGGCGCTCGCCCGGAAGATGGCGAAAGTTCGTTTGAGGTTCGGTTGCAACCGGATGGGGAGTTCTCATGGGTGCCGTTCTTTGAAAGCGAAACTTACAAGCTGGGCTCCGGCTCATTAGAGAGGAGACAGCAGGACGGCGAGTTTAAAGAGGTGCGGCTTGCAGGTGAGGGCATCTCTAAAGAATCGGGTTCTTTCAAAAAAATCTGAGACCCTTCTGTGTCAGGCCCCGTTGGGAGTGGTTTTCCCTCCCAACCAACCCCGCCAAACTACCCCCAAGAAACTCCTAATTGCTTTAAATCTTGTCCACCTTTATCCGCAAATGGCCTGCTTGAATTTCAACTAGCTGAGGAGCAAGGGCGAGTCTCATTCTGGCGGACGGCTGGTATGCCTGCAATGAGTTGATAAAGAAGGGAAGGCCGTGCAAGTGAGGCCGACGCCCGACGTAGCGGGTTCGCCCAGCGTTCGCCCGGTGACCCAGACCAGCGTATAATCCTGTGGGTCGATGGCTGGATTTGGGCTTGGAGTCCTAGCGATGTCGCTGCCATTCACGCCTCCGCTGTTTGAACGCTTCGCCGATTCCATCCGGGCGTTGCCATCCCTGCCCAAGTACGGTCCTGAGCACCTTTGCACGCCCACGTTCCGGCTGTACTCGGACGCCCGCATCCAACTGTTCTATGCGCCCTTCGATTTCGTGAACACGTCGGCGAAGGTCGCTCTCGTTGGAATCACGCCGGGATTCCAGCAGATGGAAATAGCGTTCCGGACCGCCCGGGCGGCACTGGTGAATGGCACGACAGGAGCCGAGGCGTCCAGGCAGGCGAAAGCGCATGCCAGTTTTGCCGGAACCATGCGTCGGAATCTTATTTCAATGCTTTCGGAAATCGGGCTTCACCATTGGCTGGGGATGTCGGACCCCACATTGATGTTCGACAGCTACTTTCCCCTGCTGCATACAACGTCGGCAATTCGCTACCCGGTGTTCGTCAACGATGACAATTACGACAACTACACTGGGCATACACCAGCTCTATTGCGCCACCCCGTGCTGCACGATATGGTTTTCGATGTGCTCTCCCCAGAGTTGGCTGAAGTGCCGGGTGCGCTGATAATTCCGCTTGGCAAGGCAGTAGAAGGCTGCCTGTCCGGTCTCATTGCGGCAGGCGTTCTTAGCCGGGAGCGTTGTCTATTTGGATTTCCTCATCCCGGTGGCGGGAACGGTCACCGCAAGCGGCAGTTCGAGCTGAACTTGGGCATGTTGAAGACGAAAACTGCGACTTGGTTCACGAAACGGCACGTACAGTAACCCGAGTCGTGAAGCAGAATTGCGAGGTCATGCAACGGCGTCTATGAAGGTCACATGCGGTCTTTGCGGGGGCAGCGCTAGGCATTTCAGGTATCCGAGTTCCGAATTGTGCCCGCTCTGTAATGGTCTCGGAGAGCTGACGATTCTAGGCACCCCAGTGTTGCGCCCGTGCCCTACTTGCAAAGGGAGCGGTCGCCATATCAAGTTTCCTGCGTCCCAGGTGTGCCCGGTCTGTGGTGGGATCGCACTTCTAACAGAGGATGGAGTCCTCCCTACAATCGTTGAAAGCAATCAAACCCCTCCGTTGGTACCCGTTCCTCCGTCGAGCAAATGGACACTCGTAGCCGAGAGCCGACTAAATCAACTGCGTGCTCTTAGGCCTGGCGGACTTGATTTTCAAAAGCTGATCCGAGTATGCGAGGAATTGAACACCGCTTACAACCAAGGGTGCTACCTCGCCACAATCATGCTTACCCGCAGCCTTCTTGACCACGTGCCGCCGGTTTTCGGAAAGACTAAATTCACAGAAGTTGTAAGCAACAACAGCGGCGGAAAGTCGTTCACAGAAAACATGCAGCGCCTCCAGGACGCAGCACGAAAAATCGCCGATGCCCACTTGCACACGCCCATGCGAGCAAAGGAGACGCTTCCCACGGCACAACAGGTGAACTTCGGTCCTCAACTGGATGTGCTGCTTGCGGAAATCGTGCGGCTAACGCACTAGGGAAGCGCACTCAACCACTATTTCCCGAACAGTGACCGAATGCGAAGAATTTCCTTTCCCTCATCTGATGGAACATCAGAAAGCATAACGCCACTCCGATGTGTTACCGAGAAAGCAGGGCTTGGACCTGCGCTGAGTTGAAGTGCCTGACTGATTCTAAGCACCTCATCGGGAGCTGCAAGGAAGTACTCGTGTTCTACGCCCGTGCGCCGGTCGATTATTGTAAGGGTGTCCCCCATGGGACCGTCAATGTCGACGCCCCGGTTGAGCCTTGCAGTGTCGCCATCGTACAGACCACTATCGATTATTAGTTCGTTGCGTTCCATTCGCCCTCCCTTGTCTTATAAACTGGGCTAACGACCAGATCATGAGCAGGAATTCTTAAGGAAATAGGGTAACACTTCAGAGCTCGGGTTCCCGGAAGGGACCGAAAGGAGTGTTACCTATGGAAGGTATCAGCGAGGTT
>JBEKMN010000026.1:0-56107 GCA_050008495.1 Terriglobia bacterium | reverse complement strand
AACCTCGCTGATACCTTCCATAGGTAACACTCCTTTCGGTCCCTTCCGGGAACCCGAGCTCTGAAGTGTTACCCTATTTCCTTAAGAATTCCTGCTCATGATCTGGTCGTTAGCCCACCAGTCTGCAAAGCGATACGTCCCCGCTGACCGCAAGGCGCACGGTCTTATAGGGTTTGAGGTCCGGCCCTTTTCCGATCACAAACAAGGCAGGTTGGCTGCCGTCTACCCCGCTTCTTTCGGATTCCTTCCCCTCATCCATGCGCTCATCTCCACAGTGTGCTTAATGCCGTTTGTCGCGGTCATTCCTTAAGTGAGATCCACGAGGGTGGCGAAGAACCGTTGGCCGCCGGGGGAATCCCCGGCTGAGGTCCTGCTCACCGGGTCCTGCTGCTTTAAGATACGCCTGGCTACGGGTGAAGTCAAATGCGCGCTCACGCTGGCTAGTCTCCCAGAGCCACCATCGGAAAAAACATGTTTGCACTGTCAAGAGTGAATTTAAGAAGAGGGTGGAGTGGACGACAGGCGAACTATCTCCTGCAGCAGGTAGCCAGTTGAGAATGAGGCAAACGGTAGATGCGACCTCGGGGTCGGGGGAGGGACAACCGGCGTTCAGGGGAGGGGCGGGTTCTCATTTTCCGGCGACGGGCGCGCCAAGAAACGACATCTCGTCACAGGCACTCTTCCTGTCGTGGTCTCGCGAGGCAGGGCGAGGAAATTCGGGAAAGTCCGCTCACTTGTCTTGCGCTGCAGTTTTCGACTCTGGACGCGTCCGAGAAGTGGATTCCCGCATTCGCGGGAACGACGACCTTCAGGGTGTGCCTCCCCGGTATCTTCAATCCCGCGTAGGGGCATGCCATGGCGTGCCCCTGCAGTCGCCGCCGGGGGTGATTTTCAGGAGAGCGGGAATCCAGTCATCGTGTCCGAATCGTAGTTTTTTTGCATTTTTCACTTGACAAACCCAGAGAGACATGCTAGCCTATAATTGTGGTCTTTTTGTGGACACATTGTCGCAGGCGAGCGCAGGGCCGCGCCGAGGCGCAGGGGAAAGCGGAAGGGTCCCGGCTATGGGGGAATGTAGGGAACTACAAAAAATGGAAAATAGTGGGAACGAAGCTAAGAAGTACCTGAAAACAAAGCACATCACTTTTTTCAGTGGTGCAAATTATGCGCGTTTTACGCACAAATTAGCACAAATTAGAGCCTGAAATGAGCAAAAACAGCACAATTTGCAGAAACGAACCGAAGATTCCGAGCCGCGAGGCGAGGCCTGGCAAGTGACAAGAAGTCGACTACAGAAGACCGTTATCGAAAACCTGCTTAGGAGGGCGAAGGTGTCGCGCCCAACGTGCGGGTCGCCCCGACGCGAAACAACATGCCTCTCCCGAGGGGCCGATCGCGGGCCACATCTTTGGCCGGACACCGCGGGCTCCTGCGGTGCACGCCTTCAGCCCCAAAGGGGCGGCCTAACACAGCCCAGGCCAACGGCCTGGGTCGATGAAGTCATTCCTCTCGGGTTCGAAAAAACCCTGAAAGGGCGTGATAAGGCCACCGAACAGCCTTCGTCCGCGTGCTCCCGTAAGGCTTATTCCGCCCTTTCAGGGCTTGTCGCCAATGGAAGCACGGATGCACGGACCCGGGCCGTTGGCCTGGGCTATGCTAGTGCCGCCCCTTTGGGGCTCAGCCCGAGCTTTGCTGCCGAACTCCAGAATTGACGGAACAAACCGAGAATGTCTATGAAAACAAAGGATGGCCGTCGAAAACGGATGCGTCCGGCCAAAGGAATTGGGTGGCGCGGACGGCCCTTCGGCTCGGCACCCTGACGGGAGGCCACGGCAACCTTTGCGGCGCGGCTTTGCCGGAGGCTGCTCCGGCCAAAGTGACAAAATGTCCCAATCAAGGAGCCCCCTCGCCGCTAACACGCCTTACCCGCGCCGACCACGACAAAACGCTCGACAAGGCCTCTGTCGCCGGGATATAATGATGATGCGGCCAACAACCAGGCGAGGAGCTTCGGAAGGGAATGTGCCAACGTCCGCCGTGCCGCCGGTGTCCTCCAGGCGTCCGGGGCCGTGTAAGAAGACCGGAACGCGAGGTCGGAAGCTGACGGGTCGCTAACGATCCGAGGTGCATCTAAGAGATTGTAGGTGGTTCTAATCCGACAGGCTTGCGGCGCTAGCCGAACGCTCGAGTTACCAGACGCTGGAGGCCGCGCCTTAAGCTGACTTCTTATGGACTATCTGCTCTTACTAATCCTGCCACTCCACTCAAGCCTGGTGGGGCGGTATATAAGCTCGATCTTCCACAAAGACCCCTTTCGCGGCATTTACCATGTGAATGCCTTCGATCTCACCATCCTGATACCTTACTTCACGATTCTTAGCATCCTGTCGATTTACGGGATGCATCGCTATTTCCTGACTTACCTTTACGTTAAGAACAAGCAGAAAGCGCCCAAGCCGCAAAAGTACACTGGACCGCTTCCCCGGGTCACCATTCAACTGCCAATTTACAATGAGCGCTATGTCGTTGAGCGGCTGCTCGAGGCCGTGACGCGCATCGACTACCCTCGTGCCCTGCTGGAAATCCAACTCCTCGACGATTCCACGGACGAAACGCGATTTGTAGCCTCACGCCTGGCGAGCGAGTATGCGCGCGCGGGCCACCCGGTCTCCTACCACCATCGCGACAACCGGGAAGGCTTCAAGGCAGGCGCGTTGGCCGAGGGCTTGAAACATGCGAGCGGCGAGTTGATCGCCGTCTTCGACGCGGACTTTGTTCCTCCCCCTCCCGTCATCCGCCAGATGGTTGAATACTTCGCCGATCCCCGGATCGGTGTCGTCCAGGGCCGTTGGACCTGGGTGAATCGCCATTACTCGAACCTCTCGGAAGTCGAGGCCATCCTTCTCGATGGGCACTTCGTCATTGAGCACGGCGGGCGGAACTTCTCCGGCCGCTTCTTTAACTTCAACGGCACCGCCGGCATGTGGCGGCGTGCGGCCATCGAAGACGCAGGCGGCTGGCAGCACGACACGCTCACCGAAGACACCGATTTAAGCTATCGTGCGCAACTGAAGGGCTGGAAATTTGTCTATGACCCGAATATCGAGTGCCCCTCTGAGCTGCCGGTCGAGATGAATTCCTTCAAAACACAGCAGGCTCGCTGGGCTAAGGGCCTGATCCAGGTGGCCAAGAAACTCCTTCCCCGGATTTGGCGAAGCCGTCAGCCGCTGCGCATCAAGCTCGAGGCCACATTCCATCTCACCGCCAACCTCGCTTATCCCTTGATGGTGGTCTTTTCGCTCATTCTCCTCCCCGCCATGATCGTGCGGTTCTACCAGGGTTGGTTCCAGATGTTGTACCTGGACCTGCCCATGTTCCTGGCGTCCACCTGCTCAGTTTCCAGCTTTTACATGGTGGCCCAACGTGAGCTCTACCCGAAAGACTGGTGGAAACGCCTCAGATTCATGCCCTTCCTCATGGCCACCGGCATCGGCCTTTCCGTGACCAATTCCATGGCGGTGATCGAAGCGCTGCTAGGCAAGCGGTCGGAATTTGTCCGCACTCCGAAGTACCGGGTGGAGTTGAAGGAAGAAGGCTGGGAGCAGAAGAAGTACGTCCGCCGGGGGGGTGGTTGGCAGCCCTACGTCGAACTGGGCTTGGCGGCCTATTTCGTTTTCGCAACCGCGTACGCATATCGGGTCGAGAACTACCTGACGGTGCCTTTTCTGCTCCTCTTCCTCGTAGGCTACACTTATATGGGCACCATGTCGCTTTTCCAGACGCCCCTGCGCCGGCTTTGGAATACCCTGCCTGCCTTTGGCCGCTCGCGTCCCGCTTCACAAGAGACATAGTTCCATATCAACTGCAAGCCTTGTTATTCCGAGCCTTTCGCCGTCATCCTGAGCCCTTCGCTTGTCATTCTGAGCGGAGCGAAGAATGACGGCGCGTCGCCTGCGGCTCCTCGGAATGACAGGCCGAAGCAGGGCCGGCCATGTTACACTCGTGATTTCGCGGAGTTTCTCATGCTGATGCGTCGATCGCGCAACTTATTCTGGCTTGCGATGGGGCTTCTGGTTTCCATACTTCCAGCCCTGGCTTGGGAACGCGAGCCGTTGTCGGTTTTTCACGAGCGGCGCGTGCGCCTGGTGCGCGAGACGGACGGTGACGGAGTCATCGTACTTTTCGGCTACAAGGATGCCGACGTGGCCGCCAGCGTGACGACCTTCCACCAGAATGAAAACTTCTACTACCTCACCGGCTGGAACGAACCGAACGCGATGATGTTGCTGATCCCGAAGGCTGCAAAGGCCGGCGCTGCACCCGAACTCGACAAGGAGATCCTGTTCATACCGGCGCGCAACTTGTTCGAGGAAAAATGGAATGGGCCGAAGCTTGGGCCGGACGATCCTGACGCGAGCGCGCGGACAGGCTTCCCCACCGTTAAAGCCGCATCACTCTTTCAGTCGGACCTTCTGGAAGCGCTCAAGGCTTTTCCCAAGATCTACACGGAACTGACCCCGCAGCCGGAGAGCGGTGAAGACTATTTCCAGGCTGAGATCGTGTCCAAGCTGCGCGGGATGGCCCCCCTGGCGACCTTTGCCGACGTGCGCCCGCATGTGGAGCGCCAGCGCGCGTTGAAATCACCGGGCGAGATCGCCCTGCTTCGCAAGGCCGTTGACGCCTCGGTTGAATCGCACTTGGCGGCGGCGAAAACGGTTCGGGCGGGCGTCTGGGAGTACGAGGTGGCCGCCCGCATGGAATACGAGTTCCGGCGGCGCGGATGCGAATGGCCGGCCTACCCGCCCATCGTTGGCTCGGGCTTTTTTTCAACCGTTTTACACTACGATGCCGACGACCAACAAATGCAGGACGGCGACGTGGTGGTCATGGATGTGGCGGGGTCGTATAGCGGCTACGCCGCTGACATCACGCGTACCCTGCCGGTTAACGGACACTTTACGTCACGCCAGCGCGAGATCTACGAGATCGTGCTGGGTGCGCAAAACGCCGCGATGGCCGCCGCCAAGCCCGGCATGTCGATGGGGCGGGGCAAAAACAGCCTCCACGAGATTGCCTTCAAATACATCAACACCCACGGAAAGGACATGCACGGCAACCCTCTCGGCCAATACTTCATGCATGGCTTGGGCCACTCGATCGGCCTGAACGTCCATGACCCCATGAACTACAATATGCCCCTCCAGCCCGGCATGGTGGTCACCATGGAGCCCGGCATTTATATTCCCGAAGAGAAGATTGGCGTCCGCATCGAGGATGACATCCTCATCACCCAGGATGGGAACGAACTGCTCAGCAGGCGCCTGCCGCGCGCAGTGGAAGACATTGAGAAGCTCATGGCCGGGAAGTAGGCCAAAGAGTGTAGTGGTAGAGCCTGATGTTGTAGAGGCGAGTTTACCTCCCCAAATGGCGGCGTAAAGCCGCCTCTACATCAAACTGTGCCACTACCCATGGTTGGGCTTGCGCGGCCACCACGATGGTCTTATGCTAGTCTGGGTGAGTATAGTGGTTTGTCGCCCTTTTCAGTGTAGGGGGCCGAATTCGCGAGCGGCGCTGCGGCCTCCCGCCATTGACTGTGTGCCCGCGTGAACTTACTGGGAGACATCCATGGCAAGTCTTGAAATGCCATTTACTTTAGTTATCCGATTTGGAAGATCCTCATCCAAGAACTATCCTGATGCCGTAAATCTCCTGGAGAAGTTCTCAGACGTGACAGCATCGACTGGCGAGGACCAAAATAATTCCGTCACCATATCAAAAGAGGAATTCGCTGAGAAGCATCAGCAGGTAGTAGGGCTATTGAGTTTGGTGAGGAACTGGAAAAACAGCCAGATTCTTATCAATAACCAACCAACAGAATTCCGAGACCTAGACAGTTGTTTTTCAATTCTTCGCTGCCACGAGAAATATAAGTCCGCCATTATTCAGGAGGAGTATTGTAAATTATCTCCTTCCAAAGAAGGCTGGGGTTGTAAATGGTTGCAAGGAATCAATCGCCACAAGCCGGAAAGCTCCTGGCCCAGAGATAGATACTGGTATCATTTTGGTTCCTTCTCTGCGGAGAATATTTGGACAATTGATAAGAACAAAATACGGTCGCTGCTGCAAAGAGAAATTGAGATCAAGAGGGTTTCCTTGTGCCCTGCATTCAATCCAGGGAGAATAGAGGAAATACTCGCTCAAATGCCAGACAGCATCGACACTGCTGTTGACACAAGTTGGCAAATCCTCTACGAAGACGGTTTTAGCGGCACGACAGCCGAAAAACGACCAGTCGCCATCCAGCCGGCAACCAAGCGCGAAGGAGGAATCTCCATCTCCCTCGATGTGCTGTCAAAGAAACAGGCTAAATCCGAAAACGATCTGGCTTCCAAGCCTCGGTATATTCCGGAAGTCGGGTTCGCAGACATTGGCGGAATAGATGAGATCATTGAAACCGTCCGTGAGGTAATCGAGCTGCCAATAAAGAAACCAGACATTCTGAGGTATCTTGGCATCAAACCGCACAAGGGGATTTTATTGCACGGCACGCCGGGCTGTGGCAAAACCCTGATTGCTAAGGCAATTGCCAATGAAATCAAGGCTCATTTTATTCTGATAAGAGGCCCAGAGCTTTTTAGCAAGTGGCACGGCGAATCGGAGGAAAATCTAAGGAACGTATTCGAAGAGGCGAGGCAACTGCAACCATCAATAATATACTTTGATGAGATCGACTCTGTAGCGCAAGCGAGATCGGGTGAGGAGAGTCTACGATTGGATGCCAGATTCATCAACCAACTGCTGACCCTAATGGATGGGGTGGAAGACTATGGGAATGTTTGCGTCATAGCCTCAACCAATAGGGTTGAACTGATTGACAACGCTTTATTGCGACCTGGCCGCTTTGATTACAAGATTGAGGTGAAAAAGCCGACGCTCGAGGGCTGTTTTCGAATTTTTGAGATCCAAACCAAGAACATGCCTGTTGATCCGACCCTCGACAAAAGAGAGTTCAGCAAGACGCTCTTTGGCCTGACTGGTGCCGATATAACCTTTGTGGCGCGAGAGGGTGCTTACAACTGCTTGCGCCGAAATATAGACCTAAAAAAAGCAATCGCAGATGATCAACTTGAAACGATCGACTACGAAGGGTTTGTGGTGACACAAGAGGACTTCGAACTAGCATTGAGTGCGAAAAAACGTAATTCGGCCTAACCACCGCTTAGACTAATCATTGGCATTTTTTAGCATGAAATCAGCTTGAGGGGCTGACGGTCGCAAGACCGTGGGGGGTTCGAGTCCCCCCTTCCGCACCAAAATCAACAACTTAAGAAACTTGAAAGTTTGGCTGCTCGATTGCACGCCCTGCTGGTGGGTCTATTCTGCACAACAATTGATCAATCGCAGGCTAGGCTATAGGCTATTGAGCGGGTGATGCCCTATTGAGGGATTCACAGCTGGACTTTTCGATGCAGCCGCCGAACCCATAGCGCCGAACGGTATCCTTGATTACCGGCACAGCCCAATCTGGCAACTCAGGCGATAATGCCAAACGTTCAATCAGAACTTCCACCTTAACGGGAATATCAACGCCTCCTCCGATGTTGACCCGGTAGGCCAATGCCCGTAGCTCCCTTTCATGCCCGAAGGGATCTCGCTTGATGAAGAGCGACCCTAACGATGCCTCGAACGTGTATTCGTCTTCCTCTGTGGGAGGGAAGTATGTTACTGGGGCGATTGTGATGGGTGTCTGACATTCGCAAAAGCAAGACGCCAAGCGACGAACTGTGGACTGAATCGCTACGCCGTTTCTTGGTGCATACTGGCCCCACATCTTAAAGGAATCAGACCCATTCATGTACCAGCAATTGATACATGCGTCCGTCCTTCTTTGTGCGACCAATATCGCCATCATCGTTTGAGCATCGATGCAGCTCCGACCGTCAAGGATGTCTCGCGGCAACTCCTTCTTGGTCTCTTCCCATGCTCGTGAGGGCAACTGGCCTTCACTCGTGTCACCCATGACGGCTAAGGGCGAAAAGTGAAGAGCTTTTTTCCAGAGCAAGGCAAACAACTGTTCCAGCGGCATGTAGCGCCAGATGACCTCTTCTGGAGCGGCAGCGATGATGTTCACCTTCTCGTGAGTCCACATTATTGCGTCTCGCTCCTGTTGGGCCGGTTCACCGGGAACACGCATCTCCACGATTCGCAGGATTTGATGGCGGCTCAGCACTTGGCCGCTCTCGTGGAGCTTCACCATCTCGTTCACAAACGTCTTGTCGTCTTCGGCGAGTCCGTCCAGCCTATCCTTAAGCGTGTAGAGCCTTGCCAGCACGTCAACACCGTCCATAAGCATTCACCCCTGTTCCTTCGCCACTCCGATGGCGTTGACTCGCTCGCATAGTTGGGAATGTTATCCCAAGGAACGATGGGAAACAGTTCTTTGCGAACCATCAACGCACTTTTCAGACACTACCCATGGTTGGGTAGTGTCCTAATTTAACCGTAGGGCCGACCCTTGGGTCGGCCGGGCCGGGGCGAGCCCCGGCCCTACACCCCAGATTAGGACACTACCCCAAAGAGAACATGCTTCCTTTAAGACGTTTGCAGATGTACAATGAGAATTCAGCCGGATTGCAGGGTTCTGCTCAAACGGATCAAGGCCAGTTGTCCGCCCAGCTCTATGTTTGACGCTTTACAAAGTCGTTTCCAGAAAGTTTTCAAGTCCTTGCGCGTGCAGGGAGTTCTGAGCGAGGACGTGGTTGACGAAAACTTGCGCGAGGTGCGGCTAGCCCTCCTCGATGCCGATGTCAGCCTGAATGTGGTCAAAGCCCTGCTCGACCGAGTGCGCGTCAAAGCCCTGGGCGAAGAGATTCGCACCAGCCTGTCGCCGGGCCAGGAAGTGATTCGGATCGTTCGCGATGAGTTGATTGAGATCCTGGGGCGCGAGGCCTCGCTTCTCACGTTTTCGAAGGAATACCCGACGGTCTTCCTCGTCGTGGGGCTTCAAGGTTCCGGCAAAACGACCACGGCAGGCAAACTGGCGCTATGGCTTTCCGGCCGGAAGCGGCGGCCGATGCTGGTCTCTACGGACGTTTACCGTCCCGCGGCTCGCGAACAGTTGGCGGTGATTGCCAAGGCTATCCAGTTGCCTTGCTTCGCCGGCCAAGGGCTCAACTCGCCTATCGATTTGGCGCTGGCGGCCCGCAAAGACGCCGCGGACCGCGGACACGATGTGCTGATTGTTGATACCGCCGGGCGCCTGCACATTGATGAAGAGATGATGCAGGAAGTGAGCGATCTGCGCACGCGCCTTCGCCCCAGCGAGGTGCTGCTGGTGGCCGACGCCATGGTTGGTCAGGACGCCGTGCGCAGCGCCCAGGAGTTCCACGAGCGGCTGGGGACCTCGGGTGTGATCCTGACCAAACTTGACGGCGACGCGCGCGGCGGCGCGGCCCTGTCGATCCATCATGTAACAGGCCAGCCGATCAAGTTTATCGGAGTGGGTGAGAAATATGACGCGCTGGAGGTGTTCTACCCGGACCGGATAGTTTCCCGTATACTGGGCATGGGCGACATCCTGTCGCTTATCGAAAAGGCCGAAGAGAAGATCGATAAGCAAAAGGCCCTGGAGGTTCACCGCAAACTCCAGACCGATACCTTCACCCTGGAGGATTTTCGCGATCAGCTTCACCAGGTGCGAAGCTTGGGGCCCATGGACCAAATGCTCGGTATGCTCCCCAAGATAGGCATTTTTAAGGACGCCGCGAAAGCCAACGTTGACGAGAAGGAACTGATCCACATCGAGGCTATCATCGACTCCATGACTCCGCAGGAACGGCGCAACCACGAGATCATTAACGGGCGGCGCCGCAAGCGGATTGCGAAAGGCAGCGGTACGAGCGTCCAGGAAGTGAATCAGCTCTTGAAACAGTACTTCCAAATGCGCAAAATGATGAAATCCTTCAGCCAGAACTTTCTGGGGCGGCAACTCAGTAGGCTGAAGATGCCCGTGGGGGAAGGTGGAGTGAAAGTTTAAGGGGGTGCAGTTTTGGTGGCTGCCATTCCCAGTGCACATGGACCTGCGGCCCACCCACGGAGTTGAATGTGGCTGTCATCCTGAGCGATGCGAAGGATCTGAAGTTCCGGTCCGAAGCGAACTAATGCAGATTCTTCGCTTCGCTCAGAATGACAGTCAGACCGTACGCAGAGCAAGTGCGGTTTGGCCGGCACCACGCTAGTGCAGGGCTTCTCAGCCTGCAAAACTTGGATTTCAGGGGGGACGATTGTTAAGGATACGTTTGGCTCGGACGGGAGCCAAGAAAAAGGTCAGTTATAGAATTGTGGTCATCGCTGGTGAGAAAGCGCGTGACGGGCGCTTCCTGGAAATATTAGGTCACTACAACCCGCGCCGGCATCCTCCAACGGTGGTCTTTGATAGAGAACGCGCGCATTACTGGATAAGCCGGGGCGCCCAGCCTTCCGAGACGATTCAGAGCTTACTCAAGAAGGCGCCGGAAGTCCCGACATCGAGTGTCACGACATCGAGTTGACGGCACTCGGTGGCCCACCGGTTCAAGCCGGTGCGAATTGCACTCATTTGTTCTGACACAGGCTTTCTAATAGGGTATACAAGCAGGAGTCGCGTGCGAGGGAGGGCCACATGAAGGAACTGATCGAAGCAATCGCAAAGGCGCTGGTGGACAACCCGGACCAGGTGACAGTGCGGGCCATCGAGGGCGAGCAGGTGACGGTGTTGGAGCTTCGCGTACACCCTTCCGACCTGGGAAAGGTGATCGGCAAGCAGGGCCGAACCGCGCGCTCCATCCGCACGATTCTCAACGCCGCGGGGATGAAGCTGAAGAAGCGATTCACTCTGGAGATTCTCGAGTAGGAGGTCCGTGCCCGATCGCTTCCTTGCCGTCGCGCGCGTGGTTCGCCCCCAAGGACGCCGGGGGGAAGTGCTGGCCGAACCGCTGACGGACTTCTCTGCGCGCTTCAAAGAACTCCGCGAGGTATTCCTGGAGAACCCTGGAACGGCTCCTCAACCCATTAAGGTCGAGAACGTCTGGCCCCACAAGGGCCGGGTGGTGATCAAGTTTTCCGGAGTCGACTCCATCTCGGACGCTGAGAGTCTGAAGGGGCGGCACCTGTTGATTTTGGCGGAAGACAGAATGCCGCTTCCTCCAAGTCATTACTACCTCTGGGAGCTTGAAGGTTGCCGGGTAGTCACGGAACGCAGTGGACAACAAGTGGAAGTGGGCACGGTTACGGGCATCGAGCCCACGGGCGGTGTGGATGTCCTCCAAGTGGCGACGCCACACGGAGAAGTCCTGATTCCCCTGGCGCAGGCCATCTGTACGAAGATCGACACGCAAGCCAAGACCATCTTGATTGACCCGCCCGAAGATCTGCTGGATATTAATGCATGACTTTTGACGTTATCACCATCTTCCCGGAGTTCTTCAGGAGCGTGCTGGAGTACGGCGTGCTGAAGCGCGCCCTTTCCGGCGGGCAAGCCAGCATTCGCCTGCATGACTTGCGGGAATTCACCGACGACCGCCACCGGAGCGTGGACGACCGGCCGTTTGGCGGCGGGCCCGGGATGGTCTTCAAACCCGAGCCCCTCTTCAAGGCCGTCGGCGCGCTGCAATCCGAGTCGCCGGATCGGCGCCTTCCGGTCATCCTGCTTTCGCCGCAGGGAAGGCTTTTTAACCAGGCCTTGGCGCAGGAGTTGGCGCGGGAGGAGCGCGTGGCGCTGATTTGTGGCCGGTACGAGGGTGTGGATGAACGCATCGCGGAGCATGTGGCCACGCAAGAGATCTCCATCGGGGACTTCGTACTAAGCGGAGGGGAACTTCCCGCGGCGTTAGTCATGGAATCCGTGATCCGCCTCCTGCCGGGTGTTCTCGGGAATGAGGAATCCGCCTGCCAGGAATCCTTCACCGCTCCGCGCGCAAGTTCCTTCGAATTCCGTCACGGCCTGCTCGATTTTCCGCAGTATACCAGGCCGGCAGAGTATCAGGGTTGGACGGTCCCGGAAGTCCTGCTTTCGGGAAATCACGAAGAGATTCGCCTTTGGCGCCGCCAGCGCGCGCTCGAGAAAACATGGCGCCGGCGGCCCGATTTATTGGCCGGTTTCCCGCTGAGCGACGAAGAGCGTCGCTGGCTGGAGGCGCTCCGGGCAGAGGAGTGCGAACCGGTCGTTATTCCAAGTTCGGGAGAATAGGAATTATGAATGCGCTCGAAAAAGTTGAACAATCACAGATGAAGAAAGATTTGCCTCAGTTCCAGTCCGGTGACACGGTGCGTGTACACGTCATCATCAAAGAAGGAGATAAGGAACGGATCCAGGTCTTCGAAGGCACGGTCATCGGCCAGCGGCGGGCCGCCAATCATTCCACGTTTACGGTACGCAAGATTTCCTTCGGCCAGGGCGTCGAGCGAATCTTCCCTTTGCATTCACCTACCATCAGTAAGATCGAAGTGGTCCGTTCCGGTAGGGTGCGCCGCGCCAAGCTCTATTACCTTCGCAAGCTGCGCGGCAAGGCGGCGCGTTTGCGTGAAGTCCGCACGGAACAGGAAGCCTGAGAAATAACCGTCCGCTTGCTGCAGCGTAGGGGCGGCCACAAGGGTCGCCCCTACTGATTTATTGACAGCGCACCCCCTCAACGGTTATGGTTCACACCATGCCGCCCTCACCAAGCTCCAGTGAGTTCAGGTGTACTTGGAAACTGGAGAAACAGGTCTTCCAAGCGGGATGCCGCCTCGTGGCAGGCTGTGACGAGGCGGGACGCGGCGCACTGCTCGGTCCGCTTTATGCTGCCGCCGTCATCCTCGATCCCGCCAAGCCCATCCTGGGTGTTGATGACTCCAAGAAACTCACTCCTTCCCGGCGCGAATCGCTCTCGCGGGAAATCACCGAGAAGGCCATAGCCTTCAAGGTCGTCTCCGTTTCCGCAGCCGAGGTTGATGCGATCAACATCTACGAGGCCTCAAGGCAAGGAATGATCCGCGCCTTGTTGGCGCTTGATCCGGCTCCGGAGTTCATTCTTACGGACGCCATGCCTCTGGAAGGCCGCAACAAAGGCACCGGGTTTCCGATTCCCTATCGCGCGGTGGTCCATGGCGACGCGCTCTCGGTCTCTATTGCCGCCGCCTCCATCCTGGCCAAAGTAGCCCGCGACGCGCACCTTCAGGAACTCGATCGCTTGTACCCAAGGTACGGCTTGGCGAGAAATATGGGCTACGGAACGCAGGAACACCTCGGAGCTTTAGCCACTTACGGTCCGTGTCCCGAGCACCGGAAGAGCTATCAGCCTGTAATGGATTACCTGCTTCCGTTGTTCCCGTTTTCGGCCGCGCCGTCGCAAGGATTGGAAACAAAATCCTCTGAACCTGGGAAAGAATCAAGAGCCCCTGTCATCCTGAGCGGAGCGAAGGATCTCAGCAGTTTGAAGGGGGCGCGTGATCCGGAACAAACAACTACGGAGATTCTTCGCCCGCAAAGAGCGGCGGGCTCAGAATGAAAGTGATCTCCCATGTCATCGTTACTCATCAAAGGCGGTAACGTAATCTCGCCCGAGGACCAGTTGGACGGCGAGTTCGATGTTTTGCTTGAGGATGGTGTGATTCGCCAGGTCGCACCCCACATAAGCCTGGTGGCGGACGAGGTCCTCGAGGCCGCAGGCAAGGTCGTCTCACCGGGATTCGTGGATCTCCACGTCCACTTGCGCGAGCCAGGCGGTGAGGTCTCCGAGACACTGGAGACAGGGTTGGCGGCCGCCGTTGCCGGAGGCTTTACCGCCGTTTGCCCCATGCCCAACACCAAGCCGGTCACCGACCGCCCGGAACTTGTGCGTGCCACAATCGAGAAGTCCAAGCGAATCGGGCTGGCCCGCGTACTTCCGATCGCCGCAGTTACCATGGGAAGTCAAGGGGAATCGCTAACCGACTTTCGCGCCCTGGTGGAGGCCGGTGCGGTGGGCTTCTCCGATGATGGACGGCCGGTGAAGACCGCCGGTTTATTGAGGCGCGCCTTGAAAGTGCTGAAGGAGCTTAATGTCCCCCTGATGGACCACTGCGAAGACCCCAGCTTGAGCGCCTCCGGAGTGATCAACGAAGGCCCCGTCTCGGCCCAACTGAACGTCCGAGGCATTCCGACCACCGCGGAGGACGTTTGTGTGGCGCGCGACCTGATCGTGGCCGAGGCTCTGGGCGCACACCTGCACGTCAGTCACATCTCCAGCGCCCGCTCCGTCGATCTGGTGCGCCTCGCCAAACACCGAGGCATCCGCGTCACCTGTGAGGCTACGCCGCACCATTTCACGCTCACCGACCAAGCCGTCCTTGAGCATGGCACCAACGCCAAGGTCAATCCACCGTTGCGCAGCGAGCCTGATGTCGAAGCTGTCGTGGAAGGGCTTCGGGATGGAACGATTGACGCCATTGCCACCGACCACGCTCCCCACGCTCCCGAACTCAAGGCCAGGCCCCTCGCTAGCGATTCTCCCTTCGGCCTCATCGGGCTCGAGACGGCGCTGGGCCTGGCGCTTACGCGACTGGTGCACACGGGGAAGATCTCGATGTGGCATCTCATCTCTTTGATGAGCGCCAACCCGGCCCGCATCGTGAACCAGCCGTGTGGACGACTTGGCGTGGGCCGGCCGGCCGACATCACGATCTTTGATCCGGGCCTCGAGTGGACCTACCGCGCTGCCACAGGCCGCTCGAAAAGCCGCAATTCGCCTTTTGATGGGTGGACGTTGAAGGGCGCTGTGATCGCCACGATTGTCGACGGAAAAATCGTTTACCGCCGCTCGTAGCTGCGCTGCTCGAAGCTGGCAACTCCGATGTGGCGCGGGCGTCTCGCCCGCGGTCGCGGGAGCGTCCCGCTCCCGCGCACGGGCAGGATGCCCGTGCCACGGCGGGCGGGACGCCCGCCCTACGGCTTTCAAAGAAGTGCGAGATTCGGTGCCGCCTGTTAGATTTCCCTGCGGCCTTCGATAGCTTTGAGCATGGTGATCTCGTCGGCGAACTCGAGTTCGGAGCCTACCGGAATCCCCATTCCTATTCGAGTTACTTTCACCCCGAGAGGCTTGAGTAGTTTGGAGAGGTAAACGGCGGTAGCTTCACCTTCCACCGTGGGGCTGGTGGCAATGATGAGCTCCTTGACCTTGCCGGATTTCAGCCGATCGACCAGATTCTTGAGCTTCAACTGCTCGGGACCAATACCCTGCAAAGGCGAAAGCACGCCATGCAGGACGTGATACTGCCCACGGAATTCCCGCGTCTTCTCAACAGAAACGACGTTGTACGGCGTCTCGACTACACAGATCACTTCCGGGTCGCGGCGAGGATCGGAGCAGTATCCACACGGGTCGGCCTCCGTGAGGTTATTGCACACGCTGCACAGCTTGATCTTGTCTTTGACGTCGAGAATGGCCCCCGCGAGACGCTCGGCCTCGTCACGCCCCACGCGTTCCAGGTGGAATGCAATCCGCTGCGCTGACTTCTGCCCGATGCCGGGGAGCCGTTTCAGCTCATCGATCAAACAAGCCAGCGGCTCGGCGTAATCCTTCATAGTGGCGGAAAACGGAAATTGGAAACTGGAAAATCGGAAACTGGAAATTGGAAACTAGAAAATGGGCTGCGAGTTGGAAGCCGCCTAAGGTTGACACATCATGCTAACCCACAAGGCGTACGTTCCATTTTCCAGTTTCCAGTTTCTAATTTCCGGTTTGTCCTACGTAAGTCCGGGGATATTGAGTCCACCCGCCAAGCTTCCCATCTGGCTGGCGAGCTGTTCGTCCACCTTTCGGGTTGCGTCATTCACGGCAACCAGGACGAGGTCCTGCAACATTTCCAGGTCACGGGATGCAAAGATTTCCTGTTCGATATGAACTTCGCTGAGTTGCTTCTGCCCGTTCATTCTGACGGTCACCATCCCGCCACCCGCTGACCCCTGTACCTCCAGCTCATCCAACTGCTTCTGAAGCTGTTCCTGAAACTGCTGAACTTGCTTCAGCATTTGTTGCATCTGTTGCAGGTTTTTCATCGCTCACTCCTGGCTGAGGTCTTGGACACTCTCCAAAGCGCCGTCAAATCTCTTCCTGAAGGCCTCAACCCCTGGGTCGCGGTCAGCACGCTCGCGCGCGCTCAGCCTGGGCGCCTGAGACTCTGCTCGAAGCTCTTCAAGTGTAACATAAATCCTGACGGGCTGGCCGAGCACCTGGGCGCACACTGCCCGCAACGCCTCCTGCTGCTCGCGGGCCTTCAAAAGGTCGGCATACAAGGAGTCCTTCTGCTGAAAAGTAAAATGGACTTCACCGTCCTCGATGCGGAAGGCGGCCAAATGATCCAGACAACTGCTCAGGAAGCGTTTCGATTGGTCGAAAAGCGTCGACTTGATGGAGGAGAGCCGAGCATCTTCCGCGGAACCCCCTGCGTCCGGATCGGCAACCCTTGTGGTGGGCCGCGTTTCCACGCTCACCGGCGGGCGGCCTTCCGGGGCAACCCTTTCTTGGGGAGGTGTAGTTGCGGGAGCGTCAGCCGGTTGGGTGCGAACCGGGCCGGCGGCCTCTTCAGCTACGGGATCGGCACGCACGATGACCCGCGGGGTACCACGGGACGGCTCGGAGGCGGACGGGTTCCTCGGCGGTGCCGCTCCCATCGTCTTGTCCGCCGGAACGGCCTGCCCAAGCTGCGAAAGCAACCCCTCGAGTGAGGCCAGGCGCTGGGCATGCACCAATTTCATCAGTCCCAGCTCAAGGTGAAAGCGCGGCTGGAGCGCGTAGCGCATCTCACTCTCGGCGCGCAGCAAGAGGTTGAAAAAGCGAGCCAGGTCCTCTTCGCTGAAAAGCTGGGATAATTGCGCCAAACGCGCCCGCTCTGCGCTCGCCACCTGCATCAGCGAGCTATCGGCGCCACAACTCTTGGCCACCATCAAGTTGCGCACCGTGCGGGTAAGTTCGGCGCAGAAGTGTCCCAGTTCATAACCTTCGGTCGCCAGTTGCCCGACCAGTTCGAGAACCCGCCGTGCGTCCCGTCCGCTAACGGCTTCCAGCACGTCACCCAGCAACTGGGCGGGAACCACGCCCAGCACCTGGCGGACGTGTTTCTCCTCAAGCTCGTTCCCACAGGAGGCGATGACCTGATCGAGCAGCGAAAGGCCGTCGCGCATGCTCCCTTCGGCAGCCTGCGTGACGGCGCTGAGGGCGCCTTCGTCGGCCTTGATCTGTTCCTGTTCGCAGACTGCTTTCAAGCGTGCGAAGATCTCTTCATAGTCGAGCAGCCGGAACGAGAAGTGCTGGCACCGCGACTGGATGGTGGAAGGAAGTTTGTGGGGTTCGGTGGTGGCCAGAATGAACAAGGAACGAGGAGGCGGCTCCTCAAGAGTTTTCAGCAGCGCATTGAACGCCTCCGTGGTCAGCATGTGCGCTTCATCGATGATAAAAATCTTGTAGCGGTCGCGCGCCGGAAGGTAGCGCACGGTTTCGCGCAATTCCCGGATTTCATCGATTCCACGATTAGACGCGGCATCGATTTCCATGACGTCAATGGAATTGCCCGCCGCGATTTCCTGGCAGGAGGGACACACCCCGCAGGGCTTCACCGTGGGACCTTGAAGGCAATTGAGGGCTTTGGCCAAAACCCGGGCGGTGGTGGTTTTGCCCACTCCGCGGGCGCCGGAAAAGATATACCCGTGCGCCACGCGCTCGCTGAGGATGGCATTTTTCAGCGTGTCGGTGATCAGACCTTGCCCCACCACGTCTTCAAAGACCTGGGGCCGGTACTTGCGGGCTATAACCTGGTAGGACATGAGCAATTTTAGATTTTGGATTTTGGATTTGCGATTAGAGTCTCAACATGGTGTTTAAACTGGGTGCTAATCTAAAATCCAAAATCTAAAATCCAAAATAAAATGGGTCAGACTTCGGGTTGATCTGCGGCACACGGAGAGGCTCGGTACCGTTGCTTCCTTCCGGACCTGGCGGGGTTCGCGAACATCCGTCGCACAGAGCCCGAAGTCTGACAAGTTCGACGCTTCTTCCCCTGCGAAGTTCATCGAACTATGGCATGTTAGCATGCGCCGGGGCGGGCCGTCGATCAATTTGCATGGTTGGCAGTGGTCCAGTTTGAAATCGATACCTACGTGTGGTATACGATTCCATCAATCTTAACCTTTGAGCACCAGAAGCAATGGAGAATATCCTTGTCCGGAATGAGCGTTGCAAGATTCAAACGGCGCCAGTGGTGCAGACCCACACGGCAGAGCAAACTCATCAAGGCGTTGGATTCGTGTTCTCTGTGCGGCCACAGTTTTGCGGCACGAATTGCAAGGTCGCGATCGGGTTGCGTATTCTCCAGCACAGCCACCGGCTTCACACCTCTCACTCCTGATTCCCGACTCCTGACTCCTGACTCCTGACTCCTTGTTTGCTCTTCAACTCTTCGAGCTCCTTCTGTAAACGCGCCTGCCGCCGGGAAAGACTCCAAGCGTAAACAAAGAAGAGCACCCACAGCGCCGAGAATGCCACGAACAAATATGTGTTGAGCACGTTAGTCCTCAGAAAAACGGGTCGCAAGAGTTCTTCGCAGAGCGCTCACTTCCCGCCGCGCTTTCGACACCCGGAAGCGTTGCGCGAGAAGGTAACTGAACAAGCAATGAAAAGCACCCACGCAGACCATGAAGGTCAAGAACATACGCGGGTCGAGCCCGGAACCCTCTCCGCCCGCGATCACCGGTTGAGGGTGCTGGGTACGCCACCAACGGATGGCCATATAATCGATCGGGACATCCACAAATCCGATAATGCCCACCACCGCGGCAAGCGTAGCTGCGCGCCCAGGGCTCGATACGTAACTGCGCAGCATCAGGTACGATACAAAGAGCAGCCAGAGAACGAAGGTCAGCGTCAACCGAGCGTCCCAAGTCCACCAAATGCCCCATACCGGCTTTGCCCATAACGGCCCTGTGAAGAGGAGGCTCGAACAGAAAATGAATCCGACTTCTCCGGCCGCGTGCGCCAACTCATCGGCGAGCGGGGAACGTTTCCAGAGGTAGATCACGCTGCTGAGGAAAACGATGGTGTAGGCCGTCCCGGCCACCCAAGCCAACGGCGCATGGATGTAGAAAATCCGTTGCACCTCGCCCATGGTAAGCTCCTGCGGCGCATAAAGAAAAATCATCCAGAACGCCAGGAGCATCCAGGCTAGAGTTGCGAAAAAGTGCACTGAGTGGAGACCTTTGGCCATTGTCCGTGGTCCGTGGTCCGTAGTCCGTTGTCACTTACCTGTCGTGCGTTGCCCGGCGCCCCTTGGACCTCGAATCGCGCACTTCTCCACTCCATAGCGCCAGAGCAACGGACAACTGACAACGGACCACGGGCCTACTCTTCAAGGACGTACTCAAACAGCAGATAGGACAGCACGACGAAAATCACTGCGATGCCCGCCGCAAGCTTAACCCAGCTCATGTAACTTGAGGGCGGGTCACCTTTGAGCGCCCCCGTGGAAGCTTCGATTCCAGCGATAAAAATCGGGAGGGCGACAGGAAACTGCAACACCGGCAACATGACTTCGCGCATGTGGAGGTTGGCGGCGATGGCCCCGAACGTCGTGCCCACCGCCACGTAGCCCACCGTACACAAAAAGGTGATCAACGCAAACCACTTGAGCGAGGGCACAAAGGAAAAATTATACCAAAGGCTCGCGGCGAAAACGATGACGCTTTCCGCGATGCTCAGAAAGATCAAGTTTGCCAGCATCTTGCCCAGATAAACCAAACCGGGATCCACCGGAGCAAGCACCATCCCTTCCAGGCAGGCGTTTTCACGTTCCAGCGCGAACGACCGGTTGAAACAGAGCACGCCCGCAAAAGCAAACGCCACCCACAAGAGTCCGGGAAGCTGGCGCAAAGATTCTTCACGCCCCGGCTCGAAGGCAAAGTTAAATAGGAAGACGACCAGGATGCCGAAGACGCACACAGACGCCAGCGTCTCCCGATTGCGCCACTCCAACCGGAGGTCCTTAACGAGAACAGCCGCGATGATCTTGAGGCTCTGCACGGGCGTAGGATTCAGGATTCAGGAGTCAGGAGTCAGGAGTCAGAAGTCTGGCGCGACGACTTTGATTGGCGACGACGGCTCTGCCTTCTGATTTCTGCTCTCCGATTTCGAATTTCTAATTTCAGATTTCAAATTTCCGACTTCTGCCTTCAGACTCCTGAATCCTGACTCCTGCCTTCCACCGGTCCATCATACCGAATCCTCCCGGCCTCCAAGGTCACGAGTCTGCGCGCCAGGGCCGCTCCGCGCGCGAAATCGTGAGTGGAGAATACCACTGTTCTTCCCTCGCCCGGAAGTTGCCGCATCAGGCTCTCCAAGGTGGCCACGGTAGCGGCGTCGAGCCCCGTAAAAGGCTCGTCCAACAACAAGAACGTCGGCTCATGCAAGAGGGCCCGAGCCAGCGCGACGCGCTGCTGCAGGCCGCGGGAGAGCTTCCGCACGGGTGTGTGGACCCGGTCTCCCAGAGTGAAGAGCTCCAGCGCAGCTGCGATTTTCTTTTCGGGTTCCGGCAAGGAGAACAAGGTGCCGAAGAATTCCAAGTTCTCGCGCACCGTCAAATCGCCGTAGAGGAAAGTCGAGTGAGATACAAATCCGATGGCTGCCTTGGCCGCCGCCGCGTGCTGGCGGATGTCTCTCCCCTCGAAGACAACCTCGCCCTCGCTCGGCCGCGCCAGGGTCGCAAGGAGGCGGAGGAGGGTGGTCTTGCCAGCGCCGTTAGGACCGTAGAGCAGAATTGACTCGCCCGGCCCTACGCGCAGTTGCGCTCCGACCAGCGCCGCGAGGTCGCCATAATACTTGGAGACGTTTCGAAGTTCGAGGCCGGCCCTAACGGGAGGAGGTGTGTCGGGTGGCATAAGATTCGAGCAGCAAGGGCGAGGCTTTCTTCAGCGTCGCGGTCAATCGCGCCTTCAGGTCCAGCCGCTCTTTCCAATACTGTTTTTCAGGTACCTTGCCTTGAGCAAAGAGTTCATCGAGATCAGCCAGAGAATTAAACAACGCATCTGCCGTAGCCGCGAGCTCTTTTTGCACTGAACTCGTTCTCTGTGCTTCCCTGAATCGTGGCCATTCCTTGGCCAGGCGAATGCCGAGCGCCCAAAGCAACAGCAACAATAAGCAGGCCAGCAGGGGAACACCCACTCGGGTGATGGGGTTAGGGAGGATCTGGACTTGCGCTTGCGCCTGCCCCGACTCCGTTCCTGCGCCCCCCGCCGTATTATCGGCTCGTGCTTCACCGCTCAGGCGAGCCTCGAGCTCCGTTCCCTGCTTCAAGCCCGAGGCCACATACCGTTGGCTGCCCGTTTCGGCGTCACTTCCGGCGGGTGTGAAGAGCGTCGAATCCACCGTGAGGCTGGGAGGTGAAACCAGGAGCTCAGCGTTGGTGATGGGATAAGGATATGAGTCGCCCAACTCCAGACGGTTCGAACTGTAATCCACATCGTACGCAACCATGACCACGGTCGCGCCGGGCTTAAGCGGATACTGAAGAGAATAATCGCCACGGCCTTTCCCGGCGCTCACGGGCTGCGGCAATGGCATGTTCATCAGCCCTGCCACGGCCGCATTCGGCTCGATGATACCCGGCGATAGATGAAACTGGAATGTCCCGGCCGGGTTGACATAGCTGCGTGGAGGGTCGCTCGCATTCCTGACTGCAAACATCTCCTGCACGTGGGCTTTGCTGCCCTGGGCATGGACCACCAGGCGCGCCGATTGAATGCGCAGCGCTGGCGCAGAGGCGGAAGAATCGTACAGGGTAATGATGATGTTGGCGGTTCCCTCAGGATCAAATTGCGCCGGGGCGTTATAGTCCACTCCCTGATAAGGCGCTTGCACCAAATAGAAAGACGTCGGGTCGATGTTGGCCGAGGGAAAAACAAAGCGCCCGCTCGCATCCGTCGTAACCGACGCCACGCGCTGCATACCGCCTCGCGGAAGCAGCAACTGCACGGTCTGGTTCGCTGCCGGCTGGCCGTTCGTGCCATTGGCGACCACGCCTTGAATCCTCCCCTGCGCCGACAAAACTTCCGGGAGGCAGACAAGGAACAGAACGGAGATTAGAGAGAGCGAACCACTGCGCATGTTGCACAAGCCCTTTAACGTGATACTTAGAGTATTCTGAATCCTCCGCAAAAATACAAGTTTTTTGTGTCCTGGCCGAACGGGTAACGGGGACGGCTCATTAGCCTGTGTGAAAACCTCATCTAGAAAATGGGCCGACGGTGGATGGATGTGGCGCGGGCGTCTCGCCCGCGGTCGCGGGAGCGTCCCGCTCCCGCGCGCGGGCAGGATGCCCGCGCGACAGCGGGCGGGACGCCCGCGCCACGATTTTCAAAGCAGTGCGAGATTCCTCGTCGCCTGCCCTTCTCGGAATGACAGACTAATCGAGCTCTCACCCAGACTCTTATGACCCTGCGGGATGCCTTCGTTGCCGTTGAAACAGGAACACGAACGGGATAATGAGCAGAAACAGGAAGCCCATCAGGCGGAAGACGCTCAAGAAGCTCAGCAACGTTGCCTGCTGTTGCACCGCCCCGTAGAGCATCGCCTGGGCGCGATGACTTGCGGTGACCGGGTCGGCGCCGCCTTGCACGAACAATCTTTGCGCCTGCTCCAGCGCTTGCCGGGTGACGGGGCTGACGTCCGTCACATGCGCAGCGAGCAGCGATTGATTGAACTGCGAGCGCCGGGCAATCCAAGTGGTAACAAAGGAAACGCCCATGCTCGAGCCGATGTTGCGCATGACGCTGTAGAGGCTTGTGGCATAGCCCGTTTCGTGCTTGGGGATCTGATCCATGGTGAGAACGGTCAGAGGAACAAAAACGAAGGCCAGCCCGGCGCCTTGGTTGAGCAGGTGCACGAGGATGTCCCAGGTGCCGGAATCCAGGTCCATGTGCGAGTAGCCGAAGAAGGCGATACCTGCCACCGTGAAACCAAATACCAGCATCCAACGCCCGTCCCAGCCTCGACCCAGAAAGTATCCCACCAGCGGCATGAAGCAGGCTGTGGCAATGCCGCGCGGGCTGGTCCAAAGCCCGGCGGTCGCGCTCGTCCAGCCGAGCAGAGTTTGCATGAACAAAGGCAACGTCACCAGACTGCCGTAGAGCACGAACCCGAGCAGCGTGACCAACCCGATCCCTGCCCCGAAGCTGCGAAACTTCAAGAGCCGGAAATGCACGATGGGCTGCTCAGTGGTCAATTCACGGATCACGAACGCAGCCAGGAAACCGGCGGCCAATACCGCCAACGAAATGATGAAGCGGCTTCCGAACCAGTCCTCCTCCTGGCCTTTGTCCAGCATGATTTGCAGTGCTCCCATGCCTACCGCCAACATCCCAAACCCCCAGACGTCGGCGCGCAACTTACCGCGCCGCAGATAGGGCGGATCGGTTACAAACAGGCCGATCATGATCAAGCTGGCGATGCCGATGGGCAGGTTGATATAGAAAACCCAGCGCCACGAATAGGTGTCCGTAATCCACCCGCCCAACGTGGGGCCAAGGATGGGCGCGGCGATGATTCCCATGCTCCAGAACGCCATGGCCTTGCCCCGCTCCGCGCCGGGGAATTCTTCGAGCAGCACGGCCTGGGATAGAGGCTGGAGCCCGCCCCCGGTGGTGCCCTGGAGCACGCGAAAGAGAATCAGCGCCGGCAGATTCGGAGCGATCCCGCACAAGAGGCTCGAGACGGTGAACCCTGCCACCACACAGAGCAACAATCGCCTGCGCCCGAAGTAGTTCGCCAGCCAGCCGGTCAGCGGGAGAACGATGGCGTTGGCCACCAGGTAAGATGTGAGTACCCAGGTGGATTCATCGACCGTAGCCGAAAGGCTGCCCGCAATGTGCGGCAGGCTGACGTTCACCACCGATGTGTCCAGCACCTCCATCACCGCGCTGGACATCACCGCCACCGCCACCAACCAACGACCCGCCGAAGACTGGGGGACTGCTGCACCGCTCATATAAGGGAAAGGATTTTAACACTTGTAGTCCAGGGCGCGAGAGTCTGGGTGAAAATGCTTCGATGCCGTCATTCTTAGCGGAGCGACCTACCCCCTGGTCAGCCGCTGGTAGTCCTCCGGGTCGTCTACATCAATGACTACCCCCTCGTCCTCGACCTCGAGATACCGGGTTGCCGGTCGATATCGCCGCACCACCGAATCCGCGCCCGCGTCGCTCGTCAACCCCAATAGCTCGGCGAAGAGTCGCCGTCCGATCAGCACCGGATGTCCCCGGCGGCCGTGATAGGTGGGGATCACGACGGGAGCATCGCTCTCACGAAAAGCCGACACGATTCCTCTCACAGTTCCTGCGGAGACCGCAGGATGATCCACCAGACAAAGCAGGACGGCTTCCAGATCATCCGCCGCCAGCGCCCGCAGTCCCGCCTGCAATGAGGAAGTCTGGCCGGACCGGTAATCGGGATTGATGATTACTTCAATAGCCTCACTCTTGACCCGTGCTTGAATCTCCTCGGCCCGATGCCCGAGCACGACGACGATGCGCTCGAGTCCGGCCGAGCGAAGCGTCTCCACGATCGATTCGAGGAATGTGCGGCCACGATAGGCAAGAGTGGCCTTGGGGGTTCCCATGCGGGAGGACTCGCCTGCTGCGAGGATCAGTCCGGCGATCATGTGGTTTCGATGGCCTTGGGCTTGTACGCGAGAGAGGAGTAGGGGGACGCGGCCTGGCGCCTTACCGCAATCAACTCCGCCACAATCGAGACCGCGATCTCTTCCGGAGTCAGCGCCCCGAGATCAAGGCCGATGGGAGAATAGACGCGCGCCAGTTTCTCCGCAGGCACACCTTCGCTTTCCAGCACTTTCGAGATTTCGATAAGCTTCCGCTTGCTGCCAATCATACCGATGTAGCGCGCCGGCGTCGTAACCGCCCAGCGGAGGCAATCCAGGTCGCCCTTGTGCCCGCGCGTGGCCACCACGAGGTACGACAGCCCATTGACCTTGAGCTTCCCGAAAGTCTCTGCCCAAGGTCCGGCGTGGGTTTCGACCGCCTCCGGGAAGCGCTCCGGGTTGGCAAACGCCGCCCGGTCGTCAGAGACAATCACATCGAATCCTGCCAGGCCGGCAATCTTCGCTACAGCAAGTGAAACATGTCCGCCGCCGAAGAGATACAGTGTAGGAGTGGCCAGGATGGGCTCGACGAAAATATCGAGCGACCCGCCGCAGACCAGCCCGTTGTCGTATTCGGGCTGTGTGTTCAGGTTGAAGTGCAAGCGGCGCGGTTTCTCTTCGCGCATGACCTCCTGCGCCACGGACCACACTTCTGCCTCGACGCAGCCGCCGCCCACCGTGCCTACGATCGAACCGTCGTCGCGGATCAGAATCTTGGCGCTTTCATAGCTTGGAATGGAGCCCTGCACCTGGATGATGGTCGCCAGCGCCGCCTTGCGCCCGTCCCTTCTGAGCCTCGCAATCTCCGCGAAAATATCCATACGTCCTCTTCAGCTAGGGTAATCGCCCGCTGCGGACTGTGTCAACGAGGGCGACTACATCTTCAGCCTTTTGAAGATCGTTTCCGGGATTGACCGCACAATCAGCATGATGGGGCGCCAAAACCATGGCAAGTAAACCACGCTCTTCCCCTTGACGATGGCTCTGAAAATGCCTTGCGCTACGCTCTCTGGCGAGGCCAACAGAAACAGCCCCGGACGCCCGTAGGTCATGCGCGTGTCCACAAACCCCGGCTTCACCGTAATCACGTTGACGCCCGCCGGAAATAACCGGTTCCGCAACCCCTGAAGGTAGACGCTCAGGCCCGCCTTCGCGGCGCCATAGTGATAGTTGCTTTGGCGGCCACGGTCGCCGGCTACCGAAGTGATGGCGCAGATAAAACCCGTCCGCTTGAGCTCGAAGTGATTGGCGAGAATATTGAGGGCCGAAACGCAACCGGTGAAATTGGTCTCGAGAATAAGTCGAGCTTCATCCCAAATGACTTGAGCCTTGGCCTGATCGCCCAAGTAACCGATGCAAACCACGGTGCCCGCCAAAGCGTTGCCCGCTTCCGCGAGGAACGATTGCAAGCTTGCGGCGTGGGTTTGTGTGTCGAGGGCATCGAAAGCCAGGACGCTGGCGCGAACTGAATTGCGGAGGCTGAGATCGGAAGCGAGCGCGCTCAATTCGTCCCGATCGCGGCCTCCTAGAACAAGGTCGTACTTATGCGCCGCAAACTCCTTAGCCAAGGCGGAGGCAATACCCGACGTTGCGCCCAGAATCAGTACGGTTGACACGCTCTCACCTCAGTTAATGGCCGCCTGAATGATACTCGCGTTCCCCGTGGCCTGAGGAAATCTCAACACAGAGATCACGGAGACGCTCCGTGCTCCCGGTGTTGAGGCTTTCGAGACACAGAGTGCACGGAGGACTTCGTTTCGGTCGCGGCCGCCGGCTCGCGCCCGATCATTTCGGAACAATCCCAATCCTCCGCGCCTGCGATGACGATAATAACCCGCCCGGGTCGAGCCGATGCTTGATCTCCCTGAACTGTTCTACCCGCGGGTACATGGCGGCAAAAGCTGGCGCGGTCATCAACGCATCCTTCGCCAGGTAAATCCTGCCGCCATAATCCAAAACCAGCCCATCCAATTCGCGCAGCAGAGGAATCAGCCCGCTCGCGACGGGAAGATCCAGGGCCAACGTGTAGCCTTCGATCGGAAACGAAAGCAGGCCGGGGTTTGATTTCCCAAAACGCTTCAGCACGGCCAGGAAGGATGCGCGGCGCGATTGCGCCAGCCTGGTCAGGACTTTCTTGAGCCCCTCGAGTCCTCCCGCCAAAGGCAAGGCTGACTGATATTGAACAAAGCCCCTGCGTCCGTACAGGCGATTCCAATGATGGATCGCGTCGAGGGGGTAGAAGAAAGTCTCCAGGTCGACGAGTTTGCGGGCAGCATTCCGATGCAGGGTGTAATAGAGAGAGTTGAAGGCGCGCACCGTAAGACTGTTCAAGGCCAGCGAGGGAAGATCGAAGGGCAGCGTCCAGCGGCGGCGACGCGCTTCGGCGAGGGGATCCCGAATGCTCGCCGGCAGCTCCTTTACAGGCGCGTGATTGCCTCGCATCAAGACGGCCCTTCCCATGTGCCGGCCGGTCGCCAGGCAGTCAATCCAGGCTACGGAATATTGGTAACGGATGTCGGATTCCGTCATCATTCGCAGCGCGTCCTCGAGGTTTGCAGCTTGCTGGTAATCTACCTGCATCCACGCTGACGCGACGGGTCGCAGCTTCATCCGGGCGCTCACAATCACGCCTGTCAGTCCCATGCCCCCCAGGGTCGCCCAAAAGATTTCGCTTTTGTTATTCGCGGAGCAGGTGAGGATGCCGCCCTTAGGGGTCCACAACTTGAAATCCAAAACGAAGTTCCCGAAGGTGCCATCTTGATGGTGGTTCTTGCCGTGCACGTCGGCGGCGATTGCTCCGCCGACGGTCACGAATTTGGTCCCCGGCGTCACCGGCAGGAAAAACCCGCGGGGCAGAAAATAGCGAAGGATTTCAGCCAGGCTTACGCCCGCCTCGCACTCCAGCACACCACTCTGCGCGTCGAAAGCGAGAAACCTGTTGAGCCGCGAGTGGCAGATGACTCCGCCTTGTGCGTTGAGTGGCGCGTCGCCGTAGCTGCGTCCCATGCCGTACGATATCAAGGATGGCTGGGAACTGGACTCCAGGATGGCCTCGAGTTGGCGCCGGCTCTCGGGGCGATAGACATTACACATCTCGACCGGAAAACGCCCCCACCCGGAGAGTGGCTGAGTTATGAAATCGTCTGACATTGTCGATTATCCATTGCCGATGCTCGATTGCCGATTGTAGAGCCGACTGCCGAGTAAAGGAGTGCAGCGCGCTCTTCCTGGGAACTGTACTCCAACCGACAATCAGCAATCGACCATCGGCTTTCGAGAATCCCCGTTCCGACTAAAGGTAAATAATGAAAATGACGCTGGCCGCCCAGAACAGCACGACGGAAAGCAGGACCGAGTCCGTCAAGAACAACCGCGTCGGGTTTCCTCCCTCTTCATTCTGGTGCACGAGATAAAGGTAACGGAAAATTCCAAAAAGAACGAAAGGAATGGTCAGGTCAAGCCGCTTGCCGGGAAATTTGATCTGTACGTCGCTCGAAAGCGTGTACAGCGCATAGGACATTACCGTGGAAGCGGTGACAATCCCGATCAACTGGTCCAAAAAGTAAGGCGAGTATTTCGACAGGATCGAGCGGTGGTTGCCCGCTTCTTTTCCCAAGGCTACGAGTTCATGCCGGCGCTTGCTCAGCGCGAGAAACAAGGCCAGCAACGTGGCGCACACCACCAGCCAAGGAGAAATCTCGACGTGGATGATCACTCCGCCGCCCACCACCCGCAAAACGAAGCCGGCGCTGATAACGAAGACGTCGAGGAGAACCACACGCTTCAGCACCCATGAATAGAGCACGTTGATGACGGCATAGGCCGCGATGATGGCGAAGAAAGTGTGGTCGAGCGCCCACGCGCCACCCAGGGAAACCAACCCCAGCGTTATTGCAGCGATAGCTGCAGTTCCCACTCCGAGCCGGCCGGACGCCAGCGGCCGCAGCCGCTTCAGAGGGTGTTTCCGATCCTCCGGCGCATCAAGGATGTCGTTGAGAAGATAAACTGCGCTGGACATGAGGCAGAACAGGGCCGCGCCCGCCATGACGCGCGCGTTGCGATTCCAGTCGATGATGCTGCGGGAGAATATCAACGCCGCGAAGACGAAGCCGTTCTTCACCCACTGCTGAGGACGGAGGCTCTCCAGCAGCCCGCCCCAAGCGAAAGTCGAGGCGTGAGTTGCGGCCTGCGGATCTGTGGGAGGTGGCGGCGGCTCCATTCCTGTCTCCGTGAATCCTCGCGATGCCATGTCGCGCCTGCGCCATGACGCGTTTGCCGCGATTAGACTAGCTTATCAACCGGGAATTTTCAAATTGTTCGTCTTGTAGGCCCGGTGGACGCCTCGGACGATCGGAGAACTGGCGTCTCTCCCCGCTACTCAGGCCGCGAGTGGCCGATGAATCCGTCGGCCCACTTCAGAAAGTACTTCATGTTGGGCGCGTCGGTGTGTCCGCCGTCGTGCTGGCGCCAGGCAAGCTGCCCATCGAGCAGCCCGCCATTCACCGGCGGCATCTTGGCGGCGTGGTAATCCTCGGAGACGCCCAACCCCTTCGCGCCAAGCAAACTGAAGATCGGGCTTGCCGCTACTGTCGCCATGAAGCTTCCCTGGTGGTCGAGCCACTTCGCGTCGCCTTTCTCCGGCACTCCGTAGCTGATGAAAGTCAGGCGAGGCGCGCATAAGGCGATGAGTTCGTGGGAGTCGACAGGCAAGTCCCCGGCATTCTTGCTCCCAAACTTAGCGTCCGACGCGCCGTACTTCATGAAGTTGCCGGCCATCCAGTAATACTCGCCGCCGGTCAGACTCTCCACCGCTTCGCCGAAATTTCGCCGCAAAAGAGTGGAGCCGCCTTTGCCGGAAGAGCCTACCAGGACCATGGCAAAGCGTTGATCGAAGGCCATGGTGACCAGCGCCGCCTTTCCAAAACGCGAGACGCCCTCGATCCCGACGTGCTTGGCATCCACCGCCGGGTCCGTCTCGAGATAGTCGAGCGCACGTCCCGCGCCCCAGGCCCAGGCGCGCAAGGCGCCCCAGTCGTCCGGCTTGCGAGGCTGGCCACGGTTGACGAGCCCGATAATGCCCCTGGTGATTCCCGCCCCATCATCGGCCTGAATGCTGGCGGGGTCGATGGTCGCATAGCCCCAACCGTCCGCGATGAGTTGCCAGGTCGGGGGCGGGCTGCCGTCAGCGTTGAACTGCGGCATCTGAAATGGCGGCGGAGTCTCCAGTTCATAAGCGGGATGTTGTTCGAAAACCTCGCGCAGGGAAGGATCCTGCTGGATCAGCAGTGCTTTCAGCGCCGCGTTGATTCGCTCAAGCTCCTGCGGCGACGGCTGGTTGGGCGCGGGGAAGCCGCTGCGGCCGAACATCATCAAGACCGGCACCGGCCCCTTCGCATTCGCGGGCGTCACCAGGGTCATGCGGAAATTCACCTCAATGAGCGGGCAGGCGGAATTGTCCGCGTGGCCGATCACCTCTTTGGCGATAACGGGATTGAACCCAATCCTCTCCTGGTCGACGGCCTTCACTGACCACGTCACCTTCGGAGCGTTCGCCGGCACGCGGCCGTAAACCTCGCGCTCGAAATCCTCCACGATCTCGGGACGCCGCTCACGCCACCAGATGTCCGGCGTCGTCACCTTTTCGCCATTCTTCAGCGTCAATGGATCGGGCAGGTTCGGAAATGGGCTGGCCTTCGACTCGTCGTAGTTGGCGTGATTCGGCGCTTTCTCGTTGCCGCTGGGCCCCGGGCGGAGGGCCTTGATGCCAAGCTGCTCCTGCATATTCTGATGATCCTGCTCGGCGGTGAAAGTCACGGGCTGACAGGCGGACTGCTGCAGTGCCGTCCCGGAGCGGCCTGACAGCAAGCTGCAAGAGATTACGCCGGCCAGCCCAAACACCACACGCGAGCCACGAAGTGTCGGATGTGCGAGTCTCATCGAATCCTCCAGAATCTAAGCAGCACGGCTACGGACGGAAGTCCGTGAGGGGAATCGCGTTCGCCATGGCGCGATACCCCGCGGGCGAAAGATGAATATGATCACCGGAATCGTACGCCGGCATAATCATCTCCGGTCGGTGCGGGTCGCGAACCGCCTTGTCAAAATCAATTACCGCGTCGAAATGGTTGACCGCGCGAATCCATTGATTCACGGCATTTCGATCGGCTTCACTCACCGGTCCCGGCTTGTAGTAGGCGGACCCGGTGAAGGGCGTGAGCGTTCCGCCGTAAACGCGAATACCATGAGCGTGAGCACGCGCCACGATCTGCTCGTACGCCGCAAAAAGACTGTGCACGAGATGGTCGTGCGCAGCTTGCGCCGTGTTGCCCTCGAGGCCGAAGGCGCCGATGTCATTGATGCCTTCCAGAACGATCAGGTAGCGAACTCCAGGCTGAGCCACCACGTCGCGATCGAAGCGCGCCAGAGCGTTAGGCCCCAGGCCGTCGCGGAGCAGGCGATTCCCGCCGATGCCTTGGTTGAGGACGGCGAGGCATCGCGTGGGCAGCGCGGTGCGCAATCGGCGCGCCAGATCGTCAGGCCAGCGGTCGTTGCCGTTGGTGGTGGAGCCGCGCCCGTCGGTGATCGAATCGCCCAGGGTCACGATGGCTGCGGCGCCGGAGGGCGCGCTGACTTCCACTCCGGAGATGTTGAACCAATGCTCGAAGCTGATTGCGCCCGGCAAGTCCGCGTCTGCCACATGGTCGCCGTGCACGAGATAAGAGGTCGCTCGTGATCCCGGATGGCTGGTCTGGACCGCCGGGGGTTCGTCGACGTGGAATGTGATGGCGAGATCGGACGGCGCCTCGACCACGAAGGCGATGGGATCAGAAACATAATCGGCGCCGGCGGGAATGGTGACGCTTGGGCGGCCGGAAAACGTCAGTGCCCGGTCGGTCGAGGCGTCGATGCGTGCCGAGGCAGCCGGGGCGGGCCGCGCGACGTGCACTGACGTAAACTCGAGGGGCGCCGTCCCGAACGTATTCGAGATTCGTACTCGCAGCACACCTCCGCCGGTCGAAAGATGCACCACCTGGCGCAGCGTGGCGTCGCGCAGATCGCCGGGCGCAAGCGAGTTGTTGGCCTCCGGCACTTGCTGAGCGGCTGCCCATGATCCCACCCAGTTCGGCGCTGCTGGGGGAGCCTGCGCCAGAATTGCCTGAGCGTAGAATGCCAGGCCAAGAAAAATCGTCAATACGCTTCGTGGCCACATGCCGGAGTGGTTCCTCGCGGCGAAGGAAGAGCGAAGCACATCGCCGCGCAGGGCCGCTTGCCCACCGCAGTATACACAAACCGGCGGCCGGTTAGGGGGCATGCTTCAATCGGGCCGCGACAACTCGGCCAGGAGAGCCTCGCGCCTCTTCCAGGCGGTGCCGGTGACGAGATTGAGCACGCGGCGATAAGCGACCCAAGTGATGCCCGCGAGCCCCAGAAAACCGATTCCACACCAGGCCATGTTTCCGGCCCAGCGCGAAACAAGGTACAGTCCCGCGCCCAGGCCGCCCACGAGGACCTGAACTCCCAACGTGGCCACGACTGCCATGCCGGACGCCCGTTGGCGCCGCATCTGGCCGAACTTCAGCTTGCGGGGATAATAGAGCGAGACCAGGTTTCCGGCCGTCAGGTTCATGAGGAGTGCCCAAAGCGCCCCTGCCAGGGTCAGTCCCACGACTACCAGTGGGGTAGGCCCTCCAACGAACTGGACCAATACGAAAACGATGATGACCTCGGCAGCAAGCACCATCGAGTGGAGCAGATTCTTCGCCGCCATCACGTCACGGAAACGAACGGGCGCCGCGAACAGCATGGCTAATCCGGGCCCGTCATAAGCCAGGCTGTTGTAAGCAAGGCCCACCACCGTGAGCAAGACATAGGCGACGCCCATGGGGAAGTAAGTCGAACTACCCAGCATGAAGCCCGTTATCTTGGGGTGCGGACTGCCCCGGCGGCCCACGCTCAGTGCGAGGATGATCAGCGCCGGCGTCAGCAGGGTGAGATACGCCATGGTGTTGCGAAAAAGATAGCGCAGGTCTTTCTCAAACAGGGCGGCCACCGTGGGGGACACGCCCGTTACGTTCCACCCCGCGCGCACAGGGGCGCGAGCTTCGGCAGACGGGCGGCGCGTCTCGCTCAAGTTTTCGCCGCGGTACTCAGCCCGCAAGCGAATGGCAAGCAGCCACCCGACCCCGCCACAGTAAGCCAGGAGGCCTGCGAACTCGGCTCCAGCTTTGCCGGCAGTGCCGGCACACCCAAACGTGATCGTCGCCGCCGCCATGCCGGGAGGAAGGACGCGGACACCCGAGGCGAGGCGGGTCACCCAGGGCAACGCCCGCTGGCCATATCGATTAGCGAGCGGACTTATGAACTGGCCGCTGATCGCCAGGAGGATGCCCGCCGCGCCCAGTATTTCGCGCGTGCGGCGTTGTGCCATCCAACGGCTTAGCCAGGCGTAAATAGCCCTGTTGAGCAGCAGGTTGAGCAGTGCGAGCACCGCGAAAGCCGGGATCGCCCAACTCAGAGCCCTTAACGACGCGACGCTGATGCCGAGGAGCATCGCGGCAAGCCAGTAGAGACAAGCTGCGGCCACGGGGTCAAAGACTCCGTGCGCGAAAGCCAGAAGCACAAACGTGGAGTACCGGAGGGGGAAACGCAGCAGCGAAACCGGATCGGCTTCCGCGCCAAACCCCGAGATGACAAGCGGGAACAGCAGCCAAACCAGAAACACCAGCCAGAGTTCGCCCGAAAGCAACGGTGGCTTGCCATACCGGATCGCATACCAACTGCCGAGGCCTAGGAGAACGCCGAGCCCCACAATCCCAAGGCCGATGCCGGCGCCCATGATGATATGTACAGCCAGGTTCAACTTGCCGGTGGCGGTCCGCAGGCCGTTGACGAACAGGCGCCAGCGCAGCCAGCCTACCAGGAAGAGCTGCGTGGATTTGCCCGGCGCCGAGATCACTCCAGCCACGATAGCTCCGGCACGGCGGCGCGCTCGCCGCCCACAATTTTGAGAAAAATCTGTTCCAGACTGAGCTTCTGCCCATCATCTTGCCGGGCTGCCACGCCGGAGCGCAGGTCGTCAATGGACCCTTGGGCCACCAGTTCGCCGCGATCGATGATGGCCACGTGGCTGCACAGGCGCTCGACGATTTCCAGCACGTGCGAGGTGAGGAAGATCGTAGCGCCACGCGCGATCATGCGGTTCAGCATGGCCTTAAGAGTGCCGGCGGCGATGGCGTCCACACCCTCGAAGGGCTCGTCCAGAAACAGCACCTTGGGCCCGTGGATGACCGCCGCAGCCATCGCGAGTTTTTTCTTCATGCCATGCGAGTAGTCCACAATCAGCGACTTGGTGCGATCGGCGAGGCCTGTGAAGTCGAGAAGTTCCTGCGCGCGCTCGGCCGCGGTGACGCGATCGAGGCCATACATGCGTCCGGCGAAGGTGAGGTATTCCGGCCCGGTCAGGCGGTCGAAGAGGGCAAGGCCTTCCGGCACCACGCCGATCTGGCTCTTCACGCCGATGGGATCGTTGGCCAGGTCGAGGCCGAGAATCCGGATTTGCCCCGCCGTGGGCTCCAGCATGCCGGTGAGCATCTTGATGGTGGTGGATTTTCCCGCGCCGTTGGGGCCCAGAAATCCGAAGAACTGACCCGCTTCCACGCGCAGGTTGACGTTGCGCACCGCTTCCAGTTCTCCGAAGCGGCGACAGAGTCCGGTCGTCTCGACTGCAAGCTCGGTCATGGCAGGACGCCGCCGCTAGAGTAGCATATCCGGCGGTTAAGAAGAGCGCAGAATTCGGGAGAAAGCGCAGGCCAATAGAGCCACGGTCTGCGCCAGCCCGAGTGAAAGCAAGGCTTACTGGTGCGGCACGACCAACAGCGTAATCGACTGCGCCGGAAAAGTTGTGCTGATGGTGCTCGTCGTTCCGCCTGCGCTGGGCGGCGTCACCGTCAAGTCGGGTTGCGCTACGATTCCGGCCAGGTTGGCGTTGCTATAGAGGAAGACCTTCGCCGAACCATTCGGCATCAGGTTGTCCAGGGAAAGACTTGCGGTGAGATCGCCGTAAGTCTTGTTCAGCACCACCACAGTCACCATGCCGTCTGCGGTGCGCAGCGCGCCATAGACGGAGAGCCGGCCCTGGTCTGCGCTGCTCGAGGCGAGCGACACATCTCCGAACTTCGAGTTTGCCGCGTCGTAGTTGCGGTAAATCTCGTAGGCCATCAAGCCGGGGACCTGCGTGGGGTCCGGCGGACCCCAGAGAGTCGCCAGGTCGAGGCCGTATTTTCCGAAGATGCCAAGGATGTCAGCCTGCGCCACTGCGCCGTTGATGTGCTCTTGCCCGCCCCAGTTGTACTCGCTGATCGACGTCTTGGTGCCCGGGTAGTCGTTGGCGACCCATGTCTGCATCATCGGGATTGCTTGCGGAGCTTGCAGCGGCGTCGAGCAGCTTGAAGTGTAGTTCGAATCCGTGGTGTAGTTCGGCTGAGGGAAATTGGGATCGGTGTAGGTGGGATCCCACAAGGCGCGCGTCGAGTCGAGCCGGGCCTCCTGCTCGCCGGTGTCTCCGGCGGGGCTGAGGCCGACGCCGGAGCCGTTATACACGGCGGCAAAATAGGTATGCAGGTCAAGGTAGTCCAGGAGGCGAACGCCGTGGCTCGCCTCATACGCGGCGAACTGCTGGAGGTAATACTCGATGAACGGTGTGCCTCCGTGCGCCTTGCGATCTGCCGGATTGCTCCAGGGCTCGTAACATGGGCCGGTACTCCATCCATCCTCGACATCCTCTTTCGAGTAGAAATAATCCCACCAGAAGTCCATCACCGGGCCGCTGACTGCGGCCGTCGGATCGGCCGTCTTGATGGCCAGGGCCGTGGCGATACCGTTGTTGGTGGCCTCGTCGTAAGTGAACGGGAGTGGGTGTACGTCACGGTGCACTGCGTCCCACCAACTGGGTTCGTTGTCCAGGTCGTAGATCGCCACGCCTCCATTCGCCGCGGTGCCAAAGGTGCCGACCAGGGAAGTCACCCAACTACCCGCCCACGCGGGACCCTCCGCGACGCTGGTGTCAGTGGCAGCGTTGCCGGTGATGTCGCAGCCGTTCGAATTCGTGCAGCCACTCACTCCCTCTGGATACACACCGTTGCCACAACCGCGAGAGGTGTCCACACTCTGCTGGTTCGGGTACGTCGAAGTCGGGAAACTGCAGGAGGTCCCATCCTTCGCCACCCAGCCGAGCACCGGCACGGTGCCCAGGGAGATCGCGCCGATGGCCTGGTTACTGGTGACAAAATCGTTGAATTCGCCCGTGGGACCTACACCGGAGTTGGTTTGATTCTCAAAGTACCAGTCGCTGGCGGAGTTGCTTACGCCCAGTTTGTAGTTGTACCGGGAAGTGCTGTCCCCGCCCCAGCGTACGACGGTTGGGTTGGCTGGCCCGTCCACGGAATTCAGCAAGGCATACCCATTCATTCCGTAGATTAACGGGTTAATGGGGTGGGTTTGGTTGCCCAGATCGACTGTCAAGGCCGGCCCCGCGGCGGCGGCTGGCGGCGCCAGCGCCACGCTCACGCTGCCGCTCTTGGTCGTATCCTGAGCGCTGGTGGCCACTATGGTCACCTTGGCGGGCGCCGGGTAGGGAGTCTCATAGAGTCCGCTGCTGCTGATGGACCCGATGCTGCCCGTCCAACCGGCAGGCCCGGTCACTGACCAACTCACGGCATTGCTGAAGTTGCCCGTGCCGCTCACTGCGGCGCTGAACTGCAGGGTAGTGCCGATGGTTGCCGTGGCAGGATTCGGCGTCACGACCACCGAGGTGATGGCCGAGGCAGTATAGTTGGCCGTGACGGTGGTGTTGGCGCTCATCGTCACCGTACACGTCACGGTGCTGGCGCTCGCGCATCCGCTCCAGGAGGAATACGGATTTCCGCCCGACGTCGCCGTGGAAGGCGCCGTCAGGGTCACGGAGGTCCCGGAGTCATAAGTCAGTGTGAAGCTGGTCGTGCCGCTCCCGACATTATTGGCGTCACCCGGAGAAGCGGTGATCGCTACGCCCGTAGAAGGGTTGGTCGAGTTCACCGTAAGCACATAGGTGGCCGGTGGCGTCGTTCCGCCACCCCCTCCGCCGCCACCGCAAGCCGAGATCAGAATCATCAGGCCGGCCGCCGCGCACAACGCCGGCTTCCACCCTTCGCCGCTCATTTCAAGCCCCCCATCCGCCAAAGTGCAGACGCGGCGCGGGCAAGCTGATCTCCCGGACAAAGTGACGCTTCGCGGCGTCGCGTCTGCGGCCATCATCTTGCGTTTCGCCGCGCTTCAAGTCAACAGGAATTTCCCGGAGGCGCAGATTGGATGGATATGAACCTTCTTAGGAACCTTCCGAGGCTTGCTTCGGGCGGCCGGCAAGACCTCGCGCACTGTGCGGGTCAGGGCGAGGTGCGTGCACAGTTTCCGGGGTGGCGGGACATTCTTCGACTCGAGGGAGGTAGATCGTAAACTTGGCGCCTTGGCCCGGCTCGCTGTCGACCCAGACAGCGCCGCCGCTCTGTTTCACCGTCCCGTAGACCATCGCCAAGCCGAGCCCGGTGCCCTTGCCTTCGTCTTTGGTCGTGAAGAACGGTTCAAAAACATGCGCTTGGGTTTGCGCGTCCATTCCGATCCCCGTATCGCTCACCGCCAGCAGCACGTACCGGCCGGGGGTGACCGACGGATGCCGTTGCGCAGAGGCGGCGTCCAGTTCGACGTTGGAGGTTTCAATCGTCAGCCTGCCGCCCTCGGGCATCGCGTCCCGCGCGTTAACCGCCAGGTTCACGATGACCTGCTTGATTCTGGCCGCATCGGCTTTCACCTGCCCGAGCGCCGGCCCGGGGAGGGTTACCAGATCGACGCCTTTGCCGATCAAGTGACGCAGCATGTTCTCGACGCCGGCGACGACTTCGTTCAAGTCCAGAACCTGCGTCACCAGCACCTGCCGCCGGCTGAAGGCGAGCAACTCGCGCATCAGGGAAGCCGCGTGGTCGCCGGCTTTCTTGATCTCTTCCAGCCAGGCTCGCGTCGGATCGGAACGATCTAAGGTATTCAGCATCACTTGGCAGTAGCCGTTGATGGCGCTTAAGAAATTGTTGAAGTCGTGCGCCAGTCCCCCGGCCAGCCTGCCCACCGCCTCCATTTTTTGCGCCTGGTGGAACTGCTCTTCGAGCTTCCGATTCTCGGCCTCCGCAAGCTTGCGTTCCAGGCGGCTATGGGCCTCCCGAATTTCGCGCTCCAGGGCCGGGACAAGGCGCGCCAGTCTGCCTTTAATAAGGTAATCCTGCGCTCCAGCCTTCAAGGCAAGCACCGCGGTCTCTTCGCCGATGGTGCCCGAAATGATGATGAAGGGTATGTCGAGTTGTTTCGACTTCAGAGTTTCGAGCGCCTGAAGGGCGCTAAAGTGCGGCATCGTGTAATCCGAGAGGATGACATCCCACTCCGCGTGTTCCAGTGCCGCGTTCATTGCTTCCGCGGTTTCAACCCGCTCCCAGACGAGCTCATACCCGCCGTGGCGCAGTTTCCGCAAGACCAGGGCAGCGTCGTCCGGGGAGTCTTCTACGATAAGGACCTTAAGAGCTGTGCTCATCTATCTCCTCCGCGGCGGAATAGGACCCTCGTTCAAAAGCAGCCAGTAAAGCCCGATCTGTCGCACAGCCTCGAACAGGTTCGCGAATTCCACGGGCTTGCGCACATAACTGTTCACACCCAAGCCATAGCTCTCCGCCACGTCCTCCTCTTGCTTCGAAGACGTCAGGACCACCACGGTCATGGCCCGGGTGCGCGCATCGCTCCGGATTTTCCTCAACACTTCCAGGCCGGTGATCTTCGGAAGTCTCAGGTCCAGCAGAACCACCGAGGGCCAGTCCGTGACGTCCCGGCCCGCGTACCGGTTCGTTCCAAACAGATAATCCAGCGCCTCAGCCCCGTCGCGAGCCACCACGACTTCGTTCATAATGTTATTTTTGCGGAGCGCTCGGAGCGTAAGAACCTCATCATCCCGGTTGTCTTCCACCAGCAGAATCGCCTTCTCGTTCATGGGTTCCTCCCAGTTGGGTCCAAAGTTCTCACTCCAGCCAGCACCTCCGTTCGGAAAGGCTCCAAAGGTGTGGTGAAATTGACCCCCTCACCTGCCCTCGTACCTCGGGCACCCTCTCCCCCAAGGGGGAGAGGGCGGTGCTCCCAGGTAATGGCCCTCGCCCCCTTGGGGGAGAGGGTGGCGCGTAGCGCCGGGTGAGGGGGTTCGGCGGTCGCTGTAATTTGCGAGGCCCGTTAGAGAGTGAACGAAAACGTTGCCCCTTTTCCGACTTCTCCCTCGGCCCAGATGCGCCCTCCGTGCCGGCGGATAACCCTCTGCACCGTCGCCAAGCCGATCCCGTGCCCCTCAAACTCGTCTTGCGTGTGCAGCCTCTGAAACGGGCCGAAGAGACTGGCGGCATATGCCATATCAAACCCCGCGCCATTGTCGCGGACGAAGAAGACCGTCTGGCCATTCTCCTGCCGTGCGCCAAACTCGATGCGCGCGGTGGGCTGCTTACTCGTGAACTTCCAGGCATTGGCCAGCAGGTTGTGAAGCGCGATTTCCAGCAGTTGACGGTCTCCCTCGGCTCTGGCGCCTTCGACGATGGAAAACTCCACTTTTCGATTCGGCTCGCTGTGGCGCAGGTTTTGCGCTACGGAGGCCGCAAGGGCGCTCAAATCCACACTTTCCCTGTAAATCTCGTGGCGCGCCAGACGCGCCATCCCAAGCAAACCTTCGATCAGCTCGCCCATCCGCCCCGCCGCCGCTTGCACGCGACGAAGGTAATCGCGCCCCTCCGCATCAAGTTTTTCCAGATGATCCTCCATGAGCGCCTGGCTGAAGCCGTCAATGGAGCGCAGCGGCGCCCGGAGATCGTGCGAAACCGAATAGGCGAATGCTTCCAGTTCCTTGTTCGTCGCCTCAAGCTCCGCGCTGCGCTGAGCCAAGGCCTCATGGAGCCGCTGAATACCAGCTTCCACCCGCTTACGGTCAGTGATGTCGCGAATCGCGCTCGACACCAGCACGCCCATCTCCGTTGGGAGCGGGCTCAGGCTGATTTCAACCGGAAACTCCGTTCCGTCCTTACGCAGGCCATACAATTCCGAACCCGCTCCCATCTCCCGTACCCGCGGCTCGGCAATGAACCGATTCCGGTGGCCAGGATGAGTATTTCGAAAACGCGGAGGGATCAGGATCTCGAGTTCCTTTCCAATCAGATCTTCGCGCCGGTGCCCAAACATTTTCTCCACCTGGGCATTGACCAGTAAGATTCTTCCCTCGTGGTTCACCACCACCATGGCGTCCGGGGCCGCGTCCAGAAGTTCCCCCGAAAGCCCCTTCAACCTGTTCATCCCAGCACTCCCTTTCACTGCTGCGTCGAAAGTCAAGCCGTTCCCGCGAAACCGGTCCCTCCCAATGGGGCGAACCGAAAACCGGCAAGCGGGAAGGCTGGCGCCGCCGAGTCGGACAAAGTGTCCATTTTACACTCTGCCACCCCGCTCTGCAATTCAGAGTGTAAAGCGCCCCCACCGCCGGCCGACCGGCGCCTATGCGATTGCATTCGAAAAGGGTTCGGGAATATATTGGTATTAGGCCAAATTCCAAAACCTGACAATTGTAGACAAAGGAGAACCATCGGCAAGCCACCATGAACATTCCCACCTACGAGCAGTGGAAGAAGGACACCACCCTGGGGATCACGAAGCCACGAAGCAAGGTGCTCCAGGCGCTGGATGCTGCAATCGAGAAGTACAACAAAGCGAAGATCCAAGATAATCTCTGGGCCATCAAGAATGCTTTTGAGGATTGGAAGCGATCCAAGGGGCCTACCTGGGACCGCAGCGAGCGCAACAAGAACAACGTGATTACCAAGCTTGCCTTCCAGCTCGATCAGCTCGATTACCGGACCTACCAGATTACCCACATGAGCATTGAGGAGCTTCGCGCGCTCGAGTTCATGAAATCCGAGCGCCTCAAGGTCATCACGAAACTCTTCCTGGACGCTAACGGCCATGCAAAGCCCGTGGTGCTGAAGGCAGCGAATCTGCCGAACGCCTTGACGAAGGCGCGAGACGCGGTGAAAACCAAATCCGGCGAGGCGTGGCAGTCACTTAAAAACAAGGTTTCCTCCCAGCCCGCGGCTCCCAAACCCTTCGTGGTTACGGGAATGGGAACCGCTCCCGGCGGCGGGGCGATGGGGGTGAACCTCGGTAAAAATCAAACTGTTAAGGACATGATCCAGGCGAAGTTGCAGGAGATGGTGCAGAAGTTCTTCGAGGTGGACAGCATCGCCTTGCTCGGCCCGCTGACCCAACTGGTTTTGTCCGTGGTGGCGGAATGTGCGGCCAGCGCGGCCCCCGTGATCGGGCACATAAAGGATGGGGTTGCCGTCGTCAGCGATTGGACTGATGTGGGCCTCGGCCTCTACAAACAGAACACCATTTCCCGCTGCAGCTACACGATCGAGTTGGGCGCTCCTGCCGCGGCCTTTGCGGCGCTCGAGAAACTCATGAAGGACGAGACTGAGCACTCGGCCATCAGCGCCGGCATCAACACGAGTTCCTTCGTTGCAAAGACCGGGCTTTTGTTCGCCGATGGCGGAGCAATCAGCGGGCCGGTGGTCGGGGCGGTGAATGCGCTCGCGCAGATCGCGCACACGCTCTATCTGCTGGGCATGGAATACCGGGCCACGAAAGATGCCAACGCGGCCCTGGCAGCCGGACATCTGGATATCACCTTGTTCGAAACCTACCCGCTCATGGGCTGCTACCTGCTGAACTGCGCCACCCTGAGCGACATCATTCCCATCAAATGCTTTGCCTCGCCCGGCTGGATGGATTACATCGAGCACATGAAGAAAGGCGCCATCGACAACATCCTCAAGGAGTCGGCCGCGCTCATCGACAAGTCACCCTGGGAAATCAAGGACATGCCCAAGCGGCCAGGAGGATCGAGTGGAGGCCTTGTCTCTGAAGGGCAGAGACTTAAAGGCTACGCAAGCCCCCTCTCCGGCTTCGCGGGCTTGGCAAGCATCGGCAAGAAAAGCTGACATAAAGTAGCGCGGAGTCCCTGCTATCGGGACTCCGCAGCTTTATCGGGTTGTTAAAGCCCGGGGTCCGCATCGGCCGCAGGGCTAGCGCTCTGCGCCAGCCTCCAACCGAATTCAAGACTCTTCCTCAAAAAGTTCTTGACAAACTGTGCTCAACGTGATAGGCTATCATGGGGTTGCAGGGTCTTTCTGTCATGGCCATTCAGGCGTCGATGATCAATGCCTTCCTTGCCCGTCCGGCAAAGTGTTGCTCCAGCGCTCGTTCGACCGCTCAGAAAACATCAAAAACAAACGAACAAAGCCAGTATGTTGCTGAAAACAAAGGACGGAACTTTTCGTAACGTGCAAAACGAACCCAATTTTGAGTGTCCAATGTGCCGATTCATCACCAGAAACAGCCTTTCTGGAGACCTTGCCCAACTGTGTCATTCCGAACCTGAGCGCAGCGAAGGGGGGGGAATCTCGCTCCGGTTCGTTTCTCCGCGAAACACCCAGGCAGAACCGGATTCCTCGCTTCGCTCGCCATGACAGCGCGGAGAAAAACACAAAATCGTGGGAACGAAGCTAAGAAGTTACTGAAAACAAAGGACATCACTTTTTTGTAACGTGCAAAACGAACCCAAAAAGAAGCCAACTTTGAGTCCAAAATGCGCAGAATAATCACCGAAAGCAGCCTTTTTAGAGCGGTTCGTGAGCCGCGATGTCCTAGCTGCTCACCCAGTCTGGACCAGCTTAGAGCGATTGCATTCGCAAGCGGTCCGGCGTATGGTGTCGGGTGGACCCATCAAAAAGACACATTCGGTTGGATGTGACGCTGATGAAAAGACTTATTCTCTTTCTTGCTGTCGCATCTGTTAGTTGTGCGGTTTGGGGCGCTGAGCACTCGGAACTTGCACGCTGGGAGAGCGAAGCCCGGAAGGTCACGATCATCCGGGACGATTGGGGGATCGCGCACGTCTACGGGAAGACCGACGCAGACGCGGTCTTCGGCATGGAATACGCGCAGGCCGAAGACGATTTCAATCGCGTCGAGACGAACTACCTGAACGGCCTGGGCCGGCTGGCGGAGGCGGAAGGCGAATCCAAAATCTACCAGGACCTGCGGATAAGGCTGCTCGCCGATCCGGAGATGCTGAAGAAGGAATATGCGGCGAGTCCGGAGTGGCTGAAGACGCTAATGAACGCCTTCGCCGACGGTTTGAACTACTACCTTTACAGGCACCCCGAGGTGAAACCGAGAGTCATCAAGAGTTTCGAGCCGTGGATGGCGCTGAGCTTTACGGAAGGAAGCATCGGATGGGACATCGAACGGGTAAGCCTTATTCAACTTGCTGCGTTTTACGGCAAGCAGCAAGCGAGCCTCGCACCGCCCACAGCTTACACCCAGACGGAAATGGCAGCCGCGGACCCGACAGCCGAACTAGGTGGCTCGAACGGCGTGGCCATCGCGCCTTCCAACACAGCCCAGGGCCACGCTCTGCTGCTGATCAACCCGCATACGTCTTTCTATTTCCGATCCGAGCTCCAGATGGTGAGCGAGGAAGGACTGGATGCTTACGGCGCCGTCACTTGGGGACAATTCTTCGTGTATCAAGGCTTCAACCCGCATGTCGGCTGGATGCACACCTCGAGCGGCGTCAATGCCCTCAGCGAGTACCTCGAGACCGTCGAGAAAAAGGCTGACAGCTACTACTACAAGTACGGAGACAAGGAGCTTCCGGTCACAACCGGGCAAATCAGTGTGCCGTACATGACCGAGCACGGGATGGCCGAAAAAAAATTCACCGTTTATCGCACCCAGCACGGTCCGGTGATTGGCGAGCAGGACGGGAAATGGGTGACCGTGCGGCTGATGCAGGAGCCGGTGAAAGCGCTGATCCAGTCTTACACGCGAACCAAGGCTACGGACTACAAATCGTTCCGGCAAACGATGGAACTACACACGAATTCGTCGAACAACACGATTTATGCCGATGCCGATGGCGACATCGCCTACTTCCACGGGAATTTCATTCCCCGCCGCGATACCCGATTTGATTGGACGAAGCCGGTGGAGGGCAGCGACCCGGCGACCGACTGGCACGGGCTTTTATCCGTTGACGAGACGCCGCACCTGCTGAATCCACAGAGCGGATGGATTTACAACTCGAACGACGCGCCGTGGTCTGCTGCCGGGCCCGGCAGCCTGAAGAAGAAAGATTTTCCGGTCTATGTCGAAACCGGCGGGGAATCGGCGCGCGGCCTTCACGCCGTGAAGGTTTTCGAAGGCAAAAAGGATTTCACCCTCGATTCGCTGATTGGCGCGGCTTTCGACAGCTATCTGCCGTGGTTTGAGAGGGCCATGCCCGCGCTCATCCAAGCTTGGGACCAGGACCAAGACTCGAACCTGCTGAAAGCGAAGCTCGCGGAACAGATCCAGCTTCTGCGTTCCTGGGATTACCGCTGGGGAGTGGATTCGGTTCCCACTTCGCTCGCGGTGTTCTGGGGTGAGGATATCTCTCGGCGGGTGGCCGGCGAAGCGCGGCGCGCGGGCCTGCCCGTCTACGACTACGCTCGAAGCAAGGCGACTCGCGAACAGCTCCTGCAATCGCTCGAGGCGGCCTCCCAGAGGCTGACAGCAGACTTCGGAACCTGGAGAACGCCTTGGGGGGAGATCAACCGCTTCCAGCGCCTCACCGACGATATCGTTCCGCACTTCGACGACTTGAAACCCAGCATTCCCGTCGAGTTCACTTCTGCCCAGTGGGGGTCGCTGGCGTCCTTCGGGGCGCGCCCCTACGGAGAAATGAAGAGGTGGTACGGAAGCAGCGGGAACAGTTTCGTCGCGGTGGTTGAATTCGGCAAGACCGTGCGCGCCAAGGCCGTGACGGCGGGCGGCGAAAGCGGCAATCCGTCGTCGCCCCATTTCAACGACGAGGCAAAGCGGTACGCCACGGGCGATTTGAGGGAAGTCTATTTCTATCGCTCACAGCTCAGTGGGCACACAGAGCGAGCCTATCATCCCGGAGAATGAGCTCAGTCCCCTCCTGATCTAATCTCGCGCCGCGGGAGGCCACATCTCATGAACAAATTCAGCCCACATTCCCGATGGCATCACGTGTGGCGGATGGCGTCAGCCCCCGCCCTATGCGCCCTGGCACTGGTTGGCATCAACCCGATCCTGCTCTGCGGCCAGGCTTCGCGCACCACGCTGTCACTGGCCGGACTCAAGGCCCCGGTTCACGTCTATCGCGACACGCTGGGCATCCCCCATATCTATGCGAGTTCAAGTCAGGACGCCTACTTCGCGCTGGGATATCTGCACGCCACCGATCGCCTGTTCGAGATGGAGATGTTCCGGCGCCGCGCTTCCGGCACGCTGGCGGAAGTCTTCGGCAAAGCATCGCTGAACGACGACATCTTCGTCCGCCAGATCGGCATCCGGCGCAGCACTGAAGCCGCGTGGAAGAGTCCTCGGCTGGACGGCCGCATCCGCCGAGAACTCGAAGCCTACTGCGCCGGCGTCAACGCGCGTCTTGCGGAACTACGAGAACCGGGCGCGCCAAAGCCCGCGATCTTTCAGCAACTCGGCTTCACCCCGGCGCCCTGGACTCCCGTGGACGCGCTGGTGTTCCCCAAGTACATGGCCTGGGACCAGTCCGGCACCGACACCGACGTGTGGATGGGCATGCTGGTCGAGAAGTTGGGCCTCGAAACGGTGAACGAACTCTTCCCTCTCGACCGCCCCTATGAGATTCCCACCGTCCCCGACTGTGGCGCGGGCGTCTCGCCCGCGGTCGCGGGAGCGTCCCGCTCCCGCATAAGCCGGCACGGGCAAAGCTTGCCCCGAGCGCAACGAGGGGATGCCCGTGGCACAGCGGGCGGGACGCCCGCACCACAGCTTGGCCGCGCGGACGCCCGTGGGACAGCGGGCGGGACGCCCGCACCACAGCTTGGCCGCGCGGACGCCCGCGTCACAGCGGGCGGGACGCCCGCACCACACTTTCCCTCCGGATTTGACCAAGCAGCCCTCGAGCTGCACCAGCGCTTTGTCAGTGGGCGGTTCGGCAGCCCGTTCGCCTTCGGCAGCAACAACTGGGTGATCGACGGAACCAAGTCCGCCACCGGCAAGCCGATTCTTGCCAACGACCCGCATTTGGGCTTTTCGCTTCCCTCCATCTGGTACACCGCGCACCTGGTGGCGCCAGGCCTCAACATTACCGGAGTTACCTTCGCGGGCTTCCCCTACACTGTAATCGGCCACAACGATCGCATTGCCTGGGGCCTGACCAACATGCAAGCCGACGCGGTCGATTACTTCATCGAAAAGACGGACCCGCAGCATCCCCACCAGTATTTCTATAAAGGCGAGTGGCGGCCAATGATGCGGATTCAGGAAGACGTGCCCCTGCGCGGCGAGACGCCCGTCCCGCTGGAGATTGAATCGACGATCCACGGGCCGCTGGTGACGACGCACGGCGCCACGCTGGCGCTCGACTGGACCGGACTTGGGCCCACGTTTGAGGTCATCGCCTTCCAGCGGCTCAACACCGCACGCGGCCTTGCCGATTACCGGGCGGCGCTCAAGGACCTTGTCGTCCCCGCTCTCAACGTGATCTATGCTGACGTGGATGGCAACATCGCCATCGCTCCGCACGGCGCGCTGCCCATCCGCAAGCGCGGCTTGGGCCGCTGGCCCGTGGATGGCTCGAGCGGCGAATACGATTGGGCTGGAATGATTCCCGACGATCAGCTTCCTTTTGCGCTTAACCCCACGCAGCACTTCCTCGCTTCCGCCAACGGCCGACCCGCCCCCGTCGGCTATCCTTATTACCTCGGCTGGATGTGGGACCCCAGCTACCGTACGCGCCGCATCCACGAATTGCTCAGCACGCATGACCACATCACCGTCGAGGATATGGAGGCGTTTCAAATGGACGCGCACGATGTGGCCGCGGAGAGGTTTGTGCCCGTCCTGCTCGCCACCTTTGATCTCCATCCTTTCGGTGACGACCAGGTACGTCGCGCCATCGACGAACTGCGCCGCTGGAACTTCGAGGCCACACCCGAGAGCGTCGCCGAGCGCATCTGGGCGGTCTGGTTCGAACGTTTCCGCCAGGACGTGTGGAAGCATCACTTTGATGCCGCGGGTGTGGAACATTGGGAGGGCGGCTGGGGCTTCGCAGATACGAACCAGCGCCAGCCTGAACTCGAAGTGCTCGAGTTTCTCACTCGTGCCAATCCGGAATCAAAGTGGTTCGGCGGAGGACTGCCGGCCTCGGATTCCGGCGCCGGAGCTGCTCAGACGCGCGACGCCGTTATCGCACGCAGCTTCGTCGAGGCCATTGCCCAGATTGTGAAGGAGCGGGGCGTCGACATCAGCCGATGGCAGTGGGGCGCAACCAACCTGCTGCGCCTGCACTCGATGACTCAGAATCCCGCGCTCGACCGCGGCGGCATGCCCGTGCGAGGCGACGATCTCACCCTCAACCCCGGCGCCAACGGCGGCGAAGTCACCGGCGGCGCATCCTGGCGCATGCTGGTGGATTTCAGTGACCTCGGGCACAGCTTCGGCTTGTACCCGGGCGGCCAGAGCGAAGATCCCGCCAGTCCGCACTACGACGACCAAGTGAAACCCTGGGCGCAGGGCCGCCACCTGCCGCTCTATTTTTACTCTTCGCCGCAAGCGTTCCCGGCAGGACAGGTGGAGTCGGTGCTCGAACTGGAACCGAAGTGAGAAATCCGCCCGCAGCGGCACGGCCATAGGAGGCAATGAACATGGTGTTGGGCCGAGAGAAGAGCAGGGGCTCCGCGGGGAGCATACCGGTCGAGAAGGCGGCAGAAATTCCCGTCGGTGTCGTGGGTCTGGGGCTGATGGGAAACAGCATTTGGGGAGAACCCGCGCACGTCCTGCGCTTCATGGATCTCACCGGGGTGCCCGCCTACGGGCGAGTGAGGACCCCGGCAGCAACAGCATCAGCCCGGAATACATGGGGTGACGCACGACGCGATACGGTCCGGTGGTAATGACGTGATGGCCAAGCTCGGTCTGAATGCGGACCTGCCTTGATTTCCTCGATCGTATCCTGACGGACTCGATTCTACACCCAGCGGCTTCCGCTGACGCCGTCTTCTCCATCCTGTCCCTCCCCAGGGACTTCCGTGGCACTCGGAAGGGGCCAGCGCTGCCTTCTCCGCGTGCCGAAAAGCCTGGATTGACTCATTTCGAGCGATTGCTGATACACCTCCTTCGACCTGTCTGCTTCGCCGCCGTGGCGTCCTGTCCAACTGGCGTTAGCAACGCCACGTCCTGCTGCGCCAGTTCCAGTTGGATCAATCGCGGCCGGAGGTTGCAGGTCTAGAAATTCTCGATCATCCAGACATTACTGTCGAACGTCTGAGCCTGGTACGCCAGGTACTTGCCGTCGGGAGACGGCAGAGGCAAAGACATCCATTGGCGAAGCCCATTGCGCAATAGCGGTTTCACGCTGCCGGCGAGGGTGACGTAAAGCAGGTTGAGTGAGTCCGGCCCCGCGGAGGTCACGAAAAAGCCTTTCCCATCTGCCGCCCAGGCTACGAATTGAGGATCTCCCCAACCCGGCTCAATTGATACTTCGTGCCAGGCATGCTCTCGAGAGGTAAGCACTTCGATTCGTCCCTTGTACTTGTCCGGGTCAACCAACGCCAGGCGGGAACCATCAGGTGACACGTTCCAGCTAGCAAAGGAGAGCTCGATCGTTCCCAACCGCTCCCCCTTGCCCCGGACCGGATCGAGCGAGTAGAAAACGAGGTGCTTTCCTTCTTTTTGCGAAAGCACGCACGAACAACCAGGCTTTTGCGGGCACCAATAAGCCCAGCTCACGTCCGCAGGCTCTTCGAGCACCAATTCGGGCGATCCCCCGGCTACCGGCCGGCGCATCAAGCGGTGTGGAGAAAGAGGCGCGCCCGGCGTGGTGCGGGCCGATTCTTCATACAGCAGCCAGGAGCCACCGGGACTTACGCCAGCATTGTAGTCCTCTGCAGGGCCTTCGACGACGGCCTCGGCAACGTTTTCGTTTATCCCTTGTCTAAAGACCTGCGCCTTCCCATTTCGGCGTGAGGAAAAGAAGACGGCTTGGCTGTCTAGCGCCCAGCTCTCCAGCGATTGTATTCCCCGATTATCCAGAGTGAGGCGATGAGGCGCTTTCATGCTGGCGTCGTCCGGGCCGAGCTCGCCCAGGTACACGTCGTTCCAGAAACGAAACTTAAGGAAAGAAAGGAGCTTTCCGTTTGCTGTAATCGTCAGGTCCACCGGCGCGAAGTCAGTCCACTGCTTCAACCGTTGCGGCTTGCCGGTAGCTTCGCCTTTCTGCGGGTCTACCGATACGTCCCAGAGGCTATACCTTGTCTGGATCGTCGGGGATTCAGCGGCCTGGCTGGCAGAGAAGACCAAGCGCCAGTCGGGGGACCAGCTCAGGCATGGACCCTCAGCCAGGTAACAGAGTGAGCTCGATTTGGGTAAGCTTGACTGCGATACTAGAGTTTTCGCAGATCCGCCGCCGGCAGGCCGAACTTCGAGAGCAGAGCTCCAGGAACCCTGGGCGGTCCTCCAGTTCCTGACATAGGCGATCCACTGGCCGTCCGGCGACCAGGCTGGGCTATGCACATTTTGGTCCCCTTCCGCTGTGACGAGCTGGCGTGGTAACTCGCCCGCGATGCTGCCCACCAACAATTCCCGACCAAACTTTGCATACTCGCCGTTTTCGAATGCTACCAGCCGCCCATCGGGTGAAATAGCTGGAAGAGCCCCGGAACGGTAAACCATGTGTGGCGGGCCCTCACCCAGTAACGTGATGATCCAGAGGCCCTCACCGTCTGATCCACGCACGTCTGCGAGCAACTTCCCACCCTCTGGGAACCATTCGAACATCCCAATTCGGCCGCGCAAGTCAGCGGGCAAAGAGACAGGACGAGTCTCGCCGGAGTCGATCGAGCGCAGGTAGAGGCCCGTGTCGTCATCATAAGCCACATGCTTGCCATCCGGGGAAATGGCCGCGGCCAAAACCCAGTTTTACAAAGGGTTGGCAGTGAGCTGGCGCTCCGTCAGTTCGGGCCCGGTCCCCAACCGGCGCCACACGAACCAGCCGAACGCGAGTCCGGCCACAATCACCGCCAGCAATCCGGCCAGCCACACCCGCCGGCGGCCTCGTCGCGGAACGGCTTCAGCCGCCCTGGTGAAGTTGGAACCCTGACCTTGCTTAGCCGTTGAGAGAGGGCCCGAGCCCGCTGCCACGGATCGTCCCGAGGCAGTGTCTCGCTTCAGCCGCTTCAGGTCGGATCGCATTTCGGCGGCGACCTGATAGCGCAAGTCGCGATCCTTTTCGAGTGCCTTATTGATAATTTCTCCCAACTTGGGTAGCAACTCAGGATTCACGCTCTCGACCGGCGCCGGAGCCCGATTCAGGATTGCATCATGGATGACAGCCGTGGTACTTCCGGAGAACGCCTGCCGGCCGGTCGCCATCTCATAGAGCACGGCCCCGAAGCTGAAGAGGTCGGTGCGGGCGTCGAGTTCCTCGCCCCTAGCTTGCTCGGGCGACATGTAAGCCACGGTGCCCATGGCAACGCCGGGGCTGGTCAGGTGTTCGGGCTCGATGGAAGCCGTGGGCATGGCCGTCTCGCCGTTAAGGGATTCCGCACGAGCCCCTTTCAAACCCGCTCTTACCGCAGTTAGCTTCGCCAACCCAAAATCCAATATCTTCGCCTGACCGCGATTCGTAACGAAGATATTGGCCGGCTTGATGTCGCGATGAATAATGCCCTTCGCGTTCGCCGCGTCCAACGCGTCAGCGATTTGGATCGCAAGGTCGAGGAGTTCCTCCGTCTTGAGGGGCCTCGTCCCGATGCGATGTTTCAGCGTCTGCCCTTCCAAATACTGCATGGCGATGAAGGGTTGGCCCTGGTGTTCGTTGATCTCGTAAATCGTGCAGATATTGGGATGGTCGAGTGCTGAAGCCGCTTGCGCTTCCCGTTGGAAGCGTTCAAGGGCCTGATGGTCCTGGGCAAGCCCCTCCGGTAGGAACTTGAGGGCAACAAGGCGATGCAACCGCGTGTCCTCGGCTTTGTAGACCACGCCCATGCCCCCACCGCCTAACTTCTCCAGGACGCGATAGTGCAACACTGTCTGGCCGATCATGATGTGGGAACCTGCCCTTGGGGTTCATCTTAGGCTGCCGCCTGCTGGCGAGTCAATACATAACAGCGGCGAGAAGTTGATGCGGCGCAGGAGGCCCTGTCGGTGAGGGCCTTTGCGCAAAGGGCCATCGGAGGTCCCATCGCGGATTAGTCCTCGCTAGTCGCCAAGGGTTTAGCAATCGTCGCGGGTCCCGCCACGCCCGGCACTTTGACGAGAACGGCCGACCCGTAGAAGTGCAGCGCCCCTGAATCCCCGGAAGTCCCCATCAACGACCCGAACCCCGTTTCTCGGGACCTGTTATTCGCCACAATACCGTCCGGCTTTGAAATCAACAACATTGGAGCGGTGACGAGAATCCCATCTGCTATAACTCTGCCATCATGGTCGATCGGTTCTCGACAACTGTTTTTCCGGCAACAACACGTCGACCAACTCCTTCACCTCGTTTCTGGCCCATTACGTCAAGGCGCCACTTCTACGGTTTCGACTCTACGACCAAGTGACGGGGAATCGGCAAACAGTACGCCATTACAGGGGATCTATCTTGGTGGGGGGCCTCGGACAGCGACGAAGTTGGCGATTAGCGGCAGGAGATCCCGCGAAGATGCAATTCCCCCAGCAGGATTACGTGATCCAGACACTCGCGCCGCACGGAACCCACCAGTCTCTCGGCAAACGGACTCCGCCAAGGACTTTGGGGCGCGATCTTCACTTCTGTGATTCCCATACCCTAGACTCGCATGTGGAGATCCTCCCCATAGACCTTGTCTCGATCGCGAAGCAGGTAACGTGGCGCCGTATCGTCCGGAAACGCTTCGACGATCTGCTGAGTTGATAGCCAGACCCAGAGGATGCGCTCAGCGATTTGCAGACGAGGCCGCGGACGCCGTCGCTCTATCACCGCCCGTTGCTGACGCAGCGCAAGGTTCTCCAGAGCGACTTCTCGGACACCCCGCGGCAAAAGAAGAAGCCGTAACAACGAAGAGAAGAGTCTAAACATAGTGAATCAGATCGGAGGTCACGTCTGGAAAAGTCAACTGTCTTCAGCCAGACGTGATATTGGCGAAGCACAGCACTCAATCGAAGGCGGTTAGCGGCCGGATCGTGGCGCTGACACTTTGCCGGCCGCTTCGGATAGGAATGCATCCCGGCACGCCATCCCGGCCGAGCGAATTTCTTGAAATCCGGGCCGCGAGCGCGCCCGCGCCAGGAAGGAATCGGAATCCATCGCCGGATACGAGCAGTACCCTCCGTCAACGGCTTGTTTCAGCAGCGGAAGCGCAGCATCCGGCTCACCGGCGTACGCCAGATGCGCAGCCGAAAAATAGTTCATTTCCGGATCGGAGTCAGGCTGAACGCCGCGCGCGAGCCTCGTGATCTCCGCGGAGGGACGATGTTGCAAGTACGCCAGCAGCACCCGATAGCCGCCCCATTGCGGTGGGGGATCCGGCCAGATCTTCAGGGCGTCTCTTGCCTTTCCTTGGTGCAGCAGTGTATCGATCGCAACCGCCTGCATAATCTGGTTGTTGGGATCCAGGCGCAGAAAATCCATCGCGCGCCGATAATTGCCCAGCAGCATGAACGTGACCCCGCAGCTCCGGGCGCCGGAATCTTGCGCGTCGATCAGCATGCACGTTTCACATTCGCGCGCCGACTCTTCGAGTAGGCCGGCATCACGCAGCAGCCAGCTTGCGTCAAAGTGCAGCCGGGCGCTATCCGGCCGGAGGCGAATCAACTCTTCGAGACGGCGATACGCCTCACCGCGGCTGATTCCCCGACGCTGGGCCCGCTTTCCGATTGATCCCTGCATGTACAGGAAGGCGGCGCGGAAAATTACGTTGTCCGGATCGAGCTGGGCGGCCCGCTCGCCTGCATCCCACCAACCATTGATCGCGGCTTGGCCGCCGTTCCACATCCAAGCGTCCGCAATGTACCTTCCCGCCAGATCTTCCCAAGCCTGAGCGTAATTCGGGTCGAGCTGCACTGCTCGTTTCAACATTTCCGTAGCGCGCCGGTTGAGTCTGGGATTGATCTCGCCCGGAATCAAGTGGGCTTCCAGGACTAGCTTGTATGCTTCTTCATTTGTGGGTTTCGGAGGCGTTTCAGTCACAAATTCCGGCGCGCCCAGCAGCCGGGCCAGACCGCGGCGCGTCTTGGCCGCGATCTGCGCCTGCATCGCGATCATGTTCCCGGCCGGAAGATCGAAAACGTCCTCCCACAGCAGACGATCCTTCTCGACATCGGTCACTCGCAAAGTAATTTGCAGTTGATCGCCGGCTTGAAAAAAAAGCCCGCTGACCAGGTGCGCCACTCGCAACTCGCGCCCTATCTTGGCGAGGTCAGGATTCGATCCGCTGTATTTATGGGTCTGTTCGGGCGGCCGTACCGTCAGCGAACGCGCGTATCCCAGCGTGGAAGAAATTTCATCGGCAAGCCCCCATTTGAGAAAATCAAGCTTCGAGTCGCTTCCCGCATTCTTAAAGGGAATCACCGCCACGGTGTGTGGCATGGACTCGCCGATTTCCTTGGGATCGCGGCCTATCGTCAGCGCGATGATGATCCCGATGCTCGCCAGCATCGCCGCTCCGGCTGCCACGGATCGCCAGTTTCGCCGCAGAAATTTCGCCAACGTGTATAACGGCGAATCGGGGCGGGCGTTTAGCGGTTCGTGTCTCAAATAATGATCGAGGTCGTCGATCAGCGCCTGCGCAGATCGATACCGGTGCGCGGGATCTTTCTGCATCGCCTTCAGGCACAGCACATCCAAATCGATCCACGATCCAGTGCGCATTCCGCCGCGACGCGCCACCAGCGACGGCTTCATCGGTTCCTGTGTCGTTAGGACAGCGGCCGCCTCGGGCGGTGTTTTTTGCGAAACATCGAAGGGCAGGCGTCCGGTCAACAATTCGTACAAAATGACGCCGAGGGAATACACGTCGCTTTCGGCCCCGGCCGCGCCGCCGCGAAGCTGCTCCGGAGCCGCGTAGGCGGGAGTCATGGGACGCAGAGCCGTCCGGGTCTGATCGGCCGGCCGCCCCTCTGCACCGAGCTGCTTGGCGATTCCAAAATCGAGCAGGCGCAGCGAGCCATCCTCCTTGACCAGAATATTCGAGGGCTTCAGATCGCGATGAATGACGCCGCGCTGGTGGGCGTATTGCACCGCTTCGCAAACGGAGCGGACTAGTTTCAGACGGTCCTCGATCGAACACTTGTGGATCTCGCAATATTTGTTCAGGGCGAGGCCTCGGACGTATTCCATTGCGAACCAGGGCGTTCCATCGGGTAAGGTCGCGGCATCGTACAGGGGGGCGATGGAGGGATGATTGAGTTGCGCCAGCGTGCGCCGCTCGGTTTCAAAGCGCTTGCGCCGGGAAGGAGACAGCCACGCGTCGCGCAGGATCTTGATGGCTACCAGGTTCCCCAGGTCCCGCCGCTCGGCCAGATAAACGACCCCCATCCCGCCTTCTCCCAGGACGCTCTTGATTCGATAAGGACCGAATTCCCTCGGCTGGGTCGTGTCAGCCTGAATGAGGTCCGCGGCGAGGTCGGATACATCGCGATCGAGTAGTCCAAAACTCTTCGAGTCCTGCTCGATCATCGCCAGCACGGTCGAGCGTATCTCGGAGTCATCGCCACAGGCTTGGCTGAGGAAAGAAAGCTGCTCCGAACGCGGAAGATCGGCGGCGTGGTGGAACAGTTCCTGCACTCGTTGCCAGCGTTCTGGTTGCATATCAGGTTCCAGTGCGCCGTTTGGTCTTGGTGTATTGGATAGTGTACATCGCTGTTGCGTGTAGCAGAGTACAAGGCCATGTGCATATGCGCGGAGCGTGGTCCATGGCTGATATGGGCAAGCCTTTCTGTTCGTTGTTTCCCGTACCCTGAGCGGTAAGAGGGAATTCTAGCATTCAACGTGGTCTTGCCGCAACGGGCGCTAATGGTGGAAACGGCATTCTGCAATGTCAAAGTTTGTATTGGCGAACTTTCTAAGGACGGGAATCGCGCGCAGCGTCTGCCTGGGCCATTGGGCGGATTGTCGGCTACTCGGGAGTTGGTCCGCGCCTTCGCGAATTGCTCCTGCCTTGTCGGCTACCCCCCGATGCGGCGCCCGCATGAGGATTCTTGCCGGGATCCACCCGCCGGAGGCGATTCGCAAGGTCCTCGACTGCCTCGGCCTGCCTTCCAGGCACCTGTCGATTGCCCGCACCCCTTCGATTACGCACGGCAGGCAAATCAGCCAATGAGCAATATTGAACTGACACGCAAATTCCCCAAGGGTACAAGAGTATCTGGAGCTGTCCGACAGGACTTGGTGGGAGGCAGAATGTCCGCTCGCCTTTGTGACAGCCGTTTCTTCCCCGCTAATTTCAAAAAATGATGAAAACGACGCCACAAGGAATCATTGGTCGAGGCGTCTGGCAGGAACTCAGGAAGTTGTACAACGCTGAGGTCGATAGTGGATATACGACTCTCATCGTCTAGCCGGGAAAAGACGTTAGACACCGATCAATAGAGACCAAAGAGATATTTCAATAGGAGGGAGTTGACCATGTCAAATACCGCTATCAGTATCATAGTCGTTGCTGTAATCCTTGTTATCTGGCTGCTGGGAAAATCCATTCGTACCGTCAGGCCGACCAGTCGAGGTTTAATCGAACGGTTTGGCAAATACAACCGCTTTGCTAACCCGGGTATTATCTTTCTGATTCCGTTTATCGAGCGCCTGGTTCGCGTAAATATCACAGAGAATATGATAGATGCCGGATTGCAAGAGATTATCACCAGCGATAGTCTGAATGCCCAGGTTGATGCCCAGGTTTACTTTAAGGTGCGTTCTGATGAAGAGGATGTTAAAGCATCCCAGTATAATGTGTTCAACTATATGCTGCAGATCGTGGCTCTGGCGCGAACCACACTACGAAACATCATCGGTACTATGACATTAAAAGATGCCAACAGCGAGCGCGGTAAAATCAATAGCGCACTCTATAATAACCTTTCCACGGAGACCAAGAGCTGGGGGCTTGAGATTGTCCGTACCGAACTTAAGGAAATCAATCCTCCTACTGACGTCCAAGAGACAATGAACAAAGTGGTTAAAGCCAGTAACGAAAAGATTGCTGCGATTGACTTTGCGACGGCTCGTGAAACTCAGGCAGACGGCGAAAGACGC
>JBEKMN010000025.1:0-56162 GCA_050008495.1 Terriglobia bacterium | reverse complement strand
GTCCCGCTCTTTCCCACTCAACATCAGCATCTCCTGTTTTTCCATCCGTCGAGTTTGACGGAGTTCAACAGGACATTTCTACTTTGCTGAAACCGGACATTATCATTTTGCCGCGACAGGGGACGATATTCACGGTACTAGGCGTCGCTTTGGCGATATACTTCTATTTCGCGGGTGCCAGGACCCGCAGACTCACCTACTACGTGAACCCAATCAAGACCATTGTCGTGAAGGGCGGGGAAGCCTCGACCTTACGGGTGCTGCATGATGGGCAGGATATAAAAGGGGATGTCACGGCGGCTCAGGTCGCCATATGGAACGACGGTACCGAACCCATTAGGGCTGAGAACATCCTAAGCTCGGTTCGGCTAGTCCTCGAGCCAGCCGTACCCATTCTGGAGGCCAAGATACGCAAAGAAAGCAGGGATGTGATCGGCGCGACGGTTGACACCTCGCACCTTGCGGACGGAGTCATTCCCGTAGCCTGGAAGATTCTCGAACACAACGATGGGGCCGTCATTGAATTGATCTTTGAGGGCTCGGCCGAAACCGAGTTAGTCGTCCAAGGCACTGTGGAGGGTCAGCCGACGGTTCTGGGAGTCAAACCACCGTACAGAATCCAGTCGCCCGCCGAGCAAGTGGCTTGGGGCCGCAGATCCGCCCTCCGACTGGCCGTGATAAGCGGTGGGAGCGCCGTGTTCCTTTTGGTCACCTGGCTCCTGAGACGCGGTCTAAGGGGAAGCCCCGCAAGGGACGGGAGAGGCAGTTTCCTCAAATTCGTCGCAAACATATTGTTGATATTGCTGTTTCTAAGTTTCTACATACTGTGGCGAGAGTTTCGCCAGCCCGGGCCGCCATTTGGGTTTTGACCACACACCATGCGAACCCTCTCCCCCGCTATCCAGTGACTCCTATCAATGGCCATCTGCCAACAGCTGACTGCCTCTTCTGCTCTGCTCCTCAGCGACTCTGGGGTGGTGCTTTCGTTCCTTCTCCCCCGCAAAGGCTGTCTGCACGGCCGGACGCAGAGCCGCTGTGAAGCGACAGTCTTCGGAATTCTCACCTTCCAATTTCTGTTTCCTGCCTTCGAGAGATGCAATACTCTTTTGAGAGGAGGAGAACGTGACAACGCCATGATTCATGGGAGTGCGCAGCGCCGAGGGCAGTACTGTGCACGCTGCAATCAACTCATGTTTGAGTACTTTCTATCCCCCGATGGCCATTTCGGAGTGCTGAGCGAAGTGTGCCGCAAAGAAGACAGCCGCAAAGCTGAGGTGGTGTGTCCAACCTGTGGGGCGGTGTACGAATTGCTCGACACCGTTGATGCCACGGGTCAGCCCGTCGCCAGGAAGTTTCGCGGAGCGTAGCCCCTGATGAGTAAAGAGCCGATCCTCCTTTCCGCCGGCAACGTTAAGGATTACCTTGCGGGGCATGGCCTCTGGCCGTCTGGCCTGCCGATGTCTGTACGCGAATTGGGTGGTGGCGTATCCAACACCGTTCTGCTGGTTGAAGGGAAGGGGCCCGGCGGCGAGGAAAGGCGCTGGGTGGTGAAGCAGTCGCTCGAAAAACTGCGTGTCAAGGACGACTGGCGCTCGGAGCGCAGCCGCATCTTCCGCGAGGCGGAGGCAATCCAGGCGCTAGGTCCGGTGCTGGGTCCGGAGACCGTCCCGCAGATTGTTCATGTCGGCCATGATGACTACCTTTTCGTCATGACCGCGGCGCCGGTGGGGTCAGCCACATGGAAAGAGGCGATGCTCGAAGGCCAAGTCAACAAGGGCGTGGCGCGGCAGGCAGGAAAGCTTCTGGCACGCATGATTACCGCCTCTCATCACGACCCTTCATTCCGCACGGCGTTCGCGGACCGCACAGTGTTCGACCAACTCCGTATTGATCCCTACTATCGCACCGCGGCCGCGCGGCATCCCGACGTACGCCCGCTCATCCAGAAACTGATCCACGATTCCTGGCAAATCCGCAGCGCCTTGGTGCACGGCGACTTTAGCCCCAAAAACATGCTCGTCCGGGACACGCATATTTCGCTCATTGATTTCGAGGTCGTTCATTGGGGCGACCCGGCCTTCGACGCGGGATTTCTTCTGAACCATCTCTTTCTAAAGGCGTTTCACCAACCTCAGTTTGCCGGGCCTTACTTTTTGGCAGCCCGCGAGTTCTGGGGAGAATTGGTGAGAGGAACCGCAGGAGCGTCCCTGGCGGATTTCGAGACCATGACCGTGCGTCATCTCGCCGCCCTGATGCTGGCGCGTATCGACGGAAAGTCGCCCGTCGAATACATCCGCGACGAACCGGCGAAGGAGCACGCCAGGCGCTTCTCCAAATGGCTGATGCTGGAGGGAATCCTCAGTTTCGAGGACACAATGTCTGCTGCCAGGAAGACGCTCGAAGTCCCGAATCGTGAAATCAAGTAGTCGGGGCGGCCCTTGTGGCCACCCTGCGCGGGGGCAAATCAACGCCGTTCGGCGTCGTAAAACCGCCGTTCCAAATTCCAAATCGGCGGTTCCCCGCAAACACCTTGACAAACTGTGCCTAAGTTTATAGGCTAGATTGCGGGGAGATCCGGGACGGGGTAGCTTGAAACGCTGCCCCTTAGGTAGGCAAGGCAAAAGGACGCGGCCTGAGTGCCAGCCTGAAGCCCGGCGCTACAAGAAATGAACGAACGAACCGGGAATGTTTATGAAAACAAAGGACAAGGTCAAAAAGTCGAGGAGTCAAGAAGGACTGAGTCACTTTGCCTTGACACGGTGATCATCCGACTCGAAAACCGGCGGAACAAAGCGAGAATGTCTATGAAAACAAAGGACCGGTGAAGAAATCCGCTGGTAATGCAACGCTGAAAGCTGTGTTCGGGAAGACAAAATGTCGTATTTTTGGAACATCCGCGCCCGCGAGGTTCTCGATTCGCGAGGCCATCCTACCCTCGAGGTCGAGGTCTTTCTGGACGACGGCGCATTCGGCCGAGCGATTGTTCCCGCCGGCGCGTCGACGGGCAAAGCGGAGGCGATTGAGCTTCGCGACGGTGATGCAAGGCGTTATCTCGGCCGGGGTGTGTTAAGAGCCGTCGCCAACGTCGCGCAGGTCATCGCGCCGGCCTTGCGTGGTGAAAGCGCCATGGATCAGGCTCGGATCGATAACCGCCTGATTGCTCTGGACGGTACCGCAAACAAAGGCCGGCTGGGTGCTAACGCGCTCTTGGGAGTCTCGATGGCGACAGCTCGCGCCGCGGCCGCCTCCAGCCGCCTGCCTCTTTATCGCTATCTGGGAGGCGTGACGGCGACCGAGCTTCCCGTTCCCATGGTCAACATCATGAGTGGAGGACTTCACGGCGGCGGGAACATCGATTTTCAGGATTACCAAGTGATTCCCCTGCGTGCCGGCCGCTATTCGGAAGCGCTCGCGGATGCGGCCGCGATCTACCGTGCCGCGAAGGACACGCTGATCTCCCGCGGCGTCTATCGTCCCGGCGTAGCGGACGAGGGCGGCTACGCGCCCGGCCTCGGCACTAATGAACAGGGGTTCGAGTTGATGGTCGAGGCGATGGAGCGCGCCGGCCTCCGGCCGGGCCAAGACGCAGCCATCGCGGTTGACGTAGCCTCGAGCCACTTTTACGAGAACGGCCGCTACCGGATGCTTCGCGAAGGAGTGGAGACAGACGCCGAGGGAATGGTAGAAAGACTCGCCGCCTGCTGCGGACGCTATCCCATCATCTCGCTTGAAGATGGAGTGGCCGAAGACGACTGGGACGGCTGGAAGCTTCTGACCGAGCGGCTTGGTCCACGCGTGCAGTTGATCGGCGACGATCTCTTCGCCACCAATCCCGCCCGGCTGAAGAAGGGGATCGAGACCGGAGCCGCCAATGCCGTGCTTGTTAAAATGAATCAAATCGGCACGCTCACGGAAACCCTGGAAGTGATCGCACTCGCGAAACGGCACGGATATCGCTCGGTGGTCAGCGCGCGCTCCGGCGAAACCGAGGACGATACGATGGCGGACCTGGCCGTTGCCACAGGCGCCGGGCAGATCAAGGTCGGAGCCGTCACGCGCACCGAACGGCTGGCAAAATACAACCGCCTGCTGCGCATTGAAGAGGAACTGGGAGACCGCGCCGTATACAGGAATTGGGCCAGAGAGGCTGCAAAGAAGCCCTCGTGACTGTCATCCTGAGGAGCCCCGATCTGATCGGGGCGGTCCTGAGCAGAGCGAAGGAAGGATCTCCGCAGTTCCTTGAAAGAGCAACTGCGGGGATTCTTCGCTGCTTTAAAACTGGTAGGGGTAGGGCTTGCCCTACCCCCGCGATGGCAGCGGAACAACGAGGGGACGGCAAGCCGTCCCCCTACAGCGTCGAAAACAGGTAGAATTGAGCACGTCGAGCTGTGCGAAGAGGTCTGAATCGTAAGGGAACCGAAGCAATGAACGGCGAATTGCGGCGACGGCCGCTTGTCAAACTCCCGGCAGCAATGGCCCTGGCGCCTTTTTTTCTCGCACTAGGCGTGGCGTGGGGTATCGACACCCCGGGCTTCAAGCCGGGCTTCAACCTGTTTAGCGCCCAGCAGGATGTCCAGTTGGGAAAGGAGAGCGCCGAGGAAGTTGACAGGACATACCCCCTTTTAGCGGACCCGCAGGTGCTGCGCTACATCAACGATCTGGGGCGCCAACTGGCTTCCTTGGCGCCCAACAACAACCCGGCCTATGTCTGGACTTTTAGAATCATCAACAGTCCTGACATCAATGCCTTTGCCTTGCCGGGCGGGTACATCTATGTGAACCGGGGGGCCATCGAAGCGGCTGAAAATGAAGCGCAGCTTGCCGGGGTATTGGCGCACGAAAGCGGTCACGTGGTGATGCGCCACGGAACGCACCAGGCTTCCGAAGCGCTGCTGGCGCAGGCCCCGCTGGCACTGCTGGAAAGTATTCTTGGCCGCTCCGGGAGTCTAACCGGCCAGTTGACGGCCATGGGCCTCAATCTTGGCCTGAACTCGATTTTGCTTAAAAACTCCCGCGACGCTGAAATCCAGGCTGACGCGGTGGGGGCATACATTTTGTATCGAGCCGGTTACGATCCTCACGCCTTGGCCGAGTTCTTTGAGATCGTCGAGAATAAGTACCCGCAGAAGACGGTGCAGTTTTTCTCTGACCATCCCAACCCCGTCGACCGCGTAAAAAGAATCGATGCGGACGCGAGCGGCAATATCCTCATGTATGGGCAGCCTGAGAAGCTTAAGGGCGGGAGCCCGGCATTCGAGGATGCCAAAAAGCGTCTTCTGAGTCTCACTGCCCCGTCGAACGCAGAAACTCCGCCGCCTGTCGCAGCCAATTTCGCGAGTCCGCCTCCGCCTCCTTCGGCCCGCTTAATCAAGTTTGACGGCTACGGCATTTCCATCGTTTATCCTGACAACTGGCAGGTGCAGCGGAACGAAGATGCCGTGGTTTTGGTCCCGCCCGGAGGAGTGGTCGAGGTGCCGGAAACCGGCGCGGCGCAAGCCTACGGCATGTCCATCAGCCGATTCCAGCCCCATGCCGGCGGGGAGGGGGCATGGGGACTTGTCGAGGCTACACAAGAAATGCTGGATACTTTGCGCAGCTCGAATCCCAACCTGCGGGTGATCGAGCAAAAAGCCATGAACCTCAAGGGGCGCTCGGCCCTCTCCACTCTGCTCGAAACCGACTCGCCGCTTCCCGGTCAGAAGGAGCGCGACCAGTTGGTGACGACCCGCCAGAGTGACTTCCTGGTTTCGCTGATCTTCATCGCCCCGCAATCCCTGTTTGACGCCTACAAGCCGACCTTCGATGCGATGCTGCAAAGCCTCGAACTTCGGTAGGGAAGGATATGGATAAACGAGAAGCTCGCAAGGCCTACAAGGCGAGAATTGTGATAGCATTGGCGTATGGCGTCACTCAGGGCAAGCGTACGCGGAATCTGGAGTTGGATGCCGTAGAGGGAATTTACCCCGGTTGTTGTGGGGGTAAAGCCGGCTCAGCTTAAAACTGCAGTGCAGCGTGAAAACCAGGAGGTAATCCAATGAACTCACGAAAACCCAATCGCCGTGAGTTTTTGGGCTGTACGGGCTTGGGCATTGCCGCATCAACCGTCGGCGTTCCACTGTTCGAAGCGTCGCCGGCCCCGCCGGCAGCGGCCGGCGAGATGCCTTACCGCAAGCTAGGGCGCAGTGGCGAGAAGGTGTCGCTGGTCGGGTTGGGCGGCTTCCATATCGGTCTTCAAAAAGACGAAGCGGAAAGCATTCGCATCGTTCGCACCGCTGTGGATCGGGGCATCAACTTCCTTGATAATTGCTGGGACTACAACGACGGCGTCAGCGAAGTGCGCATGGGCAAGGCCTTGCGTGATGGTTACCGCAAAAAGGTTTTCCTGATGACCAAGATTGACGGCCAGATCAAGGCGCTGGCGGCGCAGCAGATTGACGAATCGCTCCGGCGCCTTCAGACCGACGTGATCGACCTCGTCCAGTTTCATGAAGTCATTCGTCCCGGCGACCCCGACCGTATCTTCGGCCCGGGCGGCTCATTCGAAGCCATGATGGAGGCGAAAAAGGCGGGCAAGCTTCGCTATATCGGCTTCACAGGTCATAAGGACCCGGACATCCATTTGAAGATGTTGCACACCGCTTACCAGCACGGGTTTATTTTTGATGCTGTACAAATGCCCTTGAACGTGATGGATGCTCACTATAAGAGCTTCGCCAAGAAGGTGGTCCCGGTTCTGACGCAGCACGGCATTGGGGTGCTGGGAATGAAGTCCATGGGCGACGGGTTTGTGCTGAAGAGCAACGCAGTGACGCCCGTCGAGTGCCTGCACTACGCCATGAATCTGCCCACCTCCGTTGTCATTACCGGCTGCGACAGCCTGCAAATCCTCGAGCAGGCGCTGGATGCCGCCCGCACCTTCAGGCCTCTTACTGAAGCACAGCTTTCCGCACTTCTGGCGAAGACCGCGCCCCTTGCGGCGCGCGGCGAGTTCGAACCTTTCAAGACGACCATTGACTTCGATGGGACTGCCCACAATCCGCAGTGGCTAGGGTAACGCCAGCAACTTGCGGAGCTCCCGCTCCAGGCGAGCCAGGACTTCCTGCCAATTTCCGTGCGCCGATTGACGAAACAGGCGGGCGGTGGGGTACCAAGGGGAATCCTCTCGCTTCAAAAACCAACGCCAATCCGGCGCGTTGGACACCAGTATCCAGACCGGTTTCCCCAGGGCGCCGGCCAGATGGGCCACGGCCGTGTCAACCGTGATCACCAAGTCGAGGTTGGCGACAATCGCCGCGGTATCGGCAAAGTCTTGGAGCTCGTCGCGGAGATCGACCAGGCGCGCCGGGACCTCGAGTTGCTTCACCTGCTCGGCCGCCTCACCCGTCTGCAACGAGTAGAAGGTTGTACCTTCGAGGTTCGTCAAAGGCGCGATTTGCGCCAATGGGATGGAACGCCAGCGATCGAAGCCGTGCTGTGGGCTACCGGCCCACGCCAGCCCGATCCGCAATGGTGCCTCCTGGAGGTGTTGCCTCCAGACCTCGCGGAGCGCCGGGTCCGGGTAGAGGTAGGGGGTTTGCCCCGGAATCGTGCTCATTACGGTTGCAAACGCCAGGGGCAGGCTGAGCATCGGGCACTGCCAGGTGAAGTCTGGAAGGGTCTGGCCACGGCTGAGCACTTGCCACCCTCCCTCGATACCGGTCAATAGGCGTTGTAACCCGGGCTGGACCTCCAGAATCACCTGTCCTCCGCGAGCGGCGACCAGAGGAACATAACGCGCAAACTGTAGGGTGTCGCCCAGGCCCTGCTCGGCATAGATCAGGATCCGCGCACCGTCCAGAGGCTCGCCCTTCCATTGGGGCTGGGGAAACGATCTGCGTGTACGCAGCCCCGCGCCGGTCCGCCAGCGCGATTCATATTCGCTCCAGCCGAGCGCCAGATGGCCTTCGAGCAAATGGATCGTGGCCAGATAAAACATGGCTTCAGCGGAGTCGGGGTCCAAAGCTCGAACGCGCTCGAAGCATTCTGCGGCTTCCGCCAGCTCACCCAGGGCGAAAAGCACCAAGCCCAACTCGCGATGCGCGCCCGCCAGCTTGGGTTCCAGCCTTATCGCACGACGGTACGCCTCCGCTGCGGAAGCGAGGTCTCCTTTAGCTTCAAAGAGGTAACCTGAGCTGGCGGAGAGCTCCGCGCTTTCCGGCTGGAGCGCGCACCCCTTCTGAAGGATCTCCGCGGCCGCCTCGTATTGCCCCAGATCGGTGAGGGCGAGGCTAAGGCCGTTGTGAATCTCGTACCGGTTCGGGTCCAGAGCCAAGGCGCTCTTGAAGCCCTCGGCCGCCCCTTGGGGATCGCCACTTTTGTAGTGAGCTCGGGCCAGAGCACAGTGGAACTCCGCAGAGTTGACTTCGAGCGCGACCGCGCGCCGGTAGGAGTCCTTGCTGGCCTCGAGGCGCTTGAGCAGCTCCTGTGCAACGCCGAGACAGTAATGCGCTCGTGCGGAGTCCGGGCGCAGCTCTGCCAGGCGCTGATAACAACTCAGCGCAGACTCAATCTCGCCGCGGATTAAGTATGAACCTCCCAGGTCGTTCAAAGTACGCGGGTCATCCGGAGCCAGGGCGAGGGCCTCGCTCATCAACTGGATGGCTTCTTCATGTTGGCCGGCTTGCTGCGCCATCAAGCCCAGCAAGTGGAGCGCCTGGGCGCACCGTGGGTCAATCTCGAGCATCGCCTGGTAACAAGCCTTGGCCAAGGCCATGCGCCCTGCCCGATGGTGCGTCAAGCCTCTTTCCAGAAGCTCGTGGAGACGGGGCTCAAGAGACGGTTTCTCACCCATGGGATTTAGGCCTCTTGTTGGACCGTCGAAAGGCTGCGCTGGTTCTTGGTAATGATCAGCGGCGGGAAACTTACGTATGCATAGATACTGGGGTAGGCGTCGTTGAGCATGATGTCGAGACCCGAGTTTGGCAGCACCCGTTCGAGGCCAGGAAAGAAAACCTCCAAGTTTCGCAAGGGCAAGCAGTGCTGTTTCATCGCCCGCGCGCCCATCGGAGAAACGGTATACCCGACAGTGCCGAATGCCCTGACTAACCGGAATGGTCGCGGCATCAAACTGGCGGATTGGTACGCGTCAATGCCCATCCTCATCCGATGTTGGTTGAAAACGCCAAGGCACGGCGAAACACCCGGGATCATGTCGAACAAGAGGACTGAATCGAAATTCCAGCCCCATAGAATCATGTGCCAGTCCCCGGGGAGCGCCTTAATTAACGATTCGGCAGCCACCTCGAAGCCTCGATTGAAGATTGCGTCATCCTCACAAACCGTGAGCGATTGATTCTGCTCGATGGCAAGATCCCACAAGGCGAGATGCGACAGGGCACATCCCAGCGCCCCATCGCCGTAGCTGAGATCGGCCGTGATAATGCCGCGATCGACCAGGGGGCCTCGATCGAGGTCCGTTCCGTCGACTGCCGAGAAGCGCAGGAATTTGAGATTCAGGTGGCTGTTAAGCGTTTCGAACGTCAAGAGCCGCTGCGCGCTGCGGTCAAGATTGATGACGCGAATGTCCAACGCCTGGCGCTCCTTAAAGTGTAGCGGCCTGACTCCTGCGGTTCAGTAGGGGATATCCTGCTCGCTCTGGATATCCAGACCCGTGGGAGTAATGGCGTAAACGTTCTGGTGGCGTGGTGGTCTGCGCCCGTGAGCGGCTTCGGCGACGTATTCAGCCTCATTCAGGAACCGGATCACCACTCGATCTTTCCCGAAGCTGATCTTGCCATCGTACAAGTCGCGGGCCTCCCACAAAGACTTCAAGTTCTTTCCATCGAAAGAATAAAAGGCGACGCTCAGGCGAGGCTGGCTTTTCCCTAATCTGAACCCATAGACAAAGAACCGGAAAGCGTCGCCCGCCTGCTCCTCTGGGAACGCGTAATGGAGATCGGTGCGCGGTATAAAATCCGTCACGGTCACGAGGTGGCTATGGCCCTGCTGGTTGGAAAAGATGGCAAGGACGTTGGTGCGGTCGATGTTCGTCCAGCCCAGAGTGTAACCGGCCCCGATTACCACCTGGTCCTTCCAAGGGCGCGCGAATGCCGCCGCCTGCCCAAACAGCGGGTAATGCAGCTCAGAAAAGGCCATGTCTACATCCCGGCGCACCTCGACATCCGTGGGCGAGCGGTCCATCATCCACTCCTCGAGTTGGGCGAGCACCAGTTTCTGGATTTGGTCGGTAATGGGCGTAGCGTCTTCGAGCATCACACCGTAGAGTTGTTGCGCCAGGTAGTTCACGTGGCCCGGTAAATCCTCCGGGGGCGGGGGAGGCGCTTGCTTCTCGCCTTGAGCGATCGCACTCATGGAGAAGCTGAGCGCCATGGCAAGAGGCAATACGGCAAGTCCGGCCCGTTTGGAGAAGTCTATGAATGCTATTCGTCTCATGGTCAAGAGAATTTCCTCTATCTCATTATCCACGATTGCAAGGGTAGGTGGTAGATGGTAGGTCGTATGTGGGGAACCCTAGACCACCTGTCCATCTGCCCATCTGCCCATCTGCCAACCTGCCTATCTGCCTACTGCCGATTCGCCAGGCAGACCTTGAGGCAGGCTGTCCGCTCCAAGTACTCGAAGGCTTCAAGACCCTCTTCTAACGCGAACACTTTTGAGAGCAGGGGCTGCACCTTGATTTGCCCCTTCTTCAGCAAGTCCAGCGCGATGGGGAATTCACCGCATCGCGAACCGAGCATTGTGATCTCATCCACCACAAGCTTGGTTGCGTCAAAGCGCGCGGGGTCTTGGAAAGTGGATTTCATCACCACGGTCCCGCGTGGCCGGACAAGCCGGAGAGCTTCTTCCAAACCGCGGGGCGAGCCGGTGGCCTCCACGATTACCGGAACACTGGCGGACCGCAACTTGCTCTGGCTTTGCGCAATTACCTTGATGCCCCAGGGCCTTGCCAATTCAAGCTTCCAGGCGTGTTTGCCCACCAGGGTCACTTCCGCTCCGGCGTTTTTCAGGACTTGGGCTACCAGAAGGCCCAACCGGCCGTCGCCAAGAACCACGACCTGCGTGCCGGGTTCGAGGCGCATCTGAGCCGGAATCTCAGCGGCGGCAGCCAGTGGCTCAACAAACACCGCGGACTCATCCGGAACTACGGCTGGAACCCGGTGCAGATTGCGCAAGGGCAGCGCAACATACTCAGCAAAGCACCCGGCTCGGTTCACGATCCCCATGACCGTCCGCGTTGGACAGTGGCGGCCGAGGCCCCGCGAACACCACTCGCATTCACCACACGCGATGTTGATTTCACCCACCACTCGCTCGCCGATCCAGGTGGGATCCTCGCATTCCACCACGCGCCCCACAAACTCGTGACCCATGACGCCCCGGAAGGTGGAGTAGCCCTTGAGAATTTCGCGGTCCGTTCCGCAAATCCCCGCCAGCGTGACTCGAATCAGGGCATCGCCCGCCTTGGGAATGGGCTTGTCGATATCCCGTAGGGCCAGTTTTCCGTCAAAGACAAGGGCTCGCATAACAGGCTCTTAGCAGAGCACCACACGCCGGAGCGTCATGTAGGGGCGGTTCGCGAACCGCCCCTCCACGGGGTGTCTACGCAATCGCTTCCAAGGCTTCGACTAGTTCTTCGTCCTGATCTTCAAACACGGTTCTGAGGTCGAGCAGCAGAGCGTCCTCTTCAACCCGGGCAATAACCGGAGGCGAATTCCGGCGCAAGAGACGCTCGAGTTCCTGTGCACTGTGGCTCGAGTGCGTCACCGCCAGCAGGGCAGTGGGGAGCGATTGCGCGGGGGTTGACCCGCCTCCGATTACCGATTCACCGTCCCTGACACGAACTGAAAATCGAGGGTGAGCCGAAATCTTCTCAGCCAAGCCCGTGGCTCGCCTGCGGATGGATTCGACAGAAAGATTGATCATGCGCAAGGCCGGAACGTCGTCAGTCTTTCCCTGGAGGTAAAGAGAGATCGTCGCTTCCAGCGCCGCGATGATCAGCTTGTCTACGCGCAAGGCGCGGAAGAGCGGGTTCTTGCGGATTCGTTCCAGCAACTTGCGCTTGCCGGCCAGGATTCCGGCTTGCGGGCCGCCCAGCAACTTGTCACCGCTGAAGGTCACCACATCCACGCCGGCTTTCAAAGAGGCGCTTGGCGTGGGTTCATCCCGGATGCCTTTCGCCGAGAGGTCAATCAGGCAGCCGCTGCCGAGATCCTCCATCGATATCAAGCTGTGCTTTTGCGCAAGCTCTACAAACTCCGCCAGGGAAGGACGAGCCGTAAAGCCCACGATGCGGAAATTACTCGGGTGGACGCGCAGCAGCAGGCGAGTGCGTTCATTGATGGCCGCCGCGTAATCGTCGATGCGGGTGCGGTTTGTGGCTCCCACCTCGCGCAGGATAGCGCCGCTTTTAGCGCAAACCTCGGGGATGCGGAAAGAGCCGCCAATCTCAATCAGCTCGCCTCGCGAGACGATCACTTCGGTCCCCTCGGCGAGAGTGTTCAGAGCCAGCAGTACGGCGGCAGCGTTGTTATTCACCAGGAGGGCTTTTTCCGCGCCGAGAGTTTGGCATAACAGCCGCTCCGTGTGGACATCCCGCTTACCGCGCTCTCCCGCCTCCAAGTCGTATTCCAGGTTCGAATAGCGGGTGGCCACTTCTGCAAGATGCTCCACCGCCTCACGCGCCAACGGAGCCCGGCCCAGATTGGTGTGCAAGATCACCCCTGAGGCATTGATGACAGGCCGCAGAGAATAGTGGGCGGCCGTCTCGGCCTCGGAGACAATCTCCTGCTCCAATGCCACCAGGGAGACACTTGAAAGGCTGCCCGCAACGATCCCATCCCGGAGCCGCTGGACAACTCGGCGTGTGCACTCCACCACAAGGCGGCGCCCTACCCGCGCTTCTAGTTCTTTCAGCGCGGTCCGATTCAGCATTTCATTCACTGCCGGAATCTGGCGGAGCAGTGCGGTAACCTCGGGTCCGGCATCAGGTTCAGAATGTTTCATATCAGAGCGTCATTTGAGCATAGTTGTACAGGAGCGTCAACGGCGTAGGGGGACGGCTTGCCGTCCCCGCATTTCTGCTGGCCTCGGCGAGGGTAGGGCAAGCCCTACCCGTACACCTGTCGGATTGGGGACTTCCACTTTCCGGTTGACTGGCCTCACTCGAGCATGGGTATAATCCCCGCTTGCAGCAAGTTCACGAGGCGACTTTGTGACCATTGATGACGAACTGATCAAACTCGAAGACGACATTCGCCGCCTGAAGATTGAGTGGGAAGTGTACTTCAACGGGAGTTCCGAGCGCCCCCCGCGCGATTCGGTTTATCGTGTTGAAACCTACATCAAGAGGCGCATGGCCGATCAGTCTGACCTGAACTTCGGCCAGCGTTACAAGCTCAACGCCTTGGCACAGAAATATGCCGTCCAGAATGCTCTCTGGAAAAGAAGGTTGATGGAGAAAGAGGAAGGGCGTGGCGTGTTTGCGCAACAAAAGCTGGGGCTGGAGGCATTGACAGCCGCCAAGATGGTCTGCGTGGTTTGTTCGGATCCGGAGGTCGAGCCGGAGAAGGCCGACCAGATCTTGCAAGCCATAATCAGCGCCCAGCGCGAGTTGGGCCGGAGAGTGGAGGTCGACCCGGCGCGGTTTCAAAAATACCTCTGCGACAAGACCAGGCAGATCAAGTCGATGTACCGCTGCGCCAGTGTGCAGTTCTGGATCAGCACCGAGGATGGCAAGTTGATCTTCAAGGCGGCCAAAGCCTAACGGGTTTCATTCCAAGCGAAGCAAGGAATCTCGGCAGCGAGCCGGCGGCTTGCGCGCCGGTAGCATCAACGACGGAAGTTTTCGTCCCTGCAAGGCGTAAATCAGAATGACAGCTTCCAATTGAGGAGCATCCATGCGAAAAGTCTCTCGAGCGCTGATCAGCGTCAGCGACAAAAGCGGAGCGGTGGATTTCGCCGCCGGCTTGGCGGAACTGGGGGTCGAGATACTATCTACGGGGGGCACGGCTAAACTCCTGCGTGAGAGCGGCCTGACGGTCCGCGACGTCTCGGACGTGACGGGTTTCCCCGAAATGCTGGACGGGAGAGTGAAAACGCTTCATCCCAAAGTGCATGGCGGTATTCTTGCCATTCGTTCCAATCCGCATCACCAAAAGCAGGTTGCGGAGCATCACATCGAGTTCATCGACCTGGTGGCGGTGAATCTCTATCCCTTCGAGAAAACGGCCGCCAAGCCCGGAGTGACGCTGGAGGAGCTCATCGAGAATATCGATATCGGCGGACCTTCGATGATCCGTTCCGCGGCCAAGAACTTCCGCGACGTCACGGTGGTTGTGGATGCCCAGGATTTCTCACCGGTACTTACGGAACTGCGCGCGAACTACGGTAACATCTCGCGCGAGACGCGGGCTCGCCTGGCGCGCAAAGCCTTCGCCACCACAGCGGCGTACGACGGGGCCATTTCTACAACCCTCCAGCGCTGGGCGAATGGCGGCTCGCTGCCGGAGCGCCTCCACCTGAACTATCGCAAGACAATGGATTTGCGCTATGGCGAGAACCCTCACCAGCGGGCCGCGCTTTACGTGGACCCGGGGGCCGGCGGGCGCGGCTTGGCCTCCGCGCGCCAACTCCAGGGTAAGGAGCTATCGTTCAATAACCTCGTGGATCTTGAGGCGTCCTGGCGATTGGTCAAGGAATTTGACGAGCCGACTACGGTCATCGTCAAGCACACGAATCCCTGCGGAGTGGGCTCCGCGGCCACACTTCGAGAGAGCTACCAGCGGGCGCTGGACGTGGACCCCGTCTCCGCTTTTGGCTCCGTCATTGCCTTTAATCGCCCGCTGGACGCCGAAACCGCGGAAGCAATGTCGAAGTTGTTTGTTGAAGCCGTGGTGGCCCCCGGATACGAGCCCGCCGCCTTGGAGCGCCTGGGGGAGAAGAAGAACCTCCGCTTGTTGGACTTGGGGACAGCCTCCGGCGATGAGGAAGGATTACAGCTCAAAGCCGTCGGGGGAGGGTTGCTGGTGCAATCTCCGGACACGCTGGGCGCGCGCGCGCAGGAGTGGAAATGCGTGACGCATCGCCAGCCCACGGAAAGCGAAATGCGAGGACTGATCTTCGCTTGGCGGGTGGTGAAACATGTGAAATCGAATGCCATCGTCTATGCGCGTGAAGGAGTGCTGGTGGGCGTCGGCGCCGGCCAGATGAGCCGCGTGGACTCGGTGAAACTAGGCGCCGCCAAAGCGCGTGAGTTGAAGCACCCGCTGGAAGGAACGGTGGTTGCCTCTGACGCGTTTTTCCCCTTCCCGGATGGGGTGGAAGAAGCAGCGCGAGCCGGCGCTGTGGCCGTGGTGCAGCCCGGAGGATCGGTACGGGATCAGGATGTAATCGAGGCCGCAAATCGGTTGGGGCTGGCCATGATGTTCACCGGTGCGCGGCACTTCCGGCATTAAAAGAAGCTCTCAGTCGTCAGCCATCAACTTTCAGCACGAAGCCAGACTTTATCCTCTGCGGATATCCCTCTCCCTTGGGGAGAGGGTGTCCCACTGCCGGCGCTTTCATCAGCCGGAGTGGGACCGGTGAGGGGATTCTTCTTCAGAGGCTTTGCCTGATAGCGGGAGCTGAAAGCTGAGAGCTTCTACGATTTCGGCGCGTAATAGCCTTCACGCGACACAATCCGATATTTCACGACCTTCCCCTTGGGGTTCACGATCCGCAACGGGTTGCCTTGATCGTCCACGATATCAACCTTCAGCTTGTGGAATTTCCCGTCCTTCGCCGGGTTTGTGGGAACGAAGCCCAGGCCGTATTGTGTGCGCAGTTGCCCGTTGATTTGTTCGAAGATCCCCGGCAACTCTCCTTCGAAGCGCGGGAAGTAAGCTTGTCCGCCTGAATATTTAGCGATCGTTTCCAGCCCATTCCGGGCTTGCAAGGTGTTAATGTTGTCTCCCCTCATAGAGCGGACTGCCAGAAACTCCATGATGCTGACGGGGTAAATCGCGGTGTCAGAGGATTTCACAATCTTCAGGATCTCATCGTAGGTAAGCTTGCTGAACGTATCAAATCCCGTACAGATGACGAGGATGGATTTTCTCCCCTTGATGTCCTTCATGCGATCAAGCGTAAAGGCAATTGCATCATACAGGTTAATCTCGCTGAATCCGGGAATCCGCAGTGTGTCCAGTGCCCCTTTAACTTGGGACCGGTCCTGCGTGAAGTCCGTCAGGATTTGCGGCTTCATATCAAAGGAAACTACTGCCGTCCAGTCCTTGGGCTGAATGAAGTGCAGATAGTTGTAAGCGTACTCGAGAGCCAGGTAGAGGCGCGCCCAATACCGATTGCTGAATTCAATGATCATGCAAGTGGTCATCGGGGCCTGCTCGGCGCCGAAGTTGGAGATGGTCTGAGGAACGCCGTCATCGAACAATTTGAAATTGCCGCGCTTGAGAGTGGGGACGGGGTTGCCGTCCTTGTCGACGACCATGACATCGACGTTGACGAGATTGGTGGCGGTCGAGATGTTGAAGACTTCGTCGGGATTGATCCGCTCCGGCTTCTTCTCAGGCTGCGCAGGAGCAGGCTGGGTTTTCTTGGGAGCGAGAACGGTCGGACCCACATCGGGAGTAGGTCCCGTCGATGGCTCCTGGTCTGTGGATTGGGCGTTCCCGCTCGGCGCAAGGCCGGCGAAAAGGAACAGGCCCAGTAGCAACAGAGTCAGTATCCGCAAATAATGGCTTCGCATCGCGCATCACCCCCGGTCCGCACGGACCACCTAGGATGTATGATGCCACTCACCCCCCTTCGGGTCAACCGGCACAGAGAACTGCTTTAGGGAGGGGCGGCGGCCTGTCCTGATCTGCTTAGGATGCCGAGATGCCGTGGGGTGTACCTAATGCTTAATATCTGCCTCAAAATGTGGTACGATCAGTACGCATTGGCAACGGAGTACACGATGTGGGAATAGCGAGTCTCAGAGGTAGTACTTAGTACCCAGTACCCTTGTACTGTTGCAGTATATTTTGATCGTCGTTATAACTATCACGAACGATATGAAAGGGGGAAACTAGAGGAATCAAACGACCGCAGGACGCAGTTCTGCACAGTGACAATATGTCTAATACTTCTGCGCGCAAAAAATGTGCAGAAATGTATTGACTTTCATGAAATGGAAGCTTAGGCTCTCCTCTATGCCGACCGCCTAACTGTCGGCACTATTATTTCGTCCAGGAGAGTCTAATGAAGAACCTAGTTGTGACGTTGCTGCTTGCACTGCTTGTGGTCCTGACAGCCGTGTCGGTCCGACGGATGGTCGCTGGAACTTCTCCGTCCGCGGGCAGCCCGACTTTGGTGGCGATCGGCACTGATCCAGTCCCGCCCCTTCCTCCACCGCCTCCGAAGCCGCAGCCGCAGAAACCGAGCAACTGACAACCTCCGAGTCGCGTGAGCGATCCGGGGGATGGCCGTTTGACCACTCTTTCGCGGACCGCTCATGGACAGCATCATACTCGGCCAAGTTCTACAGTACGCCGGAATAGCCATTGAGGCGTGCTTAATTGTCTGTGTGGCCCAGAGCGCCCGGCGGGGTCGGCTCGCGCCCGTGGGATTGTACTTGGCCTGTCAGTTGGGGGCCAGTCTAGGGCGGGCATTTGCCCTGCAGATTTACGGCTTCAAGTCCCCGCAGTACAGCTACGTCTACTGGACTACGGATTTCCTTCTGGTCATCGCTGCCTTCGCACTCGTGTGCTTCTTCTTCCGACGCGCTTTCCGAAACGAGGAGAAGATGTGGCGCTTTGCCCGTTTGCTACTTTCTTTCGTCCTCGTACTGGTCGTCGGCATCTCAGGTGCATCGTTCCTCCGCAATTTCGTCCTGCTCGATACGCGTTACATTGTTGAGTTCAGCCAGAATCTTTATTTTACCTGCCTGGTTCTGAACACCTTGCTGTACATCCTGCTGGTGCAAATGGAATCCACTGACGAACAATTGGGGCTGCTGGTGTGCGGAGTGGGTATCCAGTTTGCCGGCCCGGCTGCGACTATGGCGCTGTTTCACCTGACCACCGGCGAGCGCTTTGCGGCCGCTCTGAATTCCGTTGCTTTACCCGTGTGCACGTTGGGAATGCTTGTAGTTTGGGCTTACGCAATTGTGCGTGTTCGAGACAAAGATAAAAACAAAGGTCTGCAGGTACCCCGGCCCGAGAAGGCCGTTCTGGCCGAGGTCACCGCAGATTAGAATTTCTTAACCAGGGTGGAAGGCCATGATTGTTGCTGCGCTGATTTTGATTCTTTCGACGGCTTTGTTCTTCTTCTACTTCCAAGTCACCTGCCAGAAGATTCTGGGCCGGCAGTTTGACCGGGAATATTTTCAATCCATCGCCAATGCCAACCGTTTGGAGTTCCCGTCCTTGCGAAAGTCGCTGGAGGATTTTGGTGCGCCGGTCGATTATTCTCGATTGCGCATGATGCTCAGGTGCGACTTCCTCGCTTTGACCTATCTCCTCAAGAATGCCGCCAACGTGAATCAACGCTACACCTACGACGAACGCCTCTTGATCCTTTACTTCCGTTGGCAGTTCCTTTCGTTGGCCGTGCGGCGTTTACTGAAGCTTGGCGAGAACACAGCCATTCTGAGACTGACCGCGGTTCTACAATACTTCGCGAACGTGGTTGGCCAGCGCGTCAACGCCGTGAAATTCGGCAACTTGACCGCTGCCGACTACCTTCTCAACCTTTGATTCGATTCGCCTCGAAGCTCACTTGGGCGGGGGCTGCCTGCTCAGTGTGTAGCCCTGCAGATTTCAAGAACTGACGGCGGGTTTACTTCGTCACGTGGCGCGGTAAACCCGCCGCGGCGTTTAACCCACCACACAATGCCAGTTGACCCGGGCCTGCGTTAGGTGTATGAACCAGAAAGGCGACGTGTTCAACCCCGAGACTCGAAAGGCCAGGTGCGACTGCAATGAAGACGGTTTGGCGGGCGGCTATTCTGGTGTTGTGCGTTTTGACGGGACTGGTGGTGACCGGGCACGGCGTTGCCCAGGCGGTTTTAATTCACACGCCCGGCGGCACCGACATCATGCGGCATCTCGTCGAAGGAAGCATCTCCATCGCCGGAGGAGCTTGTGTGATGGCGGTTGCTTATGACCAACTCGAGTGCTTACGCACGCACCGCAAGAGCGGCAAGATCCTGTAGAAATCGGGTGGACAATTTGTGATTTGCGATGGGTGATTTGTGATTGGGCCGTGAGTTGTGGCTTGTCTCCCAATCAACGATCACCACCTACCGGTCGCAAATCACAAATCACAAATCAGAAATCACAGGTGTACCCAGCTCCGAATCATTTCAAGGTCAAGTGTCCGGCGCACATGTGCGGCGAGGCGATCCAGGCGGGATTGCCGCTCTGCCGCGAAGAAGGCTCTGGCGGTGTGACGCGCCAGGCCACAGGCGGCGCGCGCCGCGTCAAGAAATGCATGCCGGAAGTTGTCGTCGTCGAAGATTCCATGGATATAGGTGCCGAACACTCTCCGGTTCGCGCTTACGGCGCCATCCGCGATGACAACGCTCGACCCCGCGCGCGTTATTTCGGCGAAGGGTTTGGTCTCATCCGCGTACATTGTCTCTCCAACGTGGATCTCGTACCCGCGAAAAGTGCGTTCTGGCACGTCCTGTCCAAAGATCTCCGCCCTTAGAATGCGCCCGCTTGCCAGGCGGGTAATCTTCTCGGGCTGGAGCATGGTCCACATCCGGAGCAGGCCGAGCCCCTGGCGGGCGCAAGGCACGCTGTTATTCTCGGTGCCCTGCGGGTCGTCTATTTTGACCCCCAGCATCTGGAACCCGCCGCAGATTCCGGCGATACAGCCGCCGCGCTCCGCGTGGCTAAACAGTGGTGAAACCAGTCCGCGCTGGTGCAGCCACTCCAGGTCGCTAAGGGTTTGCTTGGTGCCGGGCAGAATCACGAGGTCGGCGGCGGACACGTCTTTAGGGTGGTCGACGAACGCCAGCGCCGCCGCAGGTTCCGCCGCCAGTGCATCGAAGTCCGAGAAGTTGGACATGTGAGGCAAGGCGATAACCGCGATCCGCAAGGCTCTTTCCGCAGACGCCGTTGACCACCCCTGAGTCCCCTCCTGGTTGAGGAGGGCATTAAGGGGTGGTGAAACAGCCTCGACGGCCTTCCACACCCGTCCCGCGCTCCGCCGCTCTTCGACGGCCACGCCGTCCTCCTCATCCAGGCCCAGGTCGTGAAGGAACGGAATCACTCCCGCGCACGGTATTCCCAGGCGGGGTTCCATCATTTTTAACCCGGGCTGCAGGAGCGAGATATCTCCGCGAAACTTGTTGATTGCGTACCCGCGAATCAAGGCCCGGTCAGAGGGATCCAGCAGTTCGAGCGTGCCCAGCAGCGATGCGAAAACGCCCCCGCGGTCAATGTCTCCCACCAGCAGGCAGGCGGCGCCCGCCGCATGCGCCATGCGCATGTTGACGATATCGTGTTCCCGCAAATTGATCTCGGCCGGTGACCCGGCGCCCTCCAGAATGATGAGCTCGTATTCAGACGCCAATTTCTTATAGCTTTCAAGAACCACCGGGAAGAGTTCCTCGACTCGCCGCTGGTGGTAATTCGCGGCCGTCACCTGGCCCCAGATCCTGCCCAGCAGGACGATTTGCGAACCCGTGTCCGAAGACGGTTTAATGAGCACCGGGTTCATTTCGGCGCAAGCCGGTACGCGGCAGGCCTCGGCTTGCAAAGCCTGTGCGCGCCCGATCTCGCGTCCATCAGGCGTAGCGGCTGAATTGAGCGACATGTTTTGAGCTTTGAACGGCGCCACACGGTAACCGTCGTCGGCAAAGATGCGGCACAAGGCAGCCGTCAAAATCGACTTGCCGGCATGCGACGCCGTACCCAGCACCATCAGCGCGCGCGGGGACTTGTTTTCTCTCGACATACGGAGCTTCACGCTCCCAACATTCCACCACCAAGACACTAAGCACAAACAAGCTAGAGAAGGCGTGCTTTTCTTGGTGTCTTTGTGCCTGGGTGGTTGCTTCCTACTCCGCCGGGAAGGTGAACTTCAACCCGGCGACGAAATTCAGCGGCAGTGCCGGGTAGCCCAGCACTTCTTCATATTTCTTGTCCAGAAGATTATTCAGGTGGCCGTAAATCTCCAGCCCGCGGACCACTCGGTAGGAGAATCCACCGTTCAAAACCGCGTAGCCCGCGTCGGGGAACAGGCACTGGAGACCCAGATCGCACGCAAAGACGCCGTCGTTGGGCTCGAGGTCCAACGTCCGTCCCCTCAGATAGGCGTTGGCGTTCAAGGTCAGCCTCCGGCGTTGCCAGGTCAGGTTGAAGCCGCCCGAACTCTTGGGCCGCCGGTACAGTTCTTGTCCCACGTGAAATGGCGCTTGAACCAGCGACGAGCCGTCCAAGGCCAGGATGGCAGTGCCGAGCAAGGTGTATTCTCCAGACACTTCGAGCGAACCGATGGGCCGCAGGCGGAAAGAAGCCTCCAATCCCTGGGCGCGCGAATTGCCGAGATTATCCGAGACGAAAGTGCTGAGGTTCGTGAGTGACCCGCCGAGCGTCACAATCTGATCGTCGAACTTGTTATAGAAGTAAGTGAGGTCGAGGAGCGTCCGGCTGTTGAAGAATCTCTGCTCGACCCCGCTGTCGAAGCTGATGCTCTTCTCGGGTTTAAGGTGGGGGTTGTCCGTGAAGGCCAGTTCAAGGCCGTCCGGGGCGCGAATGCCGGTCCCGAAGCTCGCGTGCAGCCGCGTCGTTCCGAGCCACGAGCCCGAATCCGTCTCCCGAGCCAAGTACGCCACCGACGCGCGCGGATTCACTTTGGTAATCGCGCTGGCTGAAATCAGCGGGCGCGCCCCGTAATCGCCGGGACGGAGAGATCCCGTCCGCAGGTCATCCACCCGCAATCCCGCGTTTACGAACAGCCGGCTCGAGGGGCTCCAGCGATTTTCCACGAAATACGCGAAGGTGCCGCGCGGCAGGACAAACGGCGTGTTGTTTTCGTCGGCCGCGTAAGTGTTTTCGAACTCTTCGCGGTTGTATTCAAAGCCCGCCACCAGCAGATCCTTGTTCGAGAGGGTAACTTCACCCCGCACATTCCCAACTGCGCGGAGGCTGTTCGAGTAGGAATCGCCTCCCAGGGCGGGAGGAGAGATGAAGTAGTAGTCGTTGGTCGCCGCGCTGACTGTCCCCACTAGCCGGAAGCCCGGGGTGAATTGCTCGAAGTAGCTTCCCTCGTAGCCGAACATGTTCTGCTTATCGCGAGTGGTGAGGCCCAGTTGGTAGTTTGACGGCCCCCCTGGGTAAATCGGCGCGTAATAAAGATCGTCCGGGTCCGATCCATAAGGCCCGGGCGCGCCCGCATCATTAGCGTTGCCGAAAAAGTGAAGATCCAGGCGCCGACGCTCGCTCCGCCCATAGCCAAGGCTCATAATGGCGCTCTGGTTCCGATAATTGTCATTCTGGACGGTCCCGCCGGTGTCCAGCCGCGAGAGGTCGTAAGCCCAGCTCAGCCCGTGCGTCAATCCGCTTCCGCCGGTCACGAAGCGGCGCGTGGTGAAATTCCCGCCCTCAGCCTGGAAGTCGAAGTGGGGCGAGCCTTCCCCCCGCCTGGTCACAATGTTGACGATTCCCGTGACGGCATTCGAGCCGAACAGGGCACTCTCTGCACCCCGCGTCACTTCGATGTGGTCTACGCCGTCCGCAGGCAAAGGCGCGAAGTCGAAGTCGCCGCCAAACTCGTTCAATTGAATGCTATCGACCATCACCAGGTTGTAGTTCGAGTCTCCTCCTCGAATGAACATCCCCGTAACGCCTCCCCGCCGCCCGGTATCGTCCAAGGCGACTCCGGGAACGCCGCGCAGAACGTCGGTGATGTTCTGTGCTCCCCGGTCATCGATCTCCTGGCCGGAAATCGTGGACACCGACGAGCCCAGTTGAGGAGCCAGGGACCCTTCGAGAGACGCCGAAACCACAACTTGTTGTTGCACGGCACTCAGCGCCAGATGCAAATCCACGCTGGCCGTCTGGTCTTCGCGAACCGCCACATCCACCGGCGACGCTGCGAAGCCCGGCGCGTTGGCCACCAAACGATATGACCCCCTGGCGACGCCTGCAAACTCGTACTCCCCTTTGGCGTCCGTCTGGCGCTCATCCAGCACCGTGAGCGACTGAAGCAGGCTGACCTGTGCGTTCGCCACGGCCCGCCCGCTTGGATCAAGCACCGTCCCCTTGATCGTAGCCGCGCGCGCCGCCGTGGGCGCGAGAACCATCAACAGCAATCCGAAAATCAGTGGTAACGCATTCAGAAGGATAGCCCTCTCCCTAGGGGAGAGCGTGTCCTGCGACGGCGTTTTCACCAGCCGTCGCGGGACGGGTGAGGGGTTACTTCCCGTCGCGAACGCAACCTTAGGACTCCTGAATCCTGAATCTAGCATGCCGCTTTCTGATCTGTAGCTTTGAACTTTCAACACGTGTTGTCTCCTTCCTCGAGGTTCACGGCTATAGGGCGGCTATCGTGGCCACCCCTACCTCCCGAGCAGAAGGAGCGCAAGAAAACAAAAAGCCTTCCATTCCCTCATTACGGAATCGGAAGGCTGAAGTCTTCCTCTGGACTCTTTCCGTCGAAGAGTTAGGCCGAGTTGCTGTTCCTGGGCAGGTTTCCTGGCTCTCGGGTTATCGCCCTTTCCTCCGCCTTCCCTTTCCGCAACTCGGAAAAGTGGCTGTCCGTCGGATGACGAACTACGAGGAACTGGCTCGCCGATCACAGTGGCGGGACCGCGGCCGATTCTCACGGCCTTCCCTTTTCCCCCGGTTTCTGCCGGGGCACCACAGGAACCAAAGTTTTCAAAGAACAATTACGACAACAGAAATTAACACCAGGTTGAAAGGCTGTCAAGAACGGTCCTTGCGAGACCGCTGACACCTCCGGCTTTCCCCTTCGCATTTCTGCCCAGAACGCCCAGGGAACGATTGGCGGCAGTCGGGGACATGTTGTGATCCCTCAATCGAGCAAGTTTACCGCCGCCGTGCGCCTGAAGTATTGGGAGAAACTCTGAGCTGTTCCGCTAGAGTCGCTTCAGACCTCGAACTACCGCCGTCAGCACTATGGCGCCGCCCACGGCCACCAGAATCGTGTAGATCATGCCGCCCTGGCCGACGAATCCGAGTTGCCGCATGACGAAGCCGCCAACAAGTGCTCCCACGATGCCCAGAATGATGTCCCCGATAACACCATATCCGGTTCCCTTCATGATCTTTCCGGTCAGCCAGCCTGCGATGAGCCCAACCACGATCCACCAGAGTATGTGCATAGTTTCCTCCTTTGAGCAGTCATCGGAACCGATGTGCGACCTTGCCCGCTCGCACTCGACCCCGTTTCCGTCTAGCCGGTCAACTGTCCAGACGCGCCTTGAATTATGCGTGATATTGGAGGCCTCGCCTCCCGATGAATGCAATTATACACCCTCGATTCGCGCAACGCTCGGCAGTAAGCAGCTTGGTGGCTTCGGGCGCCTGCAATCGGAGAAAAGGCGGCAATTTTTGACACCGCGGTACCCCTATGCGATAATCTGCATCTAAACCTCTGAGACTTTGCGGGGCGGAAAGGGAATATGCGTAAATTTGTCAACAAACTAGGGCTTGGGGTGGGTCTTGTCTTTGTGGGGGCCGCAACGCTCTTGGCGTTTCAGGAATCGAGTCCCACCACGGCGGGTAATCCGTCTGCGAACACGGCTGCCCCGGCTTCGGACCACGCCGAAGCTTATTACCACTTCATGCTGGCGCGGAGATACAAGGAGCTGGCGGGCGTTTACAACCGCGCCGATTATGTCGACCGGGCAATTGCGGAGTATAAGCTGGCAATCGCTGCCGACCCCGAGTCATTGTTCTTGCGGGTCGAGTTGGCCGAGCTTTACTGGCGCGTGCCGCGTGTGGGGGAAGCGGTCAAGGAAGCGGAAGATGTTTTAAAGACTGACCCTGACTATCCGGATGCTCACCGCCTGTTGGCGCGAATTTATTGGCACATGCTGGGGGACAACCAGACCGAAAAGGTCAACAAGGATGCCCTCGACAAGGCCATTGAACACATGGAAGCCCTGACCCGGCTCCAACCCTCGGACACGGATTCCTGGCAGGTTCTAGGTCGCCTCTACTCAATCAACAATCAGCCTCAAAAAGCCGAAGAAGCCTACAAGAAGGTCCTGAATGTAGACCCTGAATCCAAGGAAGGCCTGAGCAGCCTAGCACAGCTTGATTTTGAGCAAGGCGACTACGCGGGCGCGGCGGAATTGCTCAAGAAGATTCCGGAAGATGACATGGACACGCGGCTGCTTGGCATGCTGGCCTACTCGTATGCTGAAACGCGGGATTACGACTCCGCCGTGGCCGCCTACGAAAAGGCTATCGCTAAGGACCCTGAGAATCAGGAGCTTCACCGCGCTTACGCGCAGGCATTGCTGGGCATTGGCAACGCTCCGGGCGCACGCGCTGAATATGAGAAGATTTTGAAGGCGGACCCAGACGACGCGGCGACCTATTTGAAATTGTCGGAACTTGATCGCCAGGAGGGCCGCTACGACGAGGCCCGCAAGGACCTCGAACGCGCCAAGGCCCTTCAGTCTGACAAGTCGGGCAACCAGGAGATTTCCTATCAGCAAGCCCTACTCGAGGATGCGGTGGGAAATCTGGATAAGGCCGTCGAGCTTTTGCAAGGACTGGTCAAGGGCTCGGCGGAGCCTGGGGATAAGTATTCGCCTGCGGCGGCGAACAATCGCGCTCTCTTCCTTGAGAGACTGGGTTTGGTCTACCGCGAACAACGGAAGTATGACCTTGCCTTGCAAACCTTCAGGCAGATTGTGCCCTTGCAGGGGCAGATTGGGCGAGGCGAACAGCTTATCGTTGACACGCTGCGCATGAACCACCAATTGTCGCAGGCGGTTCCTGAACTGGATGCGGCGCTGCAGAAATCACCTGACGACCGGGAACTGCACATCCTCCGTGCCTATGTGGTGGGTGAGCTCGGGCGAGTCGACGAAGCGGTCAAGCAGCTTCAGGCACTGATGAACAATAAGCCGGCTGATCGCGAGCTTTACCTCTCCATTGCGCAGGTCTACATTCAGGCCAAACGGTTCGACGAGGCAGAACAGGTTGTCAACCAGGCGCTGGCGGCCAGCTCCAAGCCCGAGGAGCAGGAGTACTCGCGCTTCTTGCTGGGCTCCATTTATGAACGCCAGAAGAAGTACGACTTGGCCGAAGAGCAATTCAAGAAAGTCTTGGCCACCGACCCTTTGAATGCCTCGGCGGCGAATTATCTTGGCTACATGCTCGCGGACCGGGGAGTGCGCCTGGATGAGTCCGTCAAGTACATCCAGAAGGCTTTGCGCTTGGACCCCAACAACGGAGCTTACCTTGACAGCCTGGGCTGGGCCTACTATAAGATGGACCGCTGCGACTTGGCCCAGCCCCACCTCGAGAAGGCCGCGCGCCTGATGTCCGACGATCCGACCATTCTTGAACACCTCGGACATGTCTACCTGCGGCTGGGAAAAGATAGCCAGGCCGAACAGGAATGGGAGCGCGCTCTCAAGCAATGGCCCACGGCGGCTTCGAGCGACTTTGACGCTGACCAGGCAGCTAAGCTGCAAAAAGAGCTCGACGACTTGAAGGGCCGCCTGTCCAAGCAGCGTGCCGCCCAGAAGTAACACAAGCGCCGTGTACGGCTCTGCCGGCCCGACTGGTGTAAAGCCTCTGAAGTTGTGAGAATAATCAGTATGACAGACGGCCGGCAGAGAGCCAGTGGATTCTCCCACACTCTCGGCGGCAGCCGCCTCGCCGGTTCTACCAACTTGCCGAACTCCATTCGTCTCCGCGCCTTCGCAAAGATTAACCTGGGGCTGAAACTCCTGGCCAAACGCCCCGATGGCTATCACGAGATCCGCACCATTTACCAGACCATTGCGCTTCACGACCGGCTGGAGATTTCGCTCTCGGATAGGGAAGAAGGAATCCGCTTCGAGTGCGACGATCCGCAGATACCGCGTGGAAGCAAGAACCTTGCGTATCGGGCTTGCGCGTTGTGGCGGCGCGCAAGTGGTTATCGAGGCGGGGTGCGGGCCCGACTGGAAAAGTCGATTCCCACGGGTAGCGGTTTGGGAGGCGCCAGCAGCGATGCGGCGGCAACGCTGGAGGGCTTGGAACGGCTGACCGGATCGAACCTGCCGCAAAGCCGTCGCCTTGCTTTGGCCGCCGCATTGGGTTCGGACGTCCCCCTCTTTCTGCAGGGTGGACGGGTACTCGGGTGCGGGCGGGGCGAAGTCGTTTATCCGCTCTCCGACCTTCCGCCACGAAAATGTCTGGTCGTCTTTCCGGGATTCTCGATCTCCACCAAAGAGGCCTATCAGCAGGCGGGTTTGCGGTTGACAACTCAGACCAAACCCCGTAGCATTAAGGATGTCGGTGCGTGGCCACAATTTCCCTTGCTTAATTGGGGACCGGCCGAGAACGACTTCGAGCGAGTCGCTTTCGCAAGGTGGCCTGAGTTGGCGCGCTTGAAGCGGCAGCTCATCCGGGCCGGAGCCGAGATCGCGTCTTTGACGGGGAGTGGTTCCGCCGTCTATGCGCTCTTCGAGTCTGCCCGTGAGTTGCTCCACGCATCTAAGCTAATCCCCAAAGGATGGCTCATTTTCCGGACACGCACGTTGTCGCGAAGTGATTACTGGCGACTGCTTTGCGAGCGGTGAAAGGCGTAGCGGGCAGCCGGCCGGCGGCAGGGGATTGCGCGAGGGCAACCACATGGGCCGCACCGACGCTGTCTACTGTTGGGAGGTCGTCCAGTGGTAGGACACATGCCTTTGGAGCATGGAACCCTGGTTCGAATCCAGGCCTCCCAGCCAGTTTGGAAATTCGAAAATCGAAAATCGTATCTCGATCACATCCTAAATGTTCGGCTCTCGATTGTCGAATTGCGGTTTTGCCAAGGAAGTGACAGCCATGGACCCTGTTCAGCACAAGCTAAAGGTCTTTAGTGGTAATGCTCACCCGGCTCTGGCCAGGGAGATATGCGCTCATCTACGAGTGCCCCTCGGGGAAGCATACGTGGGGCGGTTTCCCGACGGAGAGGTCCGCCTTCAGATTCTCGAGAATGTCCGCGGGGCTGACGTCTTCGTTATTCAACCCACCTGCAACCCGGTGAACGACAACCTGATGGAATTGCTGGTGATGCTGGACGCGCTGCGGCGCGCTTCGGCCGAGCGCATAACGGCCGTGATTCCTTATTACGGTTACGCGCGTCAGGACCGCAAGGACCGCCCGCGGGTACCCATTTCGTCGAAACTGGTTGCCGACCTCTTGACTTCGGCGGGGACCGACCGAGTGTTGGCACTTGACCTGCACGCCGGGCAGATTCAGGGCTTCTTCAACATTCCCGTGGACCACCTCTACGCTACGCCGGTCACAGTGCGTTATTTTCGAAAGCTGAAGCTGGCTGACCCGGTGGTGGTTTCTCCCGACCCGGGCGGAGTGGAAAGAGCCCGAGCCTTTGCCAAGCGGCTCAGCGCGCCTCTGGCGATCATCGACAAGCGTCGTGAGGACGCCAACGTCGTGGAAATGTTCAACGTAGTCGGCGAGGTTGAGGGTAAGACCTGTCTCATCGTCGATGACATGATTGATACCGCGGGCACCCTGGCGAAAAGCGCCGAGGCGCTGACCAGGAAGGGCGCCGCCAAGGTCTATGCGTGTTGCTCGCATGGCGTGTTCGCGGAAAATGCCGTCGCCAAGATTTGCGCGGCCCCAATCGAACAGGTCGTGACGACCGATTCCATACCGCTTCCGCCCGCGGCCAGGGGATGCGAGAAGATCCAAGTGCTGAGTGTGGGCAAATTGCTGGCGCAAGCAATTCGTTCCATTCACGAAGAGACTTCGGTCAGCAAGCTCTTCATCTGAACGAGTAAAGGGCCGGTGTCTGGGCGCCATTGAAGACTACGTCATTCCCGCGAAAGCGGGAAACCAACTTGTCCCGGTCCTATGGACCCCCGCTTGGGCGGGGGTGACAAGTGGTTTTGAGGAGTAGAATGTTATGACTCAGGTTCAAGCAGTGGAAGTCGATGCGCGGCAGGAGTTCGGCAAGAATGCTGCCCGGCGCTTACGGCGGGCGGGGCGAATCCCTGCCGTGGTTTATGGGGGCGGAGGGCCTTCCATTCCGGTGGAGGTGGATCCGAAGGCGATTCTCCAGATTCTCCACTCCGAATCCGGCCACAATGCCATCTTCACACTCGAGATTCGGGGCAAAGCTCCCGCTCGAGTCATGATTCGCGAGTGGCAAACTGAGCCGGTCGACGGCCATCTTCTGCACGTTGACTTAGTGCGGATTGCCCGCGATGCAAAACTCAAACTTCAGGTTCCGATTCAGATCACCGGAGAGCCCGTGGGCGTGAAGGTGCAAGGCGGGATCTTCGAGTTTGTACTCCGGGAAGTGGAGGTGGAATGCCTTCCTGACGATATTCCGGAACACTTCGTCGCCGACGTAAGCGGACTGGAGTTGGGCAAGAACCTTCGCGTTTCAGACCTGCCGGTGGATCCGAAAGTCAAGATCTTGACGGATCCCACGCGCGTGGTCGCTCATGTGGTCGAGTTGAGGGCGGAAGAAGAAGTGAAGCCTGCCGGCGAGGAAGTTGCGGCTGCTCCGGCCGAGCCCGAGGTCATCCGCAAGGGCAAGGGCGAAGCGGAAGAAGGCGAAGAAGCAGCGCCCGAAGGCAAGGAAGGGAAGGAAACCAAGGAAGCCAAAGAAGGCAAGAAGGAGAGCAAGAAAGAAGGCAAGAAGGAAAGCAAATAGGCTTCCGGAAATTCGAATTAGATTTCAAATTTCAGGTTTCAAATTTCAGATCTCATATCTGATCTTCCGTTTTCAAATCTCAGATTTGGAATTTGAAATTTCGTTGTAGGCGCAATGAAGAAGATGATCGTGGGCTTAGGAAACCCCGGCGCCGAATACCAGCAGACGCCCCACAACCTGGGTTTTATGGCTGTGGACCTCCTGGCCCGGGAATGTGGCTTGGAGTTGGCGCATCGCGAAGCTCAAGCGCTGACGGCTGCGGCGCGCCTGGAGGGCCAGGAGGTTCTTCTGGCCAAGCCACAGACCTACATGAATCTGAGCGGTATGGCCGTGGCCAGGCTGTTAGAGAAATACGGCCTCGAGGTCAGCGATCTCATTGTCGTTGTGGACGATGCGGCACTCCCCTTGGGCAGTTTGCGCATTCGGCCACGAGGCAGCGCGGGCGGTCACAACGGACTGAAGTCCATCATGGGCGCGCTCAATTCCAGCGAGTTCGTGCGCGTTCGTATGGGCGTCGGCTCGGAGCAGCCCATCGGTGACATGGTGTCGTACGTGCTGGGGCGTTTCCGCCGGTCGGAGCTGGAAACCGTGTCTCAAATGCTCGGCCAGGCCTGTGAAGCCGTGCGCGTCATTCTGCGAGAAGGTTCTCAAAAGGCGATGAACCGCTTTAACCGGCGGGTTTCACCGCAACCATCGTGAGGTTCCATGCGTAATTACGAGATTATTTTCATTGTCCGGCCCGACGCCACCGAAGAGGACGTCGAGAAACTAATTTCCCAAATGGAAGGCGTGGTGACGGGGACGGGCGGCAAGCTCGAAAAAGTTGAGAAGATGGGCCGCCGCCGGCTCGCCTATCGTGTGGCGAAGCAACGGGAGGGTATCTATGTTCTCTTCCGGCTGCAAGGTTCCGGCGATACCGTCAAAGAGTTTGAGCGCCGCTTGAAGGTGATCGACACGGTGATCAAATTCATGACGGTGCGGATTGACGAAGACTTGGAGCGCGCCGAGAAATTCAAGGCGCTGCGCTCAAAACAGGAGTCGAAGAAGCGGCGTTCCAAGCCGGCTGCGGCTCCGGCGCCACAGCAAGCTGCGGAAGCACCCCCAGCGTGATGAATTCGTTCTCGCGGCGCCGTCATGTTGGGGCGCGCGGAGGCGCGGGTTGTTCTCGCCCCACGGACGGCTGCAAGGACCGGATTTCCTCACACCTACTGAAGGAGTAGATCAATATGCCAGTACCTCGAAACAATCCCGGAGACCCGGAGCGCCCGCAAGGCAGGCGGGAGGGCGGACCTCCAGGCCCCAAGAAGCAGTTCTTCCGGCGGCGCAAGGTGTGCAAGTTCTGCGAGGAAGCGATTGACGTCATCGACTACAAAGACGCCCGCCTGGTGGGCGGATTTATTTCCGAACGAGGCAAGATTCTCCCTCGCCGCCTTACGGGTACGTGCTCAACCCACCAACGCTCTTTGAGCTTGGCAATCAAGCGCGCGCGCAACATCGCGTTGTTGCCGTTTTCGACCGGCGTCTAAAAAACAGGTGCTAGGGGCTAGGACCTGGGAACCTTGTGAAGCTCCGGCCCTAACCCCTAGCCGCTAGTCCCCGGCCCCAGAAGGAGTGAACGATGGATGTAATTTTGCTCGAGAATATTGACAAGCTTGGATCAAGAGGGCAGGTGGTGAAAGTCGCTGACGGTTATGGGCGCAACTATCTTCTGCCCAAGAAGATGGCAGTCGCGGCTAATCCCCAGAACCGTAAGTGGATGGAGCAGCAGCGCATCCGGTTTCTTAAGCTGGAAGCGAAGGAACGGGGCGATGCGCAGGACCTTGCGACCCTGCTTCAGGGTGTCAGCGTAACCCTGACTCGAAAATCCGGCGAAAAGGGAACGCTCTTTGGTTCGGTCACCGCCATCGACATCGCCGAGAAACTGGCGGCCCAAGGCTACGTCATCGACAAGCGCAAGATCGCTCTCACAACACCGCTGAAAGTCTTAGGTGAATACGATGTCCCGATCAAACTCCACCGGGACGTAACCGCTTTCGTCAAAGTGAGGGTGGAAGGTGAAGGAGAGCTAAAGGCCCAACCCGCACCTGAAGCCCCAGCGCCGGCGCCCGCGCCCGCACCCGCTAAGGAAGCAGAGCCGGCTGCCCAGTAGCTTCGGAATATACTGGAGGTGCGGGAAGAATCAACCGGCTGTCATCCTGAGCGAAGCGAAGGATCTCCGCAGTTTCTTATCGGCCAGATCTGCGAACAACTGCAGGGATCCTTCGCTTCGCTCAGGATGACACATTTAGAATTTTCTCTCCCCCCCGCAGCCTTCCCCGTCTGCTATAATTCCTTCTGCGATTATTTCTCTGACAATCCAGGAACACTTTCCTTCCATGCCTAGCAATGCCGACCAGGAACGAGTAGTACCTCAAAATCTGGAAGCGGAACGGGCCGTGCTCGGCTCCATACTTCTAGATAATTCGGCCCTCAATCTTGCTTTAGAAGGAGTCGGAAAGGACGACTTCTTCTCGGAAGCGCACCGCATTACTTTCGATAAAATGATCGCCATCTCGGAGAGGAACCGCACCATCGATCTGGTAACGCTCTCCGAGGAACTCTCCAAAGACGGGCAGATCGAGAAGGCCGGGGGGGCCGCTTACCTTGCTGCGCTCACCGATGGCGTGCCGGTCGGAACCTCCGTTGCGGTTTCCGAGTACTCCCGCATTGTCCGGGAGAAATCAATCCTCCGCCGTCTTATCAATGCCTCGCACAACGTGATTTCCCGTTGTCTGGAGGGAACTGACGACCCCGATATCCTGATTGACCTGGCTCAAAGCCAGGTGTTCGAGATCGCGGAGCAGAAAGTCCAATCGGGCTTCGCCAACATCAGCGACATTGTGCGGTCGAGTTTTGGGAGCATCGAGAGCCTCATGGAGCGGGGCCAGCGCGTGACCGGCGTTGAAACCGGCATCGTCGACCTCGACAACATGACCTCGGGACTCCAACCCGGTGAACTGGTCGTGGTGGCCGCCCGCCCGTCCCTCGGCAAGACCGCCCTAGCGCTCAACATCGGAGCCCATGCCGCCATCAAGAATAAGAAGACGGTGGGACTCTTCTCGCTTGAAATGAGCAAGGAATCGTTGGTCATCCGTCTCTTGTGTTCGGAAGCGGAAGCCGACAGCCACAGGCTCCGAAGCGGGTTCGCGAGTCGCGAAGAATGGAAGAGATTGACCCTTGCGTTGGGCCGCCTCGCTGAAGCTCCACTTTTGATCGAAGACACGCCCGCCTTGAGCATCATGCAGATTCGCACCAAAGCGCGCCGCCTGAAAATGGAAAAGGGCCTGGACCTGGTCATTGTGGATTACCTTCAGCTCGTGTCAGGCCAGGGCCGCTTCGAGAATCGCACCCAAGAGGTCAGCTACATTTCTCGCGGTTTGAAGAGCATCGCCAAGGAATTAAAGGTTCCGGTTCTGGCACTTTCACAACTGAGCCGCGCCCCCGAGCAGCGCCCTGGGCACGGGCGGCCTCAGTTGTCGGACCTTCGTGAATCCGGATCGATCGAACAGGACGCCGACGTGGTCATCTTCATCTACCGGGAGCGCAAGCCGGCGGAGGAAGGCGAAGTGGACGGTGAGGCGGAGCGGCGTGGAATTGAGATGAAATTGATCGTCGGCAAGCAGCGCAACGGCCCCACCGGCGACGTTCCCGTCGTTTTCATGAGACCGTACGCCAAATTTGCAAACCTGATCCACGATCAGAGCTCGAACAACGAATAAGAGAGGCAGAACCGCAATCTAGCAAAAGATTCACCACAGAGGGCACAGAGAACACAGAGGAAAATCGGAAGTTTCTTCTCTCTGTTCTCTGTGCCCTCTGTGGTGAATCCTTCCGGAACAACCGTGAACCTTCCCGCCGACAAACTGCTCCGTCCCACATGGGTCGAGATCTCGCTCTCCAGATTGCGCCGCAACTATGAACGCATCAGGCAATTGGCCGGCCCGCGCAAAGTGATGGCGGTGGTCAAAGCGGATGCCTATGGGCACGGTGCGGTCGCGGTGGCGAACTGCCTTGGCCAGTGCGGTGCGGACTGGTTCGGGGTCGCGAGCGTTGAAGAAGCCCTGGAACTGCGCGCCGTGGGCATCCAGCAGCCAATTCTGCTGCTGGGCGGCCTCTACATGAGCGACCCGGCGGATTTGGTGAAGTTTCATCTCACCCCTACGCTTTCCTCGACGGCACGCCTCGACACCTACGCCGAGTGCGCTCAGCGCTACAGCCGGCCCATCGAATTCCATCTCAAAGTGGATACGGGATTGGGGCGGCTGGGAGTGCCGCCCGACCGGCTGGCGGCTTTCCTCGAGCATTACCTCTCGCTCGAGGGGGTGCGCTTAACCGGCCTGCTCACGCACCTTGCTTCCGCCGAGGATTTGGTGGCCACCCATACGGAACTGCAAGCCGAGCGATTCCGCACCGCCCTTGCACAGCTCAAGGCGGCGGGAATCGAACCGGAATGGGTGCATGTTTCAAACAGCGGCGCGTTGCTCTCTCGGCGCGAGTTTCCCGAAAACATGATTCGCATCGGAGGCTTGCTTTACGGTTACTGCATGCCGCTGGTGCTGCCGCCGGACAAACAAATTCCGGACCTTCCCGAGTTTGAGCCGGTGCTCACCTTCAAATCCCGAGTTGTCTACCTGAAGGACGTCCCGACCGGCACGCCCCTGGGGTACGGCGAGGCTTTCTACACGCGGCGCCCGTCGCGCGTTGCCACCGTGCCGGTGGGTTACGCGGATGGCCTCAGCCGCGCGCTCTCCAATCGCGGCCACGCCATCGTGGGCGGCAAATTGGCGCGCCTGGTCGGCAACATCAGCATGGACCTCTCACTTCTGGATGTGACCGACATCCCCGGCGTCAACGTCGGCGACGAGGTCATGCTGCTCGGCCAATCGCCGCAGGCCTCGGTTTCCGCCCTCGACATCGCCCAGATGCTGGACACCGTCCCCTATGAGGTCCTCTGCCTGATCGGCAAGCGTGTGCCGCGGTTGTATGGAGAGTAGGGAGGGTACGCCATGGAGTGCCGCTACGTCCTGTTTAGCTTTCTGGCCTTTGATTATCTGGGTCTTGTGCGCGCCCTTCAGCGTATGCACGAGGAATCCGTCCGCGCCTTCCAGCCAGACTTCGGCCAGAACGTAATCCGTCACGTATTCCGTATAAGACGGCGCGAAATTCCCCACCACATCGAAGACCAACTGGGGCTCTGCGAGAGGCGGGCTAGGCTGCGCCAGCCGCTTCGTGAAGGGAACCTGGAATTCCTTGCCAGTCGTTTCCTGCCGCAGCGTAAGCTGATTGTTGTCCTTCGGGCCGACTTGGTATACGCCGGCGGGAAGGCTCTTGCCCCCGGCCTGGAAGGTGAAAGGGATTTTAAAAGTGCCCTGGGCGAATGCGTTCGCTGCTCCCAAGACGAGAGCCAATGCCGTTGCCGCGCAAAGTGCCAAACGCTTCATATGAAACCTCCTTTCGTGGAGGACGAATACACAGCCGTCTCCCTTGGGAAGATAAATCGCAAATTCAGCCCTCTCCCCACGGGAGAGGGCTCTTTGTCCATCTACACGAACCACTTCTCCATGGACTGGTTACGCGACGCCTGCGTAGACGGCACGCCATTCTTCACTGCCTCTTCCATGCCCTTGATGAACGTATCGATTTCCTCGAGCGTTGTGTAAATGTTCGGAGACACCCGCAGGGCCTGGTAATCGAATACCTGGTTGGGCGGGGCTCCGCCCACCAGCGGTACGACGATGATCCGGTATTTGTCCATCAGGAACTTCGCGAGATCGCGGACATCGATTCCCTCGATGTTCACGGCCGCCACGCCCCAAGCCTGCGGCGGTTCACTGAAATCCGTCAGCACCTTGACGCGCGGATACGCCTTGAGGGCGTTGATCCAGCGCAAGTTCAGATAGCGCAGTCGCGCCGCTTTCCGCTCCGTGCCGATCGCCTGATGGTAAGCCAGAGCTTCACCGAGCGCCGCCCTGATGGCCCAGGGGTGTGTCCCGATGGCCTCGAACTTTCGGATGTCGTCGTCCTGCTGTTCGGGCGCAGCCTGCAGGGGCCAGAATCTCGGAATCGTCTCTTTGCGAACATACAGGCAGCCGTTGCCGATTGGCGCCAGCAGCCATTTGTGCAGGCTGACGCCGTACGCGTCGCACTCGAGTTCCCTCAGCTTGAAGGGGAAATGTCCCAGAGCGTGGGCACCGTCGACGATCGTCACGATCCCCTTCGAGCGCGCCAGGCGCGAAATCCGCGCTACGGGAAACATCTGCGCCGTCAAGTTGGTGACGTGGCAGAAGTGGAATACTCTCGTGTTCGGCGTGATGGCCTTCTCGAACCGCTGGTAGAGATCGTCGCCCGTTGTGGGGACGGGGAATTGCAGGCGGGTCACTTTGATGTTTTCCCGCCGCATGCGCTGGTCCCACGTCGTCAGCATACGGGGATAATCCTGTTCGGTCGTGACCACTTCGTCGCCGGCTTTAAGGTCGATTCCGTTTTGCGCGATTTGGAGCGACTCGCTCGCGCCGCGCGTCAGGGCCATCTCCTCCGGGTCGCATCCAAACTCCTCGGCCATGCGCAGCCGGATGGTCTCGATGCGGCCCGCAATCGGCCCCTGATAAAAGATGGGCGACATGTTGATCATGTCCATATATCGCCATTCCGCCTCGAGCGCCACGCGGGGAGTCGGGCAGGTAAAGCCGTTGTTCAGGTTGATGATGGTGCGGTCCAACTTGAAATCCAATTGGATCTCCCGCCAGTAGAACTCGTCTTTCGCAACCTCCGCGGGCGGGTGGTCTGCAACCGATTGGGATGCCGCCAGCAGGCGCTCGAGCCGCATTACTTTGGCCGCAGACGCAACCGTTCCGGCGGTTCCGGCGGCGCGCAGAAATGATCTTCGACTCCACGAATTAGCTCTCATTGAGATCTCCTTGGTCTTGGGGCGTTCATTTTGCGGTTCACATTATATGGGAGTGGGCACGCGAGTCAAGGCAGTCGAGAGTCGAAAGTCGAAAGTCAAGAGTTCAAAGGCCGAAAAGACGCTGTCTCGAAGGTCTAAGCCTACTCGACTTTCGACTCTTGACTTTCGACTCTTGACTTTCGACTGCTTCTCAGATAAAGAACCAGCAACCCCCCCGCCGCTCCCGAACACGCGAACTTTGCTGCCACCGGCAGGCCGGACGGAGAAAAGAATCCCTCCAGCACGCCTGCCAACACTAAGAGCGGGATAATTCCTAATGCTAGGCGAACCCCCTGCCCTCCGTAGAGAGCAACGGACTCGCGGCGCGGCAATTCGCCGGGAAAGAGCAGGCCGCGGCCCAGCAGCAGGCCCCCAGCGCCTGCAATAAACACCGCCGGCAATTCCAGAATTCCGTGCGGCGCGACAAACGACCAAAGCTGCAAGCTCATCCCCGCCTGCCAACATGCCGCACCGATGACCCCCAGCATCACGCCGTTCATCGCCAGCAGATAAACCGTGCCGACACCGGCGATTATTCCGGCAGCGAACATCGTGAAGGAAACGGTTAGGTTGTTGGTCATGATGGCGCTCGAGGCCAGCGGTTCGATGGTGACGACGGAGTGCGTCCACATCTCCCGCCGGTCAATTGTGGCGCTCATTTCGGGACCGAGGAAGACGCGCTGCAACGCAGGGTCCGCGAGTGTGGCCAAAAACCCCGCTATTGCCCCGGCGATAAACAGCATGAATGCCAGAGCCGTGTATTTCCACGTCTCGCGGAAGAGGCGGGGAAACTCGCGGCCATAGAAACCCAGGATGGAGCGCGGCCGCACCGTGCGGCCCATGTAGATGAGGTTGTGGGCGCGGGCCAGAAGCTGATTGAGGTACCCGGCCCAGGGCCGGCTTAAAGGGTCTTCGCGCACCGCGGCCAAATCCGCGGCAATCTGGCGGTAGAGCAAGCCCAGTTCGCTCAGCTCCGCATAGGACAGAACACCCAAGCCTCGGCGCCCGGCCTTCTCAATGATCAATGCCAGGCGATCCCAGTACGGCTTGCGTTTTTCGATCCAGCGTGAGCTAATCATTGGGTTGGAAACTGGAAAATAGAAACTGGAAACTCGAAAGTAGCGTAGCGTAACCAAAGTTCATGGCATAAGTCAGCGCCGACACGTCGGGGCGACATAGTTTAGCCTGCCGCGTGAGAAAGTGTGAAGATAAGCGCAGTCTGTCATCCTGAGCGAAGCGAAGGATCTCTGCAGTTGTTCTTAAGGCGTCCAACAATAAGAAACTGCCGGGATTCTTCGCTTCGCTCAGAATGACAGACATGATTGCCAATTATCCATTTTCCAGTTTCCATTTTCCAGTTTCGAGTTTCGAGTCTCTATGGATAACCTGGTTATTGAGACACCCGAACAGATTCCTCTCGAATTCCCATTGGCGGGAATCGGCAGTCGATTTCTGGCGCTGGCTTTAGACACAGCGCTTCAGATTATCGGTTGGGCGATCTTGGGTGGAAGCGTCTACGCCGCAGGGTTGAGAGGGCTGCACAAGCCCGTGCGAGGCGTCTGGGCCGCGGCCCTTGCTGCGCTACTCCTGTTCCTCCTCCAATCCGGGTACTTTGCGATCTTCGAAGCAATCTGGAACGGCCAGACCCCTGGCAAGCGCCTGATGAACCTGCGTGTCATCGAGGAATCCGGCCGGCCGATCACGGTGTATGAAGCGGTGGCGCGCAACCTGCTTCGTATCATTGACAGTATTCCAGTCCTGTATGGGGTAGCCATCATCAGCGCCCTGCTCAGCGCCAAGAGCCAGCGCCTGGGCGATTACGTGGCGGGGACGGTGGTAGTCCATGAAAAAGCTCCTGTGTTGGATGGCGGGCTGCGATGGGAATCACCGGTTCCTTCAGGCGGGGCGCGATTCGACGTTTTGCACCTCACGCCGGGAGAGTTCCAGTTGGTGGAAGCGTTCCTCCTGCGCCGCAAAGAACTCGCCGAAGTTGTCCGGCGCGACGCGGCGCGAAAGATCGTGCAGCGCATCTCCGGGCGCCTTGACCTGACCGCACAAGACGCGCAGGAACCTGAAAAACTTCTCGAAACACTCGCCCTCGCGTACCGCGCCCGCGCCCGCTACGGTTAGCACTACCGGTCAGTCAGTGTCTTTTTACACCTTCAACGCCAACTACTCCCGGACGCCCACATACCACAAGCTTGCGAGCGCCATTTCTCGCAGCGAGTAGAGCGTGAGGAGATAGGAATCGGCTTCGATGGGACTGTCGGGATCCGGTGAGGCATAAGCGGTGACACCCAGCGCGCGGAACATCAGTTTGATTCGGTAAAGATGGAAGCCGTCGCTCACGGCGATGCAGGTGTGCATTTGGCGCTGGCGCAGCAGCAGGGCTACGGTCTTGACGCTGTCATAAGTGGTCAGGCTCCGGGTGTCCGCCAGGATTTTGGCTTCCGCCACGCCGCGTTGGATCAGGTAATCCCGCCCCACGCCGGCCTCAGTGAATTGGCGGTCGCCGCCGCTGCCGCCGGTCGTGATCGCCAGGGGCGCGAGGCCGTGCTCCTCGAGGTTGAAGCCATGATCGAGCCGGGCCTTGAGAACAGGCGAGGGTGCGCCGTTATATTCGGCCGCGCCGAAGACCACGATCGCATCAGCAGGCGCGGCTTCGTCTCGCGCCGCCTGCTCGCGGATAGCCCGATAGAGCGATCTCTCAGCGTAGGCTAGAGCAAGCGCCGCCAGCAGCAGGATACCGAGAACTCCATGGCGAACACGCAAGTGAATCAGCCCAGAAACTCCTTCAATTCGGACTCCGGCACTCCGCCGGGTCGCAGGATGCGCACACGTTCGCCCGTCAAGTCGAGCACCGTTGAGGCCAGCTCTCCTTGGGTGGGACCTCCATCCAGGATCAAGGGCAGAAGATCGCCGATCTGCCGATTCACCTCTTCTGCGGTGGAACATGCGGGCAGTTCCGAAAGGTTGGCGCTGGTTCCCGTCAAAGGCCGCCCCGAAGCTTCAATCAAGGCTGTCGCCAAGAGCGCGTGCGGCCAGCGAAGGCCCACTTTGCCGGTGTTGGCCGTGACCTTCAGCGGGATCTGGCGAGAGGCGGGAACCACCAAAGTCAGGGGGCCCGGCCAGAACTTCTTTGCCAGGGTGAAGAAAAGCTGAGGCGGGTCGCGAGTCAGATCCGCCGCTTGATCGATTGACGCCACCAACAGGGGAAGAGGCCGGTCCGCGGTGCGGCGCTTGATTCGGAACACCTCGCTCACCGCGGCCAGATTGAAAGGATCAGCGCCCAAACCGTAAAACGTGTCGGTTGGAAAGGCCACAACCTTGCCCGAAATGATTATGCGAACCGCGTATTCCAACAGGAATCCCAGTCGTGCTTGGTCTACTTTAATCAGTTCAGCCATCTGCTTTACCGTGTGTGCCGCGACCTGACAAGGGCTCGCGGCTGACCGTAACATAAGCTGCTCAAAGGGTCAAGGCCCGCTGAGGGTTTGATCTTCCCAAAATATCCTTGACTTGTCCCCCTTCCATCGGTCAGAATGACTGCAGTACTGTAGTTATTGCGATTTCATCATTTCAACTTGAAATGGGGGTGTTGATCGTTTGGCTGAAGTAAGACTTCAGGACGGAGAGTCCTTGGAAAACGCGCTTCGCCGCTTCAAGCGAAAGGTGCAACAGGAAGACATCATAAAAGAGATCAAACGACATTCGTTTTACTTAAAACCTGGTGAGAAGAAGCGAGTCAAAGCGGCCTTAGCTCGCAAGCGAGCACGCAAGAAGGCCAGGCACGAACAGGACTAGGGATTCAGAAGCAGCGCGATAAGGGGAACGACACAAGCCTCGCGGCGTCGGGCCCTTGCTTTGTTCCTAGCGGGTGGGGCCCTGTTCGAGCGGAGGAGTGCGCCGATGGACTACCGGGACAGGGTCCTGAAGTGTATGGACTGCGGGTCGGAGTTTGTCTTCACATCCGGGGAGCAGCTCTTCTACGCCGACAAGGGCTTCAAGAATGAACCCAAGCGCTGCCGCACCTGCAAGGCGAAGCGGAGTCAATCCCTGAACGGCCAGACCCACCATCGGGTGGAAACCACGACCACCTGCACTCAATGTGGTAAGGAAACGACCGTTCCATTTAAGCCGACTCAGGGCCGGCCAGTGTATTGCCGGGAGTGTTTCCAGCAACGGCGGGTTTCCCCCAGCCCCGCCTGATTCCACGTTCCATACTTCCCGCCTGGCAACCTCGGGGTAAAGTGTGCAATCCTATAAGTCAGTTTGGGATAGCGATGGTGGTCCCGCATCAGTGAGGCCGCCGCAGGGCACTGCAGCGCCGCTGTCCGATCTCCGAATATGGCCACGTTCCAAATTCTCAATTTCGGATGCCGCGCGAGCCAGGCCGACGGTGCTGCGATCAAGAAGCAGTTGCTTGAATCGGGGCTTCAAGAGGTAAAGGACGTCGCCGCGAGCGAGGTGGCGATTCTGAACACCTGCACCGTGACCGGCAGGGCGGATGCCGAGGTTCGGCAACTGGTCCGGCGCATCCACCGGGCAAACCCGCGCTGCCGGATTCTGATAACCGGCTGCTACGCGCAGCGTTCGCCTTCCGAAATCGCTCAGTTGGGCGGTGTCACCTGGGTAGTCGGAAATTCCCACAAGCATGTTGTTGCGAACCTGATCAGTTCGAACTTGCGCCAGGAGTCAGGAGTCGGAACTCAGAAGTCAGGAGTCAGGAATCAGAAGTCAGAAGCAGAAGGACAAACAGAACTTGTGCAGATTCGGCAACTCGAAGCCATCCGAACGATTTCCGATTCGCCCGCCGACTGCTTTCCCGCTCCAACCGCGCGGCCAGGGGCTCTTCAACAACCCCTGGTCCTGGTGGGAGAAATCAGCGAGGAATTCCATTATGCTCCCGTATTTCCTGACGACCGCACACGTCCAACGCTCAAGGTTCAGGATGGGTGCAACGCGCGGTGCTCCTTTTGCGTGATTCCCTTCGTCCGTGGGCGCAGCCGCAGCCTGGCGCCCGCGAAAGTGCTCGAGCAAGTCCGCGAACTGGAAAGGAGCGGCTACAAAGAGATCGTTCTCTCCGGGATTAACCTGGGAAGCTATGGGCGCGACCTTGACCGCCGCATTACCTTTCTGAGTCTCCTCGAAAGACTGCTGAACGAGACTGCCATCGCTCGCCTCCGCATAAGCTCGATTGAACCGATGGACGTTACTCCCTCGCTCATCAAGTTGGCCGCCGGCAAGGCACGTTTGGCGCAGCACTTCCACATCCCGTTGCAGAGCGGGTGCAGCAGGATCCTCCGCCTCATGAACAGAAGGTATTGGCCCTCACAATATGCCGAGCGCATTCTCGCCATTCGCGAGCAAATCCCCAATGCCGGCATCGGCGCGGACGTGATGGTGGGCTTCCCAGGCGAGACAGACCCGGACCACGCCGCCAGCGCCGCATTCATCGAATCGCTGCCTTTCACCTATCTGCACATCTTTCCGTATTCGGCGCGGCCGCAAACGCCCGCTGCGGCCGCATCCCAGCAGGTGAACGGCCGGGTGGCCCACGAGCGTGCCAATGAGATCCGCGCCCTGCTCGCTCGCAAGCGGCATGCCTTCCTTCAGGCGCAAGTCGGCTGCACGCTCTCCGCGCTCACACTGGATGAATCACAAGGTGGTGAGCGCGTGTCGCTCAGCAGTAATTATTTGAAGATTGTCCTCGCCGGCTCAAACCTTCTGCCCAACACCTTGGTCGATGTCCAAATAGGGCGGGTTCATGAGGGTCTGCTCTTTGGATTCGCCGATCAACGTTGAATCGCCGCTGGACAGACGGAGCAGAATTGCTCAGAATATTCTCTGGCAACCAGGCCTGCTGATCAGCAGTGCAGCGCAAGCGGGACGGTGAAACTTGAGCATTTCGGAAACTCCAGCGGCGGACGGCACCCCCATCAGCGAGTACATCCTGGGAAATTTCGTGCCGCTTTCCCATTTGGCCCACGGCTGGGAAATACACTCCATGATCACGCTGACCCCCGCCGAGGATCGCACGATGGTGCGAGAACCGGCGCAAGCGGTGCCGGCGAAGATCGCGGAGCGGATCGGCCCCCTTCGAATTCTGATAGTCCCTTATATCGCTTGCATGGAGTCAGGGGATGTCATCTGCACCGCAAAGCCGCAAGGGGAATCCCACACCGCCGCGTGGGTCGAGACCAGTGCAAGAACCAATCTCATTCTCACTTGCCGGGAAGTTGACGCCCACGATACGGGATTCGAGTTCCTGGCCAGCGTCGCCGAATTGCTGCGGCCGCGTCTGACCGTTTCGGAATTCGCCGCCTATGATGAACTCCTGGAAGAAGAACTTCGCCACGGAGTGCGCGGCGAGATCGATGAGGAATCTCTGACGGCCAAGCAGGCACTTCTGGCCATTCGTCCCTGGCGCCGCAGCCGGCTTCAGTACGAGCCCTACCGAGACGTCTCCCTGGTGAGCACCCTTGCTGAATACATGCACGGATTGTGGCATGACGTTCAGATCCGCGTTGGACCTCAACACCTGCCCCTCCAGCAGTTGCGCCGCCGCATGACCCTAATGGTCAAACTTTTCCCGCCTAACCCCGGCTATGCCGTATTCGCGAAGGATTTAGAAGAGGAACCAGCAGGGGAAGCGGGAGATGAGAAATCAGAAACTAGAAATTAGAAACTGGAAAGTGGTAAGTTCTCTCTAGCGGCTCTCTGCCAAGCGCACGCGGATATCGACGGCGCGAAAATCCTCGCCATCAGGAAAAACCATCAGAGGGTTGATGTCCATCTCGGCGAGTTGGGGCAAATCTTCGACGAGTTGGGAGAAGCGCTCTAGGATTTCCGTCAGCTTTTCCAAGTCGACAGCGGGCTCGCCGCGCACTCCTTCGAGAAGGCGGCTGCCACGGATCTGACGGATCATCTCCCGCGCCTCGAGATCGGTGATCGGCGGCACGCGAAAGACAACATCCTTGAAAGTCTCCACGTAGATGCCTCCCAAGCCGAACATTACCAGCGGCCCGAATTTGGGGTCGTGCGTCATGCCCACAATGACCTCGCGCCCGCCGCGCACATACTCCTGCACCAGAAAGCCCAAATGATCCTCGGGGACAGCCGAAGGCGGGAGACGCCGCTTCACTTCGTCCGTCATTTTCTGAGCGGCGTCTATCAACTCCTCCGGCGTATGAATATCCAGCCTCACGCCGCCCGCCTCTGTCTTGTGCACGAGGCCGGGTGCAACGGCTTTCAACACGACTGGGTAGCGCACCTGTTGCGCAACTCCACCAAGCTCTTTTATGTCCGTTGCGAACGTCGATCGAGCCGCGCAAATGCCATAGCACTCGACAAGCCTTTGTGCTTCCAGGGGAGTCAATTCGGAACGCCCTTGGCGGCCGACCTCGTTGAGCAACTCCATGGCCGCCTCGCGATCCATGTCGAAACTCCGAACCTTGCCGAGAGGCTTCTCGCGCCACTGCCGATGGCGGTCCAGCGCAGCCAAAGCGTGCACCGCCGACTCGGGGAACAAGTAGATCGCCATGTGGCCTGGATGCTTCTCGTTCAGCTTCTGAAAGAATTCGTCGGGGGCCATGAACACGCCGAAGATCGGCTTGTCACACTTTTTTCGCACCGCCTCGAGGCCTTCGACGATTTCCATCGCATCGATCATCATCGGAGGAACAAACACCACCAGGAGCGAATCAATCCCTTCGTCCTCGAGGAGTATCTGTGCGCAAGCATCATATTTGCTGCGGTCGGATCGAGGAGTCATGTCGATGGGGTTCTGCACGATCGCCTCGGGCGGCAAAAGGCGGCGAAGCTCCTGGCAAGTCCTCGGGGAAAGCTCACCAATCCGCAGTCCAAGATTGACGGCCCGATCCGTAGCCATGATCGCTGGGCCGCCCGCATTGGTCAAAATCCCCAGGCGGTTGCCGCGCGGCAGCGGGTTCTTCGAAAAACCCATAGCCAAGTCGAAAAGCTCTTCCACGGTGTTCACCCGGATAACTCCGGATTGTTCCAGAAGCGCGTCCGCAGCGAGGTCGAGACCCTGGAGCGCCGAAAGCGCTCCGGTGTGTGACATGGCTGCCTTTGCTCCCGCCGCGGTCCGGCCCGACTTGACCGCCAGGATGGGCTTCCGTTTCGAGATTCGGCGAGCGATCTGCATAAAGCTCTTGATATCGCCGATCGACTCCAGGTACATCAGGATGAGGTCCGTGTTGGGATCGTCTTCCCAGTAACGCAGCAGCTCATTGGGCGAGACATCAGTTCGGTTGCCCAGGCTTACAAAGTAGGAGAAGCCGAGGTCGAGCTGATGGGCGATGTTCAGGATGGCGACTCCCAGCGCTCCGCTCTGCGACATGAACGCGATCCGCCCGGAAAGCGGAAGCGTGGGCGCAAACGTGCAGTCCATGTGAACCGCCGGCTCGGTGTTGATCAACCCCATGCAGTTGGGTCCGATCATGCGCATTCCATAACGCCGAATCTGAGCACCCAGTTCCGCCTCCATCCTCCTGCCTTCTTCACCCGTCTCAGAAAACCCCGCCGTGATGACCACCAGGCCCTTCACGCCCTTCTTCCCGCAATCGTCCACGACCTCCTCTACAGAATCGCGCGGCACCACGATAATCGCCAAATCCACGGGGTCAGGAATGGCGCTGACGGAAGCATAGGCTTTCATCGAGTGAATGAAATCCGCCTGGAAGTTCACCGGAAACAGCATACCTCGGTAATCGAATTCAACCAGTTGGTGCAGAATCTGCCGGCCGATCGAGCCTTGCTTGCGCGAGGCGCCGACCACTGCAATGGACTGAGGTTTCAGAAGAGCGTCAAGAGGATGCATAAGAACTCCTTTCGCGCCCTCTCTTTTACTCACATTGCAAGGGTTTGCCAAGCGAAGAAAAAACGAACCAGTACGCGGTCCGCAGATTACTCAGATTTCACAGATCAGGCGAAGTTAGGCAGGTGGGCAGGCACATCGGCTGCGGGCGGTGGCAGCATTCCTTCCCACGCCTCCCTGGTGCGTCGATAACGCGTCGGTGTAGGGGCGAGGCGCCGCCTCGCCCCTACCAGCCCAGCCCGTCGTCACCGACGGATTGCGGACGCCTTGCTTGATCTGTGAAATCTGAGTAATCTGTGGACCATGTCAAATCCGACAGCTCCTCGTTACTTGATGGGAACAGCATGCGCAGGACTATTCACCTTTGGCGTTATGACCTCTTTCCTGGGCGCTACTCTTCCTGAATTGAGCGCCCGGCTGAACTTTGATTTGGCGCGCGGCGGGGCACTTTTCAGCTTTCTCTATTTCCCCCAAATTCCCATGGTGTTTCTGGCCGGCCCGCTTATCGATCGCTTCGGCAAAAAGCCCATCCTGGCCGGAGGCTTCCTGCTTTGTGCCGCGGGACTGGTTGGAATCGCCTATGCTCCCAGCTATGCGCTCTTGGCGGGACTCCTCATTGCGCTCGGATTGGGTGGCGCCTCTGCCATGAGCGCTTCCAACACCCTCATCCCCGATCTTTACCCGGAGAATCCGTCCTCCCCCTTGAATTTAGCAGGCGTCTTCTTTGGCGTCGGCGCCATCTTCTTCCCGTGGCTCGTCGCTCTCATGGCAGCGCGGCTGGGCCTGGTTCTTACTATTTGGCTGATCACCCTAATGGTGGCTGGGGTTGCCTTGGTCGCCATTTCGCAGACGTTTCCGCCTGCCAGCTCGGGCGGAGGGTTTGATTGGCGGGAGGTGCGCCGGCTGGCCCGCGACCGGGCGGTGATACTTCTGGCTCTCGTCCTGTTCTTCTATTCCGCCGTGGAAATCTCAACGGCCGGGTGGAGCCGGACCTTTCTCGAGCGAGACCTCCACGCTCTGCCGCAGAGGTCCGCCGTCATCCTGACGATGTTCTGGATTGCCATGATGGTGGGGCGCCTTGCTGCCAGCCAGGTGGTGAAGCGGGTGCGCGGGCCCAAGCTGTTGCTGGGCGCGGCGCTGGGCGCGGTGTGTGGGCTATGTGTGGTCGTCGTCGCAAACTCGGTCGTCGTGGCCAGCGTGGGCATCGTGATTTGCGGGTTAACTTATGCGCCGGTCTTCCCCACCACCGCGGGAACGGCCAGCACGTACTTCCCCAAGTTGTTCGCAACGGTCTTCGGCATCCTCATGGCCGTGGGCTTGTCCGCGGGAGTAATCCTCCCTCCTGCCATTGGATACGTGGCCAAGATCGCGACCGTGCGGGCCGGTATCACCCTGGTGCTTGCTTTCGCGGTTCTCTTAACTGCCGTGCAAGCGATTTTCCTGGCGTACGAACGCAAGCGGCTCATGGGGCAGGAAGGCAGGTAGGCAGGTGGGCAGAGGGAAGGATTCCCCGAGAGTTTCCCCTCTCCCCCTTTGGGGGACAGAGTGTCCCCATGACAGCGCTCTCAACAGCCGGCGCGGGTCAGGTGAGGGGGTCGCCTGCGACAACCATTGCGTCGTACGGATAGAGTCGCATCATGGCAAAAGTTGAAAGAATAGCCGTGGTATGCCCATCGTGCCGGAAACCGACCAAGACCGGCTTCGCGGCGGATATTGCGACCACACGCCGGCACCTGGCCCATCGCGATGAACTCAAAGACTACAAGACCAGATGCCGGAATTGCGGAGCGTGGATCTTCTGGAGCAAAGCAGAGTTGGTGCCGGAGAGCTACGTGAACGAGCGCCCACAAGATCCTAGATAGGGAAGTACCTGTCGAAAGGACAGCTATGAACCGCCGCAGCTTCCTCCGGTATTCGGCGTCTCTCCTGGCGATTCCTGCTTTGCACGTGAAAGCGCGTGAACTCGAGTGTGAGATCGCCGTGATCGGAGGCGGCACGGGCGGGTACGCGGCTGCACTCGCTGCCCTGCGTAACGGCAGGCGCGTCATCTTGACGGAAGAGACTCGATGGATCGGAGGACAACTCACGGCCCAAGCGGTTCCCCCGGATGAGCATCCCTGGATCGAGCAGTTCGGGTGCACACGCAGTTACCGTGCCTATCGAGAGTCGGTCCGCGAATACTACCGGCGGAACTATCCCTTGACGGCACAGGCTCGTGCGCGTACCGACCTGAATCCCGGAAACAGTTCGGTCTCGCGATTGACCCACGAGTTTCGCGTCTCCGTCGCGGTAATGGAAGCGGCCCTGGCCCCATACGTGAGCAGCGGCCAACTACTTGTTCTCCGAGAGCACGTTCCGCAGAGCGCCGAAACGGACCGGGACTGCGTGAGGAGCGTTGCCGTACGCGACACGCGCAGCGGACTTATGCGGACCATCAGTGCGAAGTACTTGCTCGATGCCACCGAACTCGGAGACCTGGTTGCATTGACGAATACGGAATGCGTCACAGGGGCGGAATCCCAAGCAGACACCGGCGAGTTGCACGCCCCGGCGAAATCCCAGCCGGCCAACAGCCAGTCCTTCACCTACTGCTTTGCCATGGACTACCTCGAGGGTGAGGATCACACCATCGAGCGGCCGCGGGACTACCACTTCTGGCGCGGGTATGTGCCCAACTTGGCGCCGCCCTGGACTGGGCCGTTGCTGAGCTGGACGTATTGCGAGCCAACCAGCTTGCGACCCATCAAAGCTGACTTCACTCCCAATCCGCAGCCGGACGCCGACGGTGATCACAATCTGTGGATTTACCGGCGCATCGCAGCTCGCTCCAACTTCACGCCCGGCGCCTACCTCAGTGACCTCACACTCGTGAACTGGCCTCAGAACGATTATTGGGGCGGCGATCTGGTGACTGCCGCGGCAGACCGGCGCCTCGAGCTACTCGGCCGGGCAAAGCAGCTCAGCCTTTCATTGCTCTACTGGATGCAAACCGAGTCTCCGCTTCCCCACGGCGGGTACGGCTGGAAAGGGCTTCGACTTCGCAACGACGTGGTGGGAACGGAGGACGGCCTCGCCGCCGCGCCTTACATCCGCGAATCACGCAGGATCCGTGCTGAATTCACTGTTCTTGAGCAGCATGTGGGGACGGAAATGCGGATGAAGCTAACCCGGAAATCCCTCGGCGAGGTCATGCCAGAGAAATTCCAGGACTCTGTGGGCGTGGGCGCGTACCGGATTGATCTGCACCCTTCAGCGGGAGGAACCAACTACATCGACGTCAGTTCGCTGCCCTACCAGATTCCTCTCGGAGCGCTGTTGCCGCAGCGCACGGAAAACTTGCTGGCGGCGGCGAAAAACATTGGAACGACGCACATCACGAATGGCTGCTACCGCTTGCACCCGACAGAATGGAATACCGGAGAGGCTGCCGGTGCGCTGGCCGCACATGCTCTGAAGCTCGGCGAACCGCCTCGCGCCATTCGCAACAGCCGCAAGCTTCTGGAAGACTTTCAGAAAAGCCTGGTGTCACAAGGCTTCGAGCTTGACTGGCCGCGGGTACGACCGCTGTGAGGATTTTCCATTCCCCACCCGGGCTGCACGACCGATCCTCATGCTTGATCCCCAGAGGGGATCGATACAGTAGCCGGGGGCAACGCCCCCGGGATTTAAAGCCCAGCCACCTCCGACCCTGAAAGGGTCGATTCCAGATGACGCTATACGTGTTTTGCTTTCCCCGAACTCAAGATGCGACCCCTTCAGGGTCGGCGGGTCAGCCCCACGTTTTCCGGGGGCGTTGCCCCCGGCTACTCTCTTGTGCCCTTTCAGGGCAAAAGGCTACCGGCAGCTTCGGACTCACTCCAATCTGATCACCACAATCTCAGGATGGTTCCCGGTGCGCATGGCAGGGCCCCAAGTGCCCGCCCCGCTCGACGTGTACAGAGTGTAGTCTCCTTCGGCGTGCAGCCCGTGGTAGTACTTCCCATAGACTAACCGCGAAATAAACTGGATCGGAAAGATCTGTCCGTGGTGGGCGTGGCCCGAAAGCTGCAGGTTGATTCCCACCTCCTTCGCTTGCGCGATGTGGGTCGGGCTGTGGTAGAGCAGGATCGAGGGGAGGGCTGGATTGAAGCCCGGAAGCTCCGCGACCGTCCGCCTCATTTCCAAGGAATGCCCTCTCTCCGGATAACTTATACCGATCAACTGAAGACCTTCGATCTCCACTCGTTGGTCGGCCAGGATTTGCACTTGAGTTGCGCGCAGCGCGGCACATGCGCGCTCCACCCCCAGGTACGTTTCATGGTTTCCGGTCACGAAGTAGGTCCCCAGCGGTGCTCGAAGAGCCTTGAGCGGAGCAACGAACTGCGCGAGAGTTCCATCTCCTCCGTCAAAGAGGTCGCCGGTGATGGCCACTAAGTCCGGGCTTTCTGCATTGGACATCGCCACCAACCGCGCGGCGAAACCGGAGCGCAGGATCTGCCCCAAATGAACGTCTGTAAGCTGCACCACTTTTCTTCCTCGCCACGCGGGCGGCAGGTTCTTGATTCGCACCGTGAGGCGTCGGACGCGGGGATGGTAGGCGTTCCAAAGGCCGTAGGCGGAGTACACGCCGGCCAGCGCCACAGCGGCCCAGCCGAAGATGACTCGGCTTGGTGAGCGCGTGAAAAGCTTCGCCGTTCCCCAGGCGCCCCAGGCGATCGCAAAGGTCAGAATCAGCGTCAATCCAACTCCCAGCCACAATCCCGAGCAGAAGTAGACCGCGCGCAATAGCAGGTTGTCGCTCCAATGCGCCAGGATGGACGAGGCAATGAAGATCGAGGGCAGGAGAAGAAGCATCGCCGCCAACGCGTCCCTGCGAGCCGCTGAGGCAATGCCGAACAAATGGGCGAGAGACAAGTATACGAAGTAATGGCTGAAGAACAGGATCGAGAAAGCGATCAGGGCGAACACCGGAATGGCGATGTAGCCTCGTGACATGAGATTTCACCGTAAAACAGCCCAACCGCCATTCTACACAGGCAGGTCAAGAATGGAAAGAACCGAAGACCACAGTGCTGATTCAGATGCCTGATTCCGTTCATGCCCCCCGTTGATCGGGGTCGAGAGCGTTCCGCAAAGGAAATAGGCGTTGACAAGAGTATATACCTTTTGTTAAACATTAGTCGGTTGCTCGCGTCGAGTGCGTTGCTCCGCGCGGGATATAACGGGCTGATATTCCCAGAAACTCTCCTTAATAAACGGCACTCTTAGGACCTAATGAGAGGACAGGTGATGCTCCGGCCAAGGTGGTTCGTGGCCGTACGAGGAACGAGGGTCCGTGCAGCCGGCTCCAACGAAGCATCGGCCTGCGGCCACCGTGGGCCCGCCCAACACAAACCTCCTGCCTTGACGGAGCCTGCTGGGAACAAGGGGAAGACTAAATAGCCTGGCCGGTGCCCACAGAAGTTGTGGGTAGCTTCTGCGATTCAAAGCACGGCTCTATGAACCGAAGACCGTAGTGGAGGGAATCTTATGAAAATAAGCATCGACCCAGTAATGGCCGGACGCATCAAGGCGGCATGGAAAAAGCTAACCTCAGCCCAACAAGCGCAGCTCGCTCCTCTGGTCCTGGACGCCAACCAGCAGGCGGTAGCGGTTACGCAGACTGGCAAGGCTCCGGCTGACCCGGCCGCGGCCCACTACCTTGTGCTGGCGCACAGCGTGTTAAACAACGACTCGGACGGTGTCGTGGCGAGCCTCGAATCAGGCGTCGTCATCGACGTCGGCCCGGACGGCGTGATCTGGGGTACCGGAAAGTACCAGCAATTCGATCCGGGCTGGACTGAAGCCTTGGCGTTTTACCTGGAAACGCTGGCTTCTGGCGGCAATCACCCCTTCATGGACGGTCCGCAGGTGATTCCCATTCCGGATAAGGTGCAGATCGGGTTGGTGGGCGACTGGGGCACCGGCGACTGGAGGCCGGCTCCCAACCTGGCGCCGAGCACCGATGTGGGACACCATCTGGCGTTTCTCCAGCCGGATCTCACCATTCACCTCGGTGATGTCTACTACGCCGGCACAAGCGATCAGGAGCAGCATTTGCTGCTCAATATCTGGCCGAAGGGATCCCTCGGGTCACTGGCCCTGAACTCAAATCACGAGATGTATTCCGGAGCACAGCCTTATTTCGACGCCATCACCAACTCGGACTCACCTTTCGCAATGCAGCAGGGATGCAGCTATTTTGCGCTGGAGAACACGAACTGGGTAATCGTGGGTCTCGACTCCGCGTACTTCTCGCCAGCAAGCGGCCTCTATATCGATGGATCGCTTGGTCCCGGCGTGGCGCCCCAGGTGGAATTTCTTCAACAACAAGTGGCCAAGGGCAAACGGGTGATTGTCCTGACCCATCACAACGGTTTAGAGCAGGACGGTTCGAGCGTGACAGCATTGTGGGCGGAAGTCATGAGCGGCTTCCCGGCCGGCACCGGCCCCGCGTATTGGTACTGGGGCCATGCCCATGCCGGGGTGGTGTATCAACCCAAGCCCTCGCGAGAGGGTGATCCGGCGAGCATTCTCTGCCGCTGCTGCGGCCACGGCGCCTTGCCCTGGGGCCGCGCCACTGAACTTGACAACAACCCAAGTATCGTCTGGTACGAAAACCGCCCGGCGCGCGACCCCGACATCCCGCAGCGTGTGCTGAACGGCTTTGCCATGCTCTATTTGGACGGAGGGAACATTGAAGAGGTCTTTTATGACGAGAACGGTGGTGGAGCGTGGGACAGTGGCGGGGCTTAGCCATAGGGATCGCCAGATTGTCCACGGCAGCCGATAGTTGAATCCCTTACCCCGCAATGGCGAGAGGAGATTTGAATATGAGTCCGAACCTGCATCTATGGATTCTCTGGATCATTGCCGCCTGCGGAGCTGCGGGGGGATTTGTGAACGTCTTCATTGGCGATTCAGGGCTCCACTTGCCGAAGATCGAAAACGGTGTGTTCTTGCCCGGCTTTATTGGGATTGTGTTGATTGGCATCGCCGCGGCGTTGGGTTCGTGGGCTTCGATGAAGGCCGCCACCCTGATCGGCGCCAATGCAACCTCTCTCACTTTATCAACATCGGACATCGCCAATGCGATGCTCATCGGCTTCGGCGGCGTCAAATGGTGGAAAAGTGAAATCGAGAAGGACATCCTGCAAAGAACCGCCGCCGTGGCCGCGAACAAGAACGCAGATCCTGCCGCCGCTGCCGTAATCGCCACGGCGTCGCCCCTCAACGCCCTGAGGGCAGCTATTAACATGCATTAGGCGGCAGCTTCCAGCCAAGGCAGGCTGTCCAGGACCGTCCTCGCTGGCACGCCTCTCGGAACAGGGCTCTTGACGAGGGGGCAGATGCCTTCTGTATTACCTTACTAGCCTTGCCACTTGGTTTGAACACGTCCAAACATTTCGCTCTTGACGCCCCCCCCCGCACGCATCAGAATACTATCCGTCCTCTTGCCGCCAATGGGAGTTGCCGTCATGCACCGTGCGGCGATCATACGTCTACTTTCTCCTATTCGTGGCGGTCCGTTGACCGGCCTGTCGGGCGGCCGCCCGCTGTCAGCGCGGCCGGATTCGGCTGGCGGGGCTCAAGTTGATGTCCCCGTGGGTGTGAATGTCGCCGTGCGATCGGTTGCGGATGCGAGGATCACGGCCTCGATGGATCTTGTTGACAGCGCGCTCGAAAAAGGGGTTCGGGCAAGCGACGTCGCGGCGAAGTTCGCTCTGAGCCGCTCCCGCTTCGGACACCTTTTCAGGGCCCAGACCGGGCTGGCCTTCCGCCAGTATGTGCGAGCAGCGCCGCTGGCGAGGGCGAAGCTGCTTCTGCGAGACATGCGATTACGGGTCGAGGAAGTTGCGTGGCAGTGCGGCTACGCCCATACCTCGAATCTCGACCGGGAGTTCGAGCGCGAGTTCGGACTTTCCCCTTCCGATTACCGGCGTAGCACTTCAGGCTAACAAATAGCACCTCAGGGCAACGAAATCGAATTGACAGCGCGTCGAATGGGATTAAGCTGGCTCCTAGGGAAAAGTTCCTGAGTCACCCATTTTACCGAATCGGAGTTGAAACGATGAATGCCGAAGGTGAGAACATCAGGCCCAATCGACCGAAGGTTCTCGAGACGGTCGCAAACCTCTCGACAATCGTGGTATCGCTCTTACTTTCCGCTGTGCTTGTCAAGGTGTTCCTGCTGCCCGAGGCGCGCCCCTCAGCCGCAGCCGCAAGGTCTCGAGTGGCCAAGGGAACGAGTCTGAAGGGCTCGCTCCCCGGGGTGGACTGGGCCAAGAACGGTCGAACACTCGTCCTTGCTATTTCAACGCGCTGTCATTTCTGTACGGACAGTGCGCCATTTTTCCAGCGCATTTCTAAGGAAAGGCCGCCGAGCACAAAACTTCTCGCAGTCTTGCCACAGACGGTCGACGAATCTCGGAAGTACCTCGAGAAAGAAGGCGTGCGCGTTGACGACGTGAGGCAGGCGCAACTTGACTCGATCAAGGTGAGTGGGACCCCCACGCTGCTTCTTGTCGATAATACCGGAAGCGTGGCAGAAGCCTGGGTGGGAAAGCTGGAACCACCTCAGGAAGAAGATGTGCTGACCGTCCTAAGAAAGAATTAGAGATTGCACGTCTGGTCGGTTTCCGGTCGGCGGGGAGGGGAAAGCGCCGATGTTGGCGATTCCTACTTGCCGCACCGAGTGCCCGAGAACGCTAAAGAAAGGTGGACTGCAATGCAAAGGGGATTACAAGGGTTTAACTTAGTCGCGTGCCTTGTTCTGGGAACTGCCATAGCATGCTCGATGGGCGTCGAAATATGGTCGCATGTAGCCCTCGTTTCCACGGTCCAGGCGCAGGGGAGCGTAAAGACGGTAATCCTTAATCCGCCCCACAGCAATGACCCTATCGAGGTCATCAAAGTCGCGATTGGCGGCAAAGCGGCCGTACGCGACACCACGTCCCCGGACGACCTAAAGTTTTGGCCGAGCAACTTCATGCGGCTCGCCTACAGGTTACCCTCGGACGAAAACTGGCTGGGGAGCTTGTCCTTTGTCCTGAAAAATAGGACACAAGAAAAGATCGTCTCGCTTGACGTCGTGATTGTGTCACCTTCGCACCACATGAAAACCCTCTCCGAATTCTCCTTCGGCCAGCTTCCGGCAGCCAGGGCCTATACGGCGGATGGAAATCCAATAACTCCGACCAGGGAGCCTATCATCTTTAAGCCCGGTGAGGAGATGACTTTTCCGATGGCAGATGACCAACGTGGCCTCAGCCGGCTGACCGGGGACCCATTGTCATCAACATCGCAAGTCTTTGTGCTCTTCATAGTGTACCTTGAAGACGGGTTGGGGTGGATGCAATATGTATGGTCCAAGCCCGATCCTGACCACCCCGGCCAATCCGTGCCCACTGTGAGCCCGTATTTTCCCCCTAGCACTCTGCCAGGGCCACACCGAAGGAAGCCTGCTCAGCAGTCCTAAAACCGAGCGGTATCCTCTACGAGAGGAGGAGAGCTGTTGCCATGAAAACGAGGCGAACGCTGCTTCAGTTGTTAATGCTGGTTGGGTGCGTGATTTTGTTGCTGGACACCCGCTACCGAGTCCTCGCGACTTATCGCGCGGCATGCGGTCACTATAATACCCCTAGCAACGTTTCGTGTCCCAAACCCTGCGAGCTCAGTTATCCCAGCTATCCGTACCTGGGCGCTGGGCCCTTTTACCAACAACTGGACGTTCCGGCTTGCAACGAGCCCACAAAGGATGACTGTACGACGTCCACAGAAGTTTACGTAGGCGCCATACCAGGTTACGATCCGACATACTGCGGATGTGGTGCCTTAGGTCAGTTTTGCACCGGTGATACGGATTGCTGCGGGTCAGACCTCTGCGAAGAAAATGGATTTAATAGCGAGTGTGTGATTTGTCTCACAAACGGCCAGGGTTGCTTGTTCAATTCCAACTGCTGCTCCGGTTATTGTGGCGACGATGGGTTTTGTTGCTCAAGCGATCTTGGAGAGGCGTGCGGTACTAGTGCCGACTGCTGTACCCTTGCCGCTCAATGTCCGCACGGTCTATGCTGCATTCCGACGGGCATGAGCGGCTGCAGCGTTGATCAAGATTGCTGCGACTCTTCGGCTCACTGCGAGAATGGAACCTGCAAATGCGGTATGACTGTTCCAGCTGTTGGGGCAGGATTCTTTCCCCCGTTTTTGCGATGAAGAACATTTCGCGGGCATGAATCCTCTGCCCGACCTGCGTAGTTAATCCGTGATTGTGTCGCGTGCGGAGAGCGGTTTCGCGTATCGGCTGCGTACGCAGTCACCGACGGCGTTCCCCAGGGGAAAGGGCGTCAGCTAGACCGAAGTTCCAAGAGGCTGCAGAGAGTATTCTACTGATTCACTGAGAGATAGTAGCAAACTCAATTTCCCGTTACTGGGAACGTACGAATCAGTTCGCGCGCCCGCGCTTGTAGGGGT
>JBEKMN010000024.1:0-57414 GCA_050008495.1 Terriglobia bacterium | reverse complement strand
CATGAGGATGCTTCGTCGGCTGGCGCAGTCGTGGCCACAATGGGGTAGTCCTCATAATTTCCGGTTTTGCCTTTGACAGACCTATAGCGGGGAGGACGGACTAGTCAGGAAGGACTCTTGATCAGGGAGTCCGCTCGCGGACTGGGGCGGCCTTGGCCTTCTGTCCTCGAATTTGCTTCCAACTAGTTCCTTTTCCCAAATGCACCCAACTAATCGAGGCGCAATCCGCACCTTGACGCATGCACATCCTCGTGCTAGTGTCGCGTTGCTCTGCGACAGGAGGCGTCACTATGAACTCGGTTGCCGGGTCGTCCATTCCATCCGATGAGGTGACATCACGAGCCGCCCTATGCGAGGTGTCCCTGTTTCGCCTTTACACGCTGCGGGCCGCATACCTTGTGATGGCTGCTGGGCTCGCCGTGTATATCTGGCCCGCCGTCATCCACCACACCAATGATTTCGCGGTAGCCCAAGGCGTCCGAGTTGCCCTGCTGGCGGGCCTCGGCGCGACCGCCGCATTAGGACTCCGCTACCCAGTGCAGATGTTGCCTGTAATGCTGTTCGAGATGGTCTGGAAGGCGATCTACCTCACGGCCTTTGCACTGCCGCTATGGTCCGCCCATCAGATCAGTGCTGCGGTGGCAGAAGATATCAAAGCTGTCCTGATGGTGGTTATTTTTATTCCCCTGATCCCATGGCACTATGTATTCGCGCATTACGTACTGAAACATGGTGATCGGTGGAAATAAACCGTGGCCATAATCATGGCCGCCGCCCCACCCAGCATAAAATCACACATCGGCTCAGAGCTATGCTCCTGCTTCTGCGACTTACGCTTAATCCCTACACCCGAACTTCGAGAATACGACACGCTGTTCTGCCCCTCCGTCAGTTTGTGTCGAACCAACTTACGTCGAACGGATTAGCGTGGAACAGTGCGCCCCGTTTTCGGAATTCGGGCTAAACGGTGAAACCGAGCTTTTGACCCGCATGCATCGGACCCCAGGTCTCAGGAGCGGTTTTCCAACACGTCCACGTGGATTGGTTCCCGATGACCATCCGGTCCCGAGGCACGGCCCGAGGGGCTGGCAGGGGTGAGTTGAGCAAACATGCAATCGTGATCGCAGCCCTGTTCTACACTGCGATTATTCCTTATGATTAAGGACGCGTGGGGGCCTTCACCTGAAGAAGGAGGTTCGGCCCCATGGGGAACTTGAGGGTGACCGGAATTCACTTTTTGCTCACTTATTCGTGCACCTACACATGCGATCACTGCTTCTTGCATTGCTCGCCAGAGGCGCGCGGCACTTTTACCTGCGAGCAACTCCGTCAGGCGTTTGCGGAAATCGAGCGCTTGGGCACGGTGGAGAGCGTGTACTTCGAGGGCGGAGAACCCTTCCTGTACTATCCCTTGTTGCTGGAGGGGCTCCGGTTGGCTGCCGCGCTGGGTTTGCGGCGCGGGATTGTGACGAATGCATACTGGGCCACATCAGTCGAGGATGCCGAGATCTGGCTCAAACACATCAGGGACATCGGAATAGCGGACTTTAGCGTGAGCGACGACTCTTTTCATCAGGGCGCCGGTGAGAGCAACCCTGCCAAGTTGGCCCTCGCCGCTGCAACCAACCTGGGAATCCCTTCGGACACGATCTGTATTCTGTTGCCTGCCTCTGCCTCCTGCGACAGAGAATCGCCAACCAAGGGCCAACAAGTGATGGGGGGCAGCGTTCTGTTCAAAGGACGGGCGGCGGAGAAGCTCACCGCGGGACTGGCGCGGCGGCGGCGCGAGGAACTGACCACCTGCCCGCACGAAGAATTGGGGGCGCCCGCACGGGTCCACCTTGACTGCTACGGAAATGTCCACATCTGCCAGGGCCTGAGCATGGGCAATATCTGGGAAACGCCGCTTTCCGAGTTGGCGGTCGACTACGATGCCCGTCGACATCCGATTTGTGGTCCGCTGTTGAGCGGGGGCCCAACAGCGTTAGCGAAAGAATACGGACTCGAACTGTCGGATGATTTCGTCGATGAGTGTCATTATTGCTACACAGTGCGGAAAGCCCTAGTTGATCGATTTCCCGGATACCTTGCGCCCAGACAGGTGTATGGGCTGAGCTAGCCGGTCTTCCGAGCCACTATGGCGAGTGGGATTCCTCGCTCAGCGTCACGGGGTGCAACTGTTTCATGCCCTGAACTGACGCGGGGCAAATGCCTGGTGACGCGCCGTTCGAAGGGTGGGCAGTTGTACATGGCGGAAAAACTGCTAAGCGCTCTCGTGACCCGAGTTCGTCGAACCCCAAGTCACAAGAGTGGCATGCCGAGATAACCGACCAATCATAATGCCACTTTGGATCTAACCTCCGTGGACTGTGGGGATTACGAGCGCGTACACAGGTTTGGACCGGTTCTGTGTCTTTGCCATCCGCCTGGTGAGACGATCCCCACGGGCTGCGGCATCGCTCAGACATGGAGATGATCGTGCTCGAAGAGTCCCCTTCCTGGAAAGTGGCATATCAGATCAGGGTCGCTGGATAACTGTTGGGACAGAGCAACTACGCCGCCATCGCCGCAGCGCTCAGGGCCAGCCCGGCGAAACGCCACATAGTCACGTCCCAAGTGGAACATTCTTCGCTGCTGAACTACTGCATGGCGCTGGAAAAGCCAAGCCAAGATTCACCACAGAGCACACAGAGGCCACAGGGAACAGCTCCCCAGTCTGCCTCCGTGTTCTCCGTGCCCTCTGTGGTGGATGGCTCTTCGTGCGGCTAGCTTTGAGCGGAGTAGCTTCGCGGTCCTGAGAATCCGGCCGGTGTGTCCCGTCCGATAATAGTCATGACGCGGTTTCGACGGTAAGCCGGAGCCCGATGGCTTTGGTCACCGCGAACAAGGTGGAGAGGCGGGGATTGCCACGTTCCGAGAGGGCGCGGTAAAGGCTCTCCCGCTCGATCCCGGCGGCTTTAGCGACTTTTGCGATGCCCTGCGCCTGGGCAAGGTGGCGCAAGGCGATGAGCAGCACGCGCGGTTCATCCTCGTCTTCCAGTGCCGCTTTGAGGTATTCGGCGGCAAATTCCGGGTCTTTGCGGAGCCGCCGGACCATCGCCTCATCATGGGAAACGCTGGCCTTTCGTGTCATAAGGGTTTGGTCCTTTCTTTGTAATCCTTCAAGTACTCTACCGCCCGCCCAATATCCGCCGATTGTTTTCTTTTGTCACCACCGCAGAGAAGCAAAACGCAAAGTTTGCCAACCATCGCGTCATAGACTCTGTAGCCGGGTCCCCAGTCGATCCGCAACTCGCAGACGCCTAGGCTCAGGGGCTTGCTGTCACCGAAATTGCCGACTGCCACCCGGTTAATACGGCTGGCAATTTTCGCCTGAGCGCGTCGATCCGCCAGTGCCGAAAGCCACTCATCGAAGACGTCTTTGCCCGCACGACTGACGTAGTGGCGAATCTCGATCACAGATTTCATTGTAACTTATAAATCACGGATGCGCAAGCCCAGGGAGGTATCGCTCATCACTCAACGCGCAGCTTTCTCTGCTCCTCGACAGCGTCGCCCTGCCATTCGGGTCTCCCCACGACGCCGGAAAGGGTACCTGGAACATGTGAAAAAATTGGTTTTACCGATTTCAGCACTACGCATTTTCAGTAAGTTACATGATCGATAAGGGGTCCAAATTCAATTTTTTCACATGTTCCTGACGCCCTTTCCCTCCGGCGTTTGTAGGGCCGAGCAGCGCTCGGCCTGGGCCGAAGGCTCTTCGGCCCTACGATTTCAATTACGATTCATCCTCGTGGTTCCACGGTGCGTCGTCTTTGGCATTGAGACCAGCCTCGGGATTCTCGCGATCCAATTTCCAGCGCAGCGGGTTCGAGAGAATGTAATCGCGGATGTTCAACAATTCCTTCTCGTCGCGGATGATGCGCTCGAAGTAATCCTCCTGCCACACAACAGCGTATGGATCGTTCCAAAGTTTACGAATCCGGCTGGTGACGGCGGACTTAAACCCGGATGCCCAGGACGCCAGCGAGCGCGGACGCATCGGTGGGATGGGATTTGCGTGGCCGGTTGGTGATTGGGCCTCGTCATTACGGTAGGGCCGAACAGCGTTCGGCCCAACCCCAACGGTGTCGGGCTCCACAATGGGCCGAAGGCTCTTCGGCCCTACGGCGTCCGGTATCACGTTGACAGTGTTCCTGAGAATGCGCTCGCCCTTCGACCCCAAAATCCAAAGAATTCCGTGAAGATGATTCGGCATCACGGTAAAGGTATCGAGTTCAATCTGCGGCCGGATTCGGACAGTGTCGAGCCATTGTTCCCGCACAATCCTGCCGCAATCGTTTTCGCGCATCTGGTCATCAACAACACTGCCAAACACGCAGCGTTTCCCGAACGCGCAGATCGTAACAAAATAAGCTCCGGGCAGAGAATAGTCATAATGAGTTAAGCGGATCGAGCGGCGGTGATGGACTTTGGGGTTGTATTCCATTGCAGGCCCCGGGATTTGGGCCACGATTGCAGGGCCAAGCAGCGCGCGGCCTGGGCCGAACGCTGTTCGGCCCTACGTTAGTCGCGGTCGCGCTCAACCACCGTGCACGTCCAGCACCCGAATCGGCTGTTGCCGCAACTGGGCGTGCTGGTGTCGATCTGGATGGGACATTCGCCGCTTGAGGCGCTGGCATAGAGCTTGTACAGAGCGCGGTTGTCGCCGCCCCAGGGGTTCGGATTCTGAAGCAGGTGGGCCCAGACCTCTTCCGTGGACAAGAACTGAATGGGATTGGACGCCCAGACGCGAGGCAGGTCGGGGTGACGGTTCAAGCCGTTGCGAGACTCGCGCCCGGCCATGGTCTGCGCGCGGGTGGAGCTTTCGGCGCGGCGCGCGGCGAGATGGAGGATGGCTTCACCCCGATGGCCGATGCGCCGCTTGACGAAATCGTTGACGGGATCGATCTTCATGCGCTGCGTGCACCAGCGGAAGGTGCGGTTGGGCGGCGGGTAAAGTCGGCGAAGCGAGTGCGAGATGTCTTGAAACGCGGTCATGGTTAGAGGTGCGATTATACGCCTAATCTCAGACTGAAATGCAACACGGTACCGGGTCTTCATTGCAACCGCGCCGGCCCTTTTTCTGCCATTGAGGGCTTGCGCATGGCGGTCCCGTGACTAAGCCGGACTTTTTATGCTCTGCGCATTTTTCTCTTGACAAATGGGGCGACATAGGCTAGACTTCTTTCGTGGGGTTGGGCAGGGGTCAGGCCCTGCCGGCTAGGTTATGCCAGAAAGTACTCTTTTGTTTTCGTCCGTAATTCCTGCCTGTGGTTTCTGCCTCCAAGTACAGTCGAGAAGTCGAGGAGTGCAAAAGCAAGGGCAGGTAGGCAGATGGGCAGGTGGGAAGATCGTTGTCGGGGAATTGGACACCAATTGCCGACCGCAAGCGAAGGACCGCAGGCCGGACGGTGGCGGAGGGCTCCCTAACGTCTCGACTCCTCAACTTATCGACTGCAAAATCGAGAGAACAAAGCGAGAATGTCTATGAAAACAAAGGACAAGTACAAAAAGTCGCTGGGTCGTGCAGTGTCAGTTCAAACGTCGGCCGCACGTCCTCGGGCCGCAGGCCGGAAGGCGGCGGCTGACTTCTCGACTTCAGGGCTCCTCGACCTGTCGATCGCAAATTGGGGGAACAAAGCGAGAATGTCTATGAAAACAAAGGACAAGGACAAAATGTCGCCAGTTCATCAGCCCGAAGGCTGAGGGACAATCCACTCATCCAGGGGATTCTTGGCGTTACAGTCGAGACACCTCGTCAGGAAATGTTGTTCCGCGCAATTAGGGCAGCGGGTTCGCGTTTGGAAAGTGTCGAAGGGTGTTCTACAAGCGCTACAAGTCCAGAAATTTCCCACCGGTGGCGCAGCTTTACACGACGGGCACGCAAACTCTTTATGGCGCGGCAACTTCGCCAGACGAGACAGAGTCCACGCTTGCTGCAGTCCTCCCCAGCAACTCGAGAGGATAAAAACGGCGATGATGCCAATCCACAAGGAACGCTCCAGGAAGGCCAAACACAATAGACCCGCCACGCAGGCAAAGCCGATCACGACCACCACCATCAGGCTGCGGGCGCGTCCTAGCACATACCAGAGCGAGGAACGAATTATCTGACCGCCGTCCAGCGGATAGATGGGCAAAAGATTGAAGGCCAACAAAAGCCCATTCATGCCGATGATCGCCAGCAGGAACGAATGGATATTGGGTGCGGTCTTGGCCAGCTTAAAGGACCGGTCGATTATTACACTTACGGGGGTAAAAACTAAGAGAAGCTGAACGTTTACCAGCGGCCCAGCCGCGCTGCTCCACAGCGTGGCACCGGGCCGCTGGGGCGGGCTCACGTACGCCATTCCTCCCAGAGGCCAGAGCATAATCTCATTTGCCGTTCCTCCAACCTGCCGGCAAACCAGGGCATGTCCGTACTCATGCAAGAGCACAATGAAAAAGAGCGACAGATACTCGAGCACGTTCCAGCCTATGGAGGAATAAGCTTTCGCTCGGCTGCTGATTTCAAACGCCGCGAACAGAAACCAGGACCAATGCAAGTACACATCAACGCCCGCGAACTGGAACAAATGGATGCCTCGGCGCCTGCTTCTCATGGCTAGCGATTATAAAAGGGTAAAGCGTAAGGGTAAAGGACTAAGGACGCTTGGCAGACCCTCAGTTTTGCTACCCGTGGCTTTCCCGCGTCACATTTTGTCACATTACGATCCTGCGGCGGTCATTCTATTGGAGTTCCCACGCATGAAAGCGCAGGCAGGAACGGGATTTGAGCCCGCGCTGCGCTCGTGAAAGACCAGATGTACCGGCTGAAGCTCGGTTTACCTGTTGCACAACTCGTCAAGTTCATGTATACATGTCTCCCGTAAGATTCTATTCCGATCCTAGTGGAGGCTAATATGCCGATCTCGGCAACCGTGGTCTTGGCGAGTTTTGTACTCGTTGCATTGCTGGCAGTCTATGTTCCGACGATTTACATTCGCAAAACCAACAAACTCATGAAGACGTTAGAGAAAATTGAGGCCAACACTCGCAAATAGGTGCTGGCTCGGTCTTGGATGAGCAGCCCTGGTTTCCTTTCAGCGTCAAGTGGAGACTCGACGGGAAGAGGTGTGGTTTCTGGTGGAGTCTTGTCTGAGGGCAGGAGATCATCCCCTGCCAGGCCTGTTTGATTTTTCGGCGGTGAAGCTGTAAAGCCCCACCGGTGTCAAACCGTTGTGATAGGATGTCTCATCGCGCGTAGATGCACTCCCGGTGGGAGCTGCGGGGTTTGTGGTCACCGAGGCAACGGCGGTCGCCGATTACGAGTCGAACGGGGAATGGCGTGCTCCATTGCGCTTCGGATTCACGATATTCGCGAGCGCCTTTCTGCTTTTCTGGATTGAACTCCTGTTGGGTAAATACTTCCTGCCGTGGTTTGGTGGTACGCCTTCGGTGTGGACCACGTGCATGTTGTTCTTTCAAACGCTGCTGCTGGCGGGCTACGCTTATGCTCACGCCCTCACAGCGTGGTTCAGGCCTCGCACGCAAGTCATATTGCACTTTGGGCTGCTGCTGAGTTCCCTCGCGTCGCTGGTCCTCCTGGGGACCGTCTGGCATTCGCCGGTTACCCCGGATTTATCTTGGAGGCCCCAAATTAATGACGCTCCAGTCCGCAGCCTGATTATCCTTTTAACACTTAGTTCCGGGCTGCCGTATTTCGTCCTTTCGTCGACCGGACCGCTACTCCAGGCTTGGGTCACCCGATGTCGTCCGTATTATGCCCCGTACCGGCTTTACGCGCTCTCTAATCTGGCGTCGTTCCTGGCCCTTCTTAGCTTCCCATTCCTCCTGGAGCCTCATCTGAAACTCAGTCTACAGGCGCGCCTATGGTCGGGGGGATTCGCCGTCTTCGCGGTCGGAACGGCGTTTTGCGCAGTTGACCTTAGGAGGAGGGCCGCTTCCGAACGTGAACGGTCTCAGGCCCGTGGGACCGCGGAATCCGAGAATAGTGGGGAACCGAATAGAACTCGCCCAGGCATGGCCAACTATGCTGTCTGGTTCAGCTTGGCAGCGTGTGCTTCGGTCATGTTTCTGTCAACGACCAACCAGATTTGCCAAGACATTGCGGTAGTCCCGCTGCTCTGGGTTCTTCCCCTTGCTCTCTACCTTTTGTCTTTTGTCCTTTGTTTCGATCAATCGCAATGGTATTCCCGCAGCTTCTTCCATCCGGTCTTCGGATTGGCTGTCCTGATGGGCTGTTTCGTGCTGTTTAATGGGGCGCTAAGCAGCATCATTACGCAGGTCGCCATCTACTCATTTCTATTATTCAGTTGCTGCATGGTTTGTCACGGGGAACTGGCTCGCGCTAAACCGAGCCCTCGGCATCTCACTTCCTTCTACCTGGTGGTCGCCATGGCAGGTGCGGCGGGCGGAGTGTTTGTCGCGCTCATTGCCCCGCATCTGTTTAGAGGCTTCTGGGAATACCAGCTCGGCCTTTTTGGAACGGTGGGGCTCTTGTTTCTGATCCTTGTCCGAGACAAGGAGTCCTGGCTTTACCGAAGCAAGATCGGGTCGCCCGTGGTTGTAGTGCTGTGGGCGGCGTTGTTGCCGGAAAGCATCACTCTCGGCGCTCATGCAAAAATGAACCTCTCGAACCTTGCACCCTGCGTGGCCATCGTGCTTGGTATCTACCTGATGCTTAGGAAAGGAAAGGCAGGCTCCGACCGCGCTCGCCAGCGGGCTGCCCCGGTTTACTGCGCAGCCGCTCTACTGGCGCTGGGCGCGGTGCTTTTCGCAAGCGCCAGAGCCCGCCTGCGGAATGCACTCGTCGTAACTCGCAACTTCTATGGCACGCTCAGCGTGCAGGAGCGGAATGCCGAACAACCGGACCGTCGCGGTTACGCCCTCACGCACGGGCGGATTGATCATGGGTTTCAATTTCGCTCCCAAGCCTTGCGCGCCCTTCCGACCGCGTACTACGGGACAACGAGCGGGGTCGGCTTGGCATTGCTCAACTATCCCCGTCGGAATTCAGGTTTTCTGCGCATTGGAGTCGCGGGGCTCGGCGTTGGCACCTTGGCGGCTTACGCCAGGCGAGGAGATTACGTTCGGTTCTATGAAATCAACCCAGAAATCATCAGAATTGCCCGCGATGAACGCTTTTTCACCTACCTTAAGGATTGCCCGGCCCATGTGGATGTTGTCCTGGGAGACGCACGTCTTTCCATGGAGGACGAGCTGCGTAGAAACGAGCCACAGGAATTTGACCTGCTGGCAATCGATGCCTTCAGTGGTGATGCGATCCCAGTGCACCTTCTCACGCAACAGGCGTTTCGAATCTATCTGAAGCATCTGCGAACGCCCGAGGGGGTTCTTGCCATCCATATTTCTAACACTTATCTTGACCTCAAGCCTGTCGTGGCGGGTGTCGCAGCGACCCTCGATCTTGCCTGCGCGTTTTTCGATACCAGTGGAGACGGCAAGATTTCAGGGCAGAGCAGTTGGGTTTTGCTTTCTCGAGACAGAAATCTCCTCCAGTTGTTTTCAGCACAAACGCCGACTTCTTTGCGACAAGCTGCCCCTCGCGTAGTGCGACTCTGGACCGACGATTACAGCGATCTTTTCCAGGTTCTGAACAGGTAGCGGCTGGCTTGCGCGGACGAACTCCTTGGATTGTATCCTCACATCGTCAGAACCACACGGAACTGTGCGTCGCCACTCATCATTCGCGTGAAAGCCTCGGCTGCCTTGTCGAGCGGATAGGTTTCAATCATGGGACGCACGCCGGACAGCTCAGCGAAGCGCAGTGTGTCCTCGGAGTCGGCGGGTGTCCCTGCGGCCCAGCCTTGAATCGTGCGACTCCCAGTGATGAGCTGTATCGGCGTGACCTCGATGGGTTCAAATGCCGCACCGATGACCATAAGCTTTCCGTTCGGCCCCAGCCCGTCGATCACTTCAGACATCGCGTTCGAGCTTGGGGCCGTCGACAGGATGACCTGGGCGCCGCCCAACTTTTGCAGTTCCGCAGCCGCGTTCGTCGCTTTGCTGTCGATGTACAGGTTGGCTCCGAGTTTCTTTGCCAGCGCCGCGTTCCCTGGCCCGCGTCCAATCGCCGCGACCTTATAGCCGAACTTATTGGCGAATTGAATTCCCAAGTGACCCAGGCCACCGATACCCTGCACCGCAACCAGGTCGCCGGGGAGGGCGCCGCTGTGCCGGAGCGCGTTGTAGGTGGTGATTCCGGCGCAGAGCAGCGGCGCGGCTTCGGCATCCCCCAGGCCTTCAGGGATCGCCGCCAGCGCCTCTACGGGAGCCAACATGTATTGCTGGTATCCACCGTCGTAGCTGATGCCTGGAATTTTAAGGTTTCGGCAGTTGCGAAAATCTCCACGCCGGCAGGAAAGACAGGTTCCGTCCTGGCCGCCGTGCCAGCCGACGCCGACGCGTTGCCCCGCCTTCCACTCGGAGACGCCGGCGCCCAGTTCATCAATGATGCCCGCCACCTCGTGGCCTGGAACGCGCGGATACTGAATTCCGGGCCACATGCCTTCTTTCGTGAGCACGTCGCTGTGGCAGATACCACAAGCCTGCACCTTGATCCGCACGTGCCCCGCGCCCGGATTGGGGATTTCGCGCTCCACGATCTGGAAATCGCCCCCCGGTTTGGAAATCTGCGCCACTTTCATTGGCGCGACTGCGAGTCTGGTTGTTGCCATAGATCCTCCTTTAAAATTGGTCGATGTAGCGCCGACTTTCAGGTCGGTAAGTGCTGACCTAAAGGTCAGCGCTACCGGTAAACGAAATTTCCGAATGCAACACTAGGCGCCGGCCGCCTGTAACTTCCCGGTCTTCTCGCCCAGGAAGCTCAGCAGTTCGGCGTTGACGTCTTCCGCGTGCGTCCAGATAACACAGTGAGGACCGTCCTTTATGACCAGCAGGCGCGCCCCTTTGATGAGCTTGGCGGTGCGCGGCCCGGCAGCCGTGACGGGAAGGATGCGGTCCGCATCCCCGTGGATTACCAGCGTGGGCACATTGATGCGGGCCACGTCCGCGCGGAAGTCTTCGTGCCAGGTCGGGACACACGCCAGGCTGGCGGTGGCGGAAGAGCCGACCGCGACATTCCAACTGGCCTGTACGGCTTGTTCGCTGACCCGCTTACCCAGGTTCACGTCGGTGTTGTAGAAATCCCGGAAGAAGGCGGTGAAGAACGCATAGCGGTCAGCGGCCACCGCCTGCTCGGTGCCGGCAAAAACGCTGGCGTCAACGCCCTCCGGGTTGTCGGCCGTCTTGAGCAAATACGGAGGTACTCCGCTGATGATCACGGCCTTGCTCACACCCTTGGAGCCGTATTTTCCAATGTAGCGCGCCACCTCGCCTCCTCCCATGGAGAAGCCCACCAGGGTGAAATCGCTCAGCTTAAGCTCGCTGACCAGCTTGTGAAGGTCCGCCGCCAACGTGTCGTAGTTGTAGCCTGTGGTTGGCTGGCTGGACTTGCCGAAGCCTCGGCGGTCGTAGGTGATGACCCTGTAACCAGCATTCAGCAGCGCGGTCGCTTGTCTCTCCCAGGAAGCGCCGTTCAATGGATATCCATGGATGAGAACCACCGGATTGCCCGAGCCATGGTCCTCGTAGTAGAGGTCAATGTTGCCTGAGTTTTCCTTTCCAACTGTAACGTAAGGCATTGCGTGTCTCCTTTTCGGTTCGATGATTTCGGTTGCAATTGTCGAAGCCCTGGTCAAATAACTAGTTGCTGAAGGTCGAATATTCTCACTTGAGTCCTGCAAAGAAGAAAACGAAACAGACAGTACGCTGTCATCCTGAGCGAAGCGAAGGATCTCCGCAGTTACTCTTGCTCTCTGTCGCCGTCGAACTGCAGGGATCCTTCGCTTCGCTCAGGATGACAGCCTCCTTCTGGCAGAAGACAGCCTGCTTCTGGCATGTTCGGCCCGCCTGCGCGTCACGACGCTACGTAGAACGCTCGATGACGCGTTCCGCACCCGCAATCAAGGCCAGGTCGGCCATACCCAGAAAGAGGCCGTGTTCCACTACCCCAACGATCGAATCGATCTTCGCGGCCATCTCCTCCGGGTTATCGATAAGAAGGCCGGAACAGTCGAGAATCAGATTTCCTTCGTCGGTGATGTAGCGTGTTCCGTCCTGATTCAGTCGAATCGTGGGCGTGAATCCAAGCTCTTGAAGGGAATCGCTCACCAAAGGAGCAGCCATTTGAATCACTTCGACCGGCAAAGGAAAGCGCCCAAGCTTCTCGACCTGCTTCGATTCGTCGGCGACGATGACGAAACACGTCGATGCGCTGGCCACAATCTTTTCGCGCAAAAGTTTTCCGCCCCCGCCCTTGATGAGAGCTAGATGGGGGGCGATTTCGTCCGCGCCGTCGACGGTGAGGTCAATCCGGCGGCACTCCTCAAAACTGACGATGGGTATCCCATAGCTTCGCCCCAGGAGTTCGCTGTCCTTGGAGCTTGCAATGGCGCGAATCTGCAAGCCGTGGTCGCGTACCTGTTCGCCGAGAAGCTTGATCCAATAGGCCGCGGTCGTCCCGGAACCCAGTCCCAGCGTCATTCCGGGTTCGACCAGCTCCAGAGCCCGTTGCGCGGCATGCAGCTTCATCCCGGCGCGGGCATCAACATCCCTGTAGGTCGTCATTGAGGTTGTCGTCTCTTCCAGGCCACTTCTCACGCGTCCATTACCTGCTTCGGATTGCGGAGCATCAGGTCTTGCGTCGTGGATGAGTGTTCCGCAAGTTCGGGCGCTCTCCACGCGGGCGCAATGACTTGACCGGAATCATACTGTCCCCGTTTCTCGCTTCGCCCTTCCGGCGAAAAGCACAATCACCGTACGCGGTTCGGCGCGATACTTTCGTTCAGTAATCACGGGTGCGGCCTGCCACTCCACGATGTCTTCCGGCGACTCAAGGCTGGTGTCGATCCAACGGCGCCACGTCTCACCGTCTTCGCTGCCTGGCGGCAGTTCGAATTCGAGCGGCTCCCAATAAGCGTTCAGGATGACGTGAAAGAGCAGGCCGCCGTTTGGGAACTGGGCGGTGAACGCCAGGCTATGCGAGCCGGCGCTCCAGTCAGGCTGCCCAAGTTTCACACCGTGCCAGGTTCTGCTTGCGCTGGAAAGAAGCTGGTTCAGGCTCACGTGCGGCTCATCGGGCTCCACCGACCACAACAACCGGCGCGCGTTGAGCAGGCTGACGAACCGATGGACGCCGGCATGCTCTCGAAGCAGACTCCAGTCGAACCAACTGGTCTCGTTGTCCTGGCAATAGGCGTTGTTGTTGCCCTGTTGTGTGCGCCGCACCTCGTCGCCCATCAATATCATGGGCAGCCCCAGCGAGAGCATTGTCACCGTGAACAAGTTCTTCACCTGCCGGTTTCGCAGCGCCTCGACCGCCGGATCGTCGCTTGGACCCTCGACCCCGCAATTCCAGCTTCGGTTGTCGTCCACGCCGTCGCGGTTGTCCTCCCCGTTGGCCTCGTTGTGTTTCTGGTTGTACGAGACAAGGTCGTTGACTGTGAACCCATCGTGACAGGTCACGAAGTTCACGCTCGCCTCCGCTTCGCGTTGCTTATGCCCGTAGATTTGAGGACTGCCCACGAGCCTGTCGGCAAGCGGGGCCACCGCGCCTTCATCGCCACGGAAGAAGCTGCGGACATCGTCGCGGAATCGCGCGTTCCACTCCCGCCACCTGTCCCCGAGGAAGTTGCCCACTTGGTACAACCCGGCTGCGTCCCAAGCCTCCGCGATGAGCTTGGTTCCGGCCAGGCAGGGATCAGAGTCGATATCCCACAAGACCGGCGGCCTCGGCAGCAAATTCCCTGCCTCGTCGCGTTCCAGGACCGACGCCAGATCGAAGCGGAAGCCGTCCACGTGCATATGGTTCGCCCAATAACGGAGACTGTCCAGAATCATCCGGCGAACGACAGGATGGTTGGCATTGAGTGTGTTTCCCGTGCCACTGTAGTTGGCGTAGCGCGAGCGATCAGGCTCGAGAATGTAGTAAGTGCTGTTGTCGAAACCGCGGAAGCATAGTGTTGGCCCAAGATGGTTGCCTTCGGTGGTGTGATTGAACACGACATCGAGAATGACCCCGATATCAGCGCGGTGCAACGCCTTCACCATGTCGCGAAATTCGTCGATTGGACCAAGCCCGCCCTGACGAGAGCTGTAGGCCTGGTGCGGCGCAAAGAACGAGACGGACGAATATCCCCAGTAATTCGTCTTTCCCGGCGGCGCATCCTGGACGTCGAACTGGAACACCGGCAACAGTTCTACGGCAGTGATGCCGAGTTCGCGAAGGTATGGAATCTTCTCGATCAATCCGGCATAGGTGCCGCGCGCTGGTTCGGAAACGCCCGAGCTGGGATGCTGCGTGAAGCCCCGCACGTGCATCTCGTAAATGATGGTGCGCGCCGAGCGGCGGCGAAGCGGCGCATCTCCTTCCCAATCGTAGAGATTCGGATCCACTACCACGCTCTTCATTGCCACAGCGGTGTTATCGCCCTTCCGGCGTGCTGCCTCACGACTGTAATTCTTGGGCACGGCCACGGCGAGGCCGTAAGGGTCCAACAGGAGCTTTTCAGAATCAAACCGCAGTCCATTCGCGGGGTCGAACGGCCCGGAAACCCGGTACCCGTACAGCTGCCCCGGTCCGAGGCCCGGGACGAAGACATGCCAATAGGGATAAGTGCGGTTCTTGGTCGGATCGATCTTTATCACCCGCGAAGGCCTGGAGTCATCCTCCCGATCGAAGAAGGCCAGCTCGACCCCGGTGGCGTCCCGTGCATAGACGCTGAAATTCACACCGGCTGCAACGACCTCTGCGCCGAGGGGGAAGCTTCGCCCCGCACTCACAACCCCCTTCGAGGCGGCGGATCCTGTGCCAACTGCCATGGTTTGTTCGACCGCGCGTGCCTGCACTGCTCACCTACCCCACAACTCTTTCGAAGCCGCCCTTACCCGGTCGGGCTCGAATCTGAATTTCCCAGGTGCGCGGCCGAACCTAGTCGATGCACCTGCCTCACAGAACACTGGGTTTCCCCTGTGCTGTTGGGTTGTGCCAGCCGCCTTCCGGGGAAACCTTCTGGTCAACCTCGCTCGGTCCCCAAGTACCCTTGTCGTATTCGTAGACCGGGGTGTCGGCTTTGAGCACCGGATCGACGATGCGCCACGCCTCTTCCACATAATCCTCACGGGCGAACAGAGTGGCGTCTCCGGCCATGGCGTCACCCAGCACGCGCTCGTAAGCGTCCATTTCCTGGGGGGAGGGATGACTGCTGGCCACGATTTCAACCCCTTCGGTTTTCATCTGCTCATCCGGACCCATTACCGTTGCGCCCACGGCGATCGTCATCTCGGGACTGATTCGGAACCGCATATAGTTTTGCGAAAGGGAGCCGTCGTGGATGACTGTGGGAGGCTTGTGGAACCGCGCCAGAACCTCAGTGCAATTCACCGGCAAATCTTTTCCCGCGCGAATGTAAAACGGCACCCCTTTCCAGCGCCAGGAATCCACTTCCAGTCGCAGGGCAGCAAACGTTTCCACCTTCGAATCGGGCGCCACTCCCTTTTCCTGGCGATAGCCGCGGAACTGCCCTCGCACCAGATTCTCGACCTCCAACGCTGGAATTGCCTTGAGTACCTTAACTTTTTCGTCGCGAATAGTTTCACTGTCGTTGCGGACGGGAGGTTCCATGGCGAGGTTACACAAGATCTGGAAGAGATGGTTCTGAATCACGTCGCGAATGGCGCCCGTTGACTCGTAGAATGCGCCCCGCCCTTCTACGCCAAAATCTTCCGCCATGGTGATCTGCACGCTTTCGACGTAGTTTCGATTCCAGAACGGCTCCATGAAAGCGTTGGCAAACCGGAAAACCACTACGTTGTTCACCGGCCGCTTGCCCAGATAGTGGTCGATGCGAAAGATAGCGGATTCCGGAAAAACCTCGTGCAAAATCTGGTTGAGCTCCCGCGCCGAAGCCAGATCACGGCCGAAGGGCTTCTCGACGATCACGCGAGCCTGGGAGCACCCCGGCTCGGAAGCGCAGCCTGTTTTTGCTAACTGTTCTACCGTTGACTCGAATAACGCGGGTGGGATGGCCAGATAATGAGCCGGCCGCCGCGCCCCGTTGAGTTGCTCGCGAAGCGCTTGAAAAGTGGCGGGATCCCGGTAATCGCCGCCCACAAAACCCAGCAAGCTGCTCAGCTTCTCGAAAGCCGCTGGATCGACTCCCCCGTGCTTCTCCAGGCTGTCGTGCGCCCGCGCCCTGAGCTGGTCGAGGCTCCAACCGGGCTTCGCCACGCCAATCACCGGCACGCTCAAATGCCCGCGCTTCACCATTGCCTGGAGCGCCGGGAAGATCTTCTTATAGGCTAAGTCGCCGGTCGCGCCGAAGAAGACCAGAGCGTCAGATTGGTTATCGTTCATCACGTTCTCGTTTTCTCGTCACTGTTGCGCCGACCTTCTAGCCGGCCCCCAATATCCTGACCTGACAAGCTGAGTAATGACGCTCGGATGTGTCATCCTGAGGAGCCGCAGGCGGTCCTGAGTGCAACGAAGGAAGGATCCCTGCAGTCTGTTGGAAGTACAACTGCCGAGATTCTTCGCTGCGCTCAGAATGACAGCGGGCGACCGTTTTTCATCTGACTGCCGTAGGTCAGCTCTACTTCGTCTTCTCCAGATGCCCGCCGAACCCAAAGCGCATCGCGGATAGCAGTCTGTCCTGGTAGTCCGCTTCCCCGCGTGAACTAAACCGCTCGTAAAGCGCGGTGGAAAGGACCGGCACCGGCACAGCCTCATCGATGGCCGCCTTAATCGTCCAGCGGCCCTCGCCGGAGTCCGACACCCGTCCGGCATACTGTGAAAGCTCGGGGTCCTTCACCAACCCAGCCGCCGTCAGGTCCAGCAACCAGGAGGCGATGACGCTGCCGCGTCGCCAGACCTCCGTGATGTCCCGCAAATTGAGGTCATACTGGTAATTCTCAGGATGCCGCAGTGGGGTGGTCTCCGCGTCGATGGCGTCCCGACGCTTTCCGACATTAGCGTCGTGCAAAACGCTCAGGCCCTCCGCGTAGGCGGCCATGATCCCGTACTCGATGCCGTTGTGGACCATCTTCACGAAGTGTCCGGCGCCGTTGGAACCGCAATGCAGATAACCCAGTTCGGCGGTGCCCTCGAGCCTCTCGCGGCCTGGCGTGCGCGGCAGGTTGCCCCTGCCCGGCGCCAGCGTCGAAAAGATGGGATCGACGTGCTTGACCACGTTCTCTTCTCCGCCGATCATCATGCAGTAACCGCGTTCCAAACCCCACACGCCGCCGCTAGTGCCCACATCCACGTAATGGATCTGCTTCTCCGAGAGTTTTTTGGAGCGCCGAATGTCGTCAACGTAGTAGGAATTCCCGCCATCGATAACGATGTCCCCGGCCTCCAGGTGAGGCAGCAGGTCGGCGATCGTCGCGTCTACAGCCGCGGCAGGAACCATCAGCCACACCGCACGAGGTTTCTCGAGTCTGTTCACTAGGTCCTGAAGTGATGAACTCCCCTCAGCTTTCTCTTTTGCCAACTCCTCCACCGCCGTTGACGACCGGTCGAAGACCACACAGTGGTGGCCTCCTCCGAGGAGGCGGCGCACCATATTTGCCCCCATCCTCCCCAATCCAACCATCCCTAATTGCATAAATCCTCCGTCAAGATCACGTACCTCGGACATGCGGCGCAGCCCTGTAGCCCGTCAACGCGCAGCGGCCGCTTTCAGCGCGGCGCTCTTGGAGGTAATCACCATCATCAGATCGTTCCACGACTTGACAAACGATTTCGCCCCTTCCTCCTGAAGCTGGGCAGCCAGGGCATCGACATCGATTCCAGCTTTGGCAAACTGCGCTAGCACCTCCTCGCAATCACCCCCGTCGATCGGCAGATCCCTGCCCAATTCGCCGTGATCGGCGAGCGCCTTTAAAGTAGCTTCCGGCATGGTGTTCACCGTGAAAGGCGCTGCCAGGGCCTTGATGTAAAGTACGTCGGAGGCCTTGGGATCCTTGGTCCCGGTGCTGGCCCAGAGGAGCCGTTGGGGACGGGCGCCGGCGTTGACAACCCGCTGCCACTGGGGCGAATCGAGCAATCTACGGTAAGCTTTGTACGTGCGCCTGGCGATGGAGATGCCAAGCTGATCACGCAGCGAATCAGGGACTTTGTCCATCACCGCAGCGTCCCAGCGGCTAATAAACAGGGAGGCAACGGAGCCGACGTTGGGATTCAGACCGGCCTCAATGCGACGCTCGATGCCGCGCAGAAATGCCTCGGCAGCCGCCACGTACTGCTCGCGGGAAAACAGCAGAGTGACGTTGATCGGCACGCCGGCGAAAATCGCCTCTTCGATCGCCGGCAGGCCCTCCTTGGTTCCCGGGATCTTAATGAACAGGTTAGGCTGTCCCGCGCGCTCATGCAGGTCCCTGGCTGCTGCGAGAGTGCTGGCGGTGTCATAGGCGAGCAAGGGTGAAACTTCGAGTGACACCCAACCGTCCACGCCGTCGGTCTGGTCGTAAATCGGCCGGAACAGCGCGGCGGCCCGGCTGAGGTCTTCCAGCGCCAGCCCGAAGAAAAGCGCTTCGCCCGATTTGCCCTTGTTCAGGTTCTCTCGGATCGCGGCGTCGTAGGCCGTGCTGTTCTTGATAGCGTGGTCGAAGATGGTCGGATTAGAGGTCAGCCCGGTTACGGAGAATTCCTGGATGTAGCGGCTGAGCGTGCCGCTCTCCAGCAGATCGCGCGTAATATTGTCAAGCCAGATACTCTGGCCGAGATTGTGAAGTAATTGAGTCGCTTTCATCATTTCACCTCAGATTCGATGTGCCGGGTGTCGTCCCACAGGCAGATCACCGGTTGACACAGGCTGTTTTCGTACCCCAGCGCGCTCAGGCTTGCGGTGCTCAGCAGGAAGTACCTGCCGCCCGCCGGCCCAAGACCCAGCCATCGGGCTGCCAGCACGCGCAGGAAATGGCCACTCGAGAAAACCAGTGTGTTCCCCAGGTCCGCTCGCAGGCGGCCCACCACTCGGTCGGCCCGCGCGCCCACCTCGGCGGGCGACTCGCCACCCGGGCAGCCGTCGCGGAACAGTTCCCAATCCGGCCGTTCGGCGTGGATTTCGGAAGTGCGCCGCCCCTCGTATCGCCCGTAGTCCCACTCCGCCAGGTCGTCGTCCACTTTGACTGCGCCGCCAAACCCCGCAAGTTCACAAGTGCGGCGAGCGCGCAGAGACGGACTGCTGAACACACGGCTGAATTTAAGCCCGTTCAGTCGCTCTCCCAAGGCGCGCGCGTTCCGCTCGCCGCGCTCGGTAAGAGGCAAGTCTGTTCTCCCGGTGTGCTGGCCCGTAAGGCTCCACGCGGTTTCACCGTGCCGGGCCAGATAGATGATGGGCAGTCCGGTGGTCATGATGGGCGTGATTCCCGTCTCCTAACTGCGCAGGCCGAGGCATCTTCTTCGCTGGTGCATAGTGGCAGTTCTTTTCCACTGCGGTGAGACGGTGTTGACTCGAGGTCGCCGCCCGACTGAGAGCTGCCGCTTGTAGTCACCACGATTCTTGGCACTTCCACTGCCAATCCGGCGTGCGCGGCCGCGCCTTCCTTCCAATCGTGCAATCAAGGGCTTAACAAACCGGCCGCGCCTCGAGAGCCCTCTTCAGTCCCCCTGACTTCGTCGGGATTTCGACGGAGCGCGTCGAAATCTCGACATGTTACGGGCGGGTGAGACAGCGCTGCTGTCTGTTTTGGTTAGCTCTGCGCCCAGAGGTTTTAGATTCCTCAACCGGGAAAGTGGTTGCAGAAATTACAGCCGCCCGGGCAGATGGGTTGCGAAGCCGGAAAGCGGCAAGGCAAGCAGGGAGGCTAGCGGCATTGTCAGCCGCGGGCAAGGACCGCGAGGGCGGCGACAACGTCTTGGCCCCCTCGGCCCCGTCCCCTGCCCCTTGTTCCCAGGAGAACGGCCTGGCGCGGAATTCTGTTCCCAGCCGCCCTCCCAGACTACTTACTAACCTCGATGTTATGCTCTCCGGCAGGAACTTCAAAGATCACGTGGCCCTGATGCACGTGCACCTTTCTCGCCGGCCGCTTATTAATCTTCAAGTTGAGTTCGCCGGAATTAAACTCGGAACTGGTGATGCGGACGGGGCGGTCGCCTTCGATCGTGAACGATAGGTGCGCGCCGTTGGCTTGATACTGCCTCACCACTACGCCGCCGCTGGCTTCGAAACAGACAGAACCGTCGCGCTTGAGAGTGGTTTTCTCCGGACCGATGCCCACGTCATACCGATGGCCATCCCACGCGACGCCGGTAAGCTCGCCGCTGGAAGGCGGATTGAACGCACCGAAGCGCAGGCCTTCCCAGGGGTTCTTGTCGATGTATTGTTCCAGCCCCACCAGGCACAACAGCGCTCCCCAGGTGTAGTGCGTGTCGCCGCCGCCGTTGCCGCCCCAGGCGTGGTACTGCTCGTTGTCGTGCTGGTTGGTCTTCCAGTCATCCATGAAAAGGTCATAGCTCTTGTGCGCGTACTCGAGGGCCACCTTGTCGAATCCGTAGCGATTAATCCCTTCGTAAAGCATGTAGTTCGTGGGACCCCAGATCGTGCCACGCCAGTAGTTCTGGTCAGGGAAGGCCGGGTCGTTTCGCGCGATGGTTGGCGCGACGTAAGTCCCCCAGAACTCCTTGGGGTTCAGGAGATGTTCTTCCACCATGCGCTTGGCCTGCTCCGGAGTCGCAATCCCGGCAAACATGGGGTAGAAATTCGTGGGCGAGAGGCGCTTCGAGAACGAGCCGTCCCAGAAGCGGTTCTCGTAAATGCCGTCCTTCTCGTTCCAGAGTTTCTGCTGGACGAGCTGCCGCCGGTGATCATACTCATCCGCGAATTTCTTGGCGTCATCGTCTTTGCCCAGAATCGCCGCAATCTTAGCCAAGCACTCCGCGTCCAGAGAATAGAGCGAGTTCAGACCGACATCGACCAGGTTCATCGTATAGGCCTGGGGATCATAACTGGCCTCGTCATACATGGGGCTGTCGTCCATGCCGCTTTCCCACTTGGCTGCCTGAAGAAAGCCCCGGCCACCCGTGGAGGGCGATGAGCCTTTGTCGCTGCCCCACTCCAGCAGGCTGTCATGATAACCATCGCGCCACCCTTGGCCGTCGCCCCGGTCTTGCAGCCACCATTCGTGCCACTTCTTCAGCCGAGGGTACGCCCACTCGAGCAACTGCCGGTCTTGGATTCGCTGATACACTTTCCAGGTGACATAAGAGCCCACTGGAGGTTGGGAGCGATCCGGGGTTATTCCGGAAGCGGCGGCAATGTTGGGAACGACACCTGTGTCGGTTTGCGCTAGAAGGATCGCCCGAATTGCGGCCGCCGTCTGGGCCTTGTCCTCGAGGCTGGTGAGCAGCGAACCGAAGAAGCAGTCCCATTCCCCCACTACCCAGCCACCCCAGTTTTGCGCCCAGCGCCGGCTGATGCTGGGAAAGATCAGGCCGTTGGAGGAGGCATAGAGCGTGTTCCAGAACATGGAGTTCCCGATGGCTTCCGGCGCACCCTCAAACAGTCCTTTGGCGCGCGGGCGATTGGCGCCGTAGGCTGCGGACTTCTCCTTGAGGATGGCGTCGATGTTGCCGGGCGCGAGCAGGGCCTTGGCCCTGCCCGTAAGCGTGTCCTTGTCCCAGCCGAGCGCAGCCACGAAGTGCGCCACATCGTCGCCGGTTGTAAACTGCAGTCCCGCCGCACCCGCGTTCGGCTCGCCGGCTAGCGAAGACACCAGCTTGCCGGAGCCTCGCATGTTTTCGCGTAATTGGCCCAGCGTGGGAAATACCCCGCTGCCCTCGAGGGGCCGGTCTAACATTACGACAAATCGCGCCGTGGGGCCAAAGACACCGTCAAAGTAGCGTTCGCCAAGAATGGCTTGCTGGGATTCGTTGACGGAGTAGAATCCCTGCGTGCCCCAACTCACCCCGAGATAGGGAAAGTAGGTCTCCAAGACAAGCTGGAAGTCCTTAGCCGCGGCCAGACGGCCCACCACCGTCGTCTCGTCGATGCGCGACCACTCGAGCGTGATCAGCGCCTGGCGGGGATTGTGCCGCCACGCCATGCGGCAATAAGAAGCGTCCGGCGCGTGAGGTCCGACTTCTCCCACGGCATCAAAAACCTCGTTGCCGTCAAGAAACCCACCGCTCGCCGACCCCACCCGCAGGGCGAAAGGCGCGGGCTGGTTGAAGGCGCGGGCCAGAAACACAATACCGTTCCAGGCCTCCGGGTCAAGAGCATCAATGGCGACACTGTCATAATGAGGCGCGGTTTGCCCGGTGGCGAGCTTGAGTGCAGGGCCGAACAAGCACGAGCAAAGGACCAGACATTTGAGAGACGCGCGGAAGTTTCGGTGCTTCGTGCGAGACATTGTGCCTCCTCGTCGTGCGCAAGGGTACGCCTCGTTTTCGGAAAGGAGAACCCCACGGTCCGGCTGTTACCATTCTCAGATCAGCGGGGTGAGGCGCACTTTGCGGAACTGTACCCTGCCGTGATCCCCTTGCAGCAGAATCGGGCCGGGCTCTTTTTCATTGGCGTCGAGCGCGCCTCCGGTGATTCCCGGGACTTCGGCGTTATCGATGATCTTGATTCCGTTCAGGATCACCGTCACGCGGTTGGCAATCAAGGTTATTTCATAGGTCTGCCACTCCCCCGCGGGCTTGCTGGCTTTGACCGGCGGAACAATAAAACCGTACAACGCCCCTTGACTGTGTACATCCAGGGGACGGTTGAGGTCGTCGAGAATCTGGATTTCATAGCGGCCCCGGAGATACACCCCGCTGTTACTTTGCGGGTCGACGTTGAACTCGACATCCACCTTAAAGTCGTTGAACTTCTGCCGGGTGTAAATGTTGTTGGCCTCTTTTCCTTCGTTCATCAGAATGCCGTCCTTGACAGACCAGCCCATCGGACGGTGCGGGTCCTGGCAAAGCCAGTTGGAGGTGTCTTTGCCGTTGATGAGGTCGATGGGCTTTCCGGGCTTTCTCTGCGGAGGAGTCGCAGGCCACACCGGCCCTCGCACACCAATCCACGAGAGTGTTTCCCCATCGACGTGCGCCGTACCCACCAGGCGCTCACCCTTCATCACGGCTTGCCACACTTGCGGGGTTTCTTTTTTCCATTGCGGGTACTGAAACTTAAGTTCGCCGTGCTCGATCGCGACCACCGGCAGATTGAACACCGCGCCCCCACCCTGATTGAAGCGGCCCTTCCATACTCCGTTATCCCGCTTGATTTCCAGCCAACAATTTCTGGGCAGCCCGGAGGGTGAACCCGTGGCGGTGATGTCCCATCGACCCAGATAGGCATCGTCACTCGCCGGCCTCGCAGAGGCGACCACCAGGCTTCCCGGAACGATCATCCCTAACATCAGTAGCGTTACAAATGCACATGAGCGCATAGCTTCCCCTTTCTTATCGACAAGCTTAGCCGCTAATCTGCGAGATCATATCACGGCTTGCCAGCGCCGCTGGAGACAGAAAGTGGGCCCGTGACTTCTCCCACGGGCTACATTCTGCCACTCGCTCCGCCGACTGCCTCGCCTTGCGAACCTAGGAACCAAGACACTATTGTTGCGTTACCGAAAAGCGCGGAACAGCCGATGGTCTGTCACCCGAGCGCAGCGAAGGGTCTCTGCAGTGTTTTCTCCGCGAAACTGCGGGGATGCTTCGCTTCGCTCAGCATGACAGCTTCCGACCCGGCGGACTTGTTCATGCGTTCATTGAGGTAGGCCTGAGCTTGCGGTTCGCACGCGCAGCGCGATGCCGCCGACCACTTTCCCGCCCGACTCGGCTTTCCAGTGCAGTGTCTGCCATTCGGGCTTGGCGGTCGTGGCAGTTAGGTACACGCTTTGGGCAATGTACGCTTCGTGGGGACGAACGGGGTAGTGAGCCGTTCCGTGGAGTTCCCTCCACCCCGGTGGCAGAGTGGAGCTGACAATCACTTCCGCGGGTTCATCGGAGTCGTTGCGAATCAGGATGGGGACGTGAACCTGCTCACCATTGCCCACCGACATTTCCGGCGTCTTGAGGAGTTCGGCCACACGATCGAGATTATGCGCCCGCCAGAAGTCTCGATAGAAAGCCCACGGCCCTCCGAGTTCAACGGAGACCCCGTGGCGCCCTTCCGGCCTGTATCCGCGCGCTGGCGCGTATGGAATGGCGCCTGGGGTAATACCTTCCAGGATGTCGCCAGTGACGCTTGTGTTTGCTACCACCGATTTTCCCAGGGCAAGACGAACCGGTTGCTTGAAATAGGTGAAGTCGCCCGTGGCCAGCGCGTGCTTCGCCAATTGGCCCGTATCGTCTTGAGTGAGGTGATAGGCCATCTCCTCCGCGGCGAGCTTGTAATAGGGCGTATGTTTGCTGGGTGAAATGTCGGTCGTGTTGTACTCCGGACCCTTGTCGATGAGGAAATCGGTACTGTCGGCGTCGCTGAAATAGTAGATCCTCTTGACCTGCCAGGGTTGAAGGCCCTCTGCAAGGTTAGACACGCCGAGCCGGTTCTCCGGCGCCGCAACTTGCTCCGGGAACACCGTCGGATCGCCCGCCACATCGAAGGCCTCCGTGGCGATAACGCCCGCGGCCTGGTGATCATCGTGGTTTTCGCCTGCTACGAAATCCGGCAACCAGGTCAGGATCACCTCCGGGCGTGTAAGGCGCACCAGACGCACTGTCTGCCAAAGGGCGTTGCCGTGATTCCAAGTCTCCAGCGAATGCAGAACGTTCTGCCCCGGAGTGTCCGGACCGCCCAGGCACCAGACGTGAAGCACACCGAAAGACGCCAGCGCCTCGCGCGCTTCGGTGATCCGAATGTCGCCGAGGGCGGCTGCCTGGGCGTTGCTCACTGCGTCGCCGCCGCTGTTGCCGGGGGTGCCGAAGATGGCGGCGACGCGCTTATGCTCGTCAAAGATCGCGCGTGCCAGGTAGCCGGTGACCTCCGTCTCGTCATCCGGATGCGCGACGATCACCAGGATGTCGGCTTTGAAGCGTGCGTCCGGCTGTGGGCTCGGCGCAGCTTCCGGCATTTGGGCCGCTGTTTGGGCAGCGCCGCTTGCCGCCCAATTGAGAGTAAGCGGCAAAACGAATAACGCAGAGGCGACCATCAACATCTTGCGCATAGAGTCTTCCTTCCGCCGGCACAGCATAAGTCAGATCACAGTGTCCTCCAGGCCTCAAGGGACTTTAGCACGGCGCGGTTTGGCGGCGGCAAACAAACCAATGTCTCCGCGCCCTCTGCGCCTCAAAAGCCTAAACACGGAGAACACGGAGCCGCTCAGCGACCTCCGTGTTCATACTTCACGGGCCACAGAGATCACAGCGAAAAGTACTCGACTTGTTGGTAGCCGAAAGCCGAGGGCTGATAACCGTCCGAATTCCGCGGTGCAATCGTCCATCGACAATCGTCAATCGACGATGCCCTAGTGCCAGGCGCCGAGAAGACGTCGAAGGAGCACGGCTTCACCCAAGTGATAGGCGTTGTGGTCGGCCACGAGCAAGGCCTCGCGCAGGACGGTTTGACCATCGCCGTGCGGAATCTTGGCGAACAGATCCGTGGATTCGTCCGCCACCAGCTTGCTCATCGCCTCCAAATCTGCGCGGAACGACGTAATACTCTTGTCCCAGCCTGTCTCGTCCGGAGGCGAAGCAGTGCGCGGCCAATAGCCCTCCGGAAAATCAGGCGACTTGTGCTTCGGGTTGCGCGAGAATTCGAGAATATCCCACTGGGCGATGCGCAAGTGCTCGAGAACTTCCCAAGGCGAGTGCTCTGCGCCTTCAGGCCTTTTGCCGCGGAGTTTGACGGGGAGGTCCTTGAAGACCGTATCGAAATCCGCGTGAGCATTGCCGCCTTTGAGGAGACTTACGACGTGCTGCCTTAGAGCCTTATCGTTGGCCATCGTTTTGGTTCCTTTCCTCTGTGCCGAAGGCACCTTGGAGTGCGGCGGCTTGACGCCGCCTTGCGATCTCGAAGCCGCGACGGCGCGCCTCAGGATAGCTCTTGGTCCGAGGTCTGCGAAGGTGGCGGCAAGCCGCCGCACTCCAAGGCGCTGCGCGCATCAAGCGGGAGTGACCACAAGGAGTCTCGATCGCATTACTCGGCTATCAACAGGGTATGCGCAAACGGCCATTCTTCGTCCAACCATTGGGCATCGCAGCGGAAACCGCTCTGGCGAGCCATTTCGAGGATTTCCGGAAGATTATACTTGTGGCTACTTTCGGTCCAAATGGTCTCGCCGCGCTTGAGTGTCACCGCAAAGCACGCTCCCGGAATTGTGACGGTTTGCTCCGATATCGATTGCAGGTGCATCTCGACCCTTCGCTCCTCGCGATTGTACCGGGCGACGTGGCGGAACAGGTCCAGACGAAAATCCGCCTCCAGTTCGCGATTGAGCCGGGCCAGCAGATTCAGATTGAACGCCGCCGTGACGCCCAGCGGGTCGTCGTAGGCAAGAAGCAATTGCCGGACAGGCTTTTCGAGGTCCGTGGCCAGAAGCAGGGAGTCGCCGGGCATGAGATTCTGGCGCACCAGCTTGAGAAATTGCACACCTTGCGAGCGAAAGAAATTCCCGATGGTGCTTCCCAGAAACAAAACCAGAAGAGGCGCGTCTGGGGGACGCAGAGCGCTGACTTCCTCCAGCCCGTCCAGGTACTCGCGTTCGAAGCCCACGAAGGTGAGGGAGTCGAGATCGTCCAATTGGCGCTTGCACATGGCGAGAGCTGCGGCGGAAATCTCGATGGGGCAATAGGTCAAATGCCGTCTTCGAGAGAGAGCTTCGAGAAGCCAGCGCGTTTTTCTGCCACTGCCGCACCCCAATTCCGCAACCACGGCCGGCGCCCGCATTTGAGATGCGAGCGCTGAGGCGTGCTTGCGCAGCAGGCGCTCCCCGGCCCGGCTTAAGCCGTACTCCGGCAGATGAGTAATAACCTCAAACAGGGCAGAGCCGACTTCGTCGTAGAAGTAGCTGCAAGGTAATTCTTTTTGGCCTGGCTTGGACAAGCCGGCCCGCACGTCTAGGGCGAGCTTGGACAGGGGAAGGGTTGCAATGGCCGTGGTTAACATGGTTACACGCCTGATTCAGGATGCGCTCGAAACGCATCGGAATTTCGCGAACACGTATGGGTAGTGCGGTTGAAACCAGTTGCGGAAAGAGCGCCGCAGAAGAGCGTCCGCGGTTCGCGCGGAGCCGCCCTTCATGACGTAGTGCTTGCCGTCAAAGAAGTCGGCAGAATAGCCCGGATAAAAAGGAAAGGCCCGAAATCCGGGCAGGGGGGCAAAAACCGTGGAAGTCCATTCCCAACCGTTGCCGACCAGGTCGGCCACGCCAAAGGCGCTCGAGCCGGCCGGGAAGGCGCCGGCAGGCGCAGGGTCCCAGCGCTGGAAGTTGAAATTACCCAAATGGGGCTGGGGAGGCTCATTTCCCCAAGGATAGTCGCGCTCCGGGCCATTCGGTGTTCCAAAGGCGGCGAGATGGAATTGCACCTCGGTGGGCAGCGCTTTCCCCTTCGAGCGCGCGTACGCCGAGGCCTCCGCGTGGCTCGCATAAACCGGCCAATCGAGCGGCAGGGGAATCTCCTCAAACATGGCGCGGCAGAACCACTGGTCGCCGCGGCGGGCCCAGAAGGTGGGATGGTCGATTCCGTGCCCTGACTTCCAAACCCAGTCCGAATCCGACCAGAGACTTCGGTCTTCGTAACCGCCGGCGCGCATGAATTCCAGAAACTGGCGGTTGGTAACGTTGTGGACATCAATGGCGAATTCCGCAACCGCGACTTCCTGGGTCTCAAACTCATTGTCCCAGCCGAAGGCGCCGTTCCCGTTTCGGGCCATGCCGAGCGTGGCGACACCTGCGGGTATCTTCACCATCCCGGATGCCGCCGGCGGCGGAGAGGGAGGCGAAGCTTGTTTCTGGCGAAGTTTGCTTTCGAGCGGCAACTGGTGCAGCATGTAGGCAAGGGTTTCCGCGTGCATTAAACGGTGCTCGAGGGCAACATGGAGAGCATAGCCGTCGCGGAGCAGAGGCAAGGCCGAATCTCGAAAGGAAACTTTTTCGAGCGCGGCGTCGAGCGTTTCGCGGACCCGCTGGTTGTAACCGCGGACCTGCTGAATGGAGGGCCAGTCAGAGGGCTGGTCGTCGGGTAAGCCGCCGCCCACGGGATCGATCCCAAAAGCGAAGAGTCGGTCGAATTCCTTTTGAAAAGAGTCGATTTCGAGAATATTCCGGCCGAGCAGGTTCCAGTCGAAAGCCTCCAGGTGTCCGAGATAAAAGAGAAGGCGGTGGCGCTCGGGGATGGGCCGCTCATAGATGCTGTCCGGACGCACCACGCTGAACAGCTCGTCAGTGAGGGCGCGGGCTTCAGCAAGAGATGCGGCAATCGTACGATCGCCTTCCATCAGGGTTTGTTGCGCAGGCATGTGGACCTCCCCGTACTGGTGAGAATCAAATTGTGTCGTAGCCCCGAATTCTCAGAGTACGGCAGGCCGCGCGTTGGAGTCAACGGGGTAGTGAAAAGTTGAAAGTCGAGAGTCGAAAGTTGAGAGTGCGACTCCTTAGCTTTTGACTTTCGACTTTTGACTTTCGACTTCGGTACGGCAGGCAGTTTCTACGAACATGACTCAAGAAGACAACGTGGCGATCGAATTTCGCGGCGTGTCGTACCGGCTCGAGACGGGGCCGTTCCTGCTCGAGGACTTGAGCCTGCAAGTCCGGCGCGGCGAAACTCTAGTGCTTCTGGGGCGCAGCGGTTCCGGCAAGACGACAACTTTGAAGCTCATCAACGGGCTTCTGAAACCCACCGAGGGACAGGTTCTGGTCGAGGGACGTGCCACCTCGGATGCCGATCCCATTCGACTGCGCCGCCGCATCGGCTACGTGATACAGGAAGTGGGACTGTTCCCTAATCTCACGGTGGAGCGCAATGTTGGGCTGGTGCCTCGCCTGGAGAATTGGTCCGCAGAACGAACGCGTGCCAGGGTACAAGAGATGCTGGCCTTGGTGGGCCTTGAGCCAGGGCGCTTCTCCGCTCGGTATCCGGCGCAACTGTCCGGCGGCCAGAGGCAACGAGTGGGGGTGGCGCGCGCACTGGCTGCCGACCCGCCACTGCTGCTGATGGATGAGCCCTTCGGGGCTCTGGATCCCCTGACTCGCGCTGAAATCCAACAAGAGTTTCAGCAACTGCAACAGCGGCTTCAGAAGACCGTCGTTTTCGTTACCCATGATTTGCGGGAAGCACTGATGCTCGCGAGCCGTGTCGCGTTGCTCGAAGGCGGTAAACTGGCGGGAGTGTATACGCCCGAGGAGTTCAGGTCGGCGCCCAACCCGATCGTGGGCGCATACCGTCAGGCTTTTGAGACTTCTCCGTAACGGCGCCGCTTGTAGCGCACCCGGAGCGCCAGGTCTGAAAACGTGTAGGGGTAGGGCTTGCCCTACCCGGTTCGTCAGGGGACGGCAAGCCGTCCCCCTACAAGCTGTCAGGAGGCAAATGAGCACCCTGCAATTCATCTGGCACAATCAATCGCAAGTCTTGGCGCTGACCTTCGAGCACCTCTGGCTGGTCGGAATATCCATGCTGTTGGCGGTGTCCATCGGCATGCCATTGGGCATCCTTGTGACGCGCCGTCCCGCTTTCGGCAAGGCGGTTTTGGGCGCCTCGACGGTGGTGCAGACGATTCCATCGCTTGCCTTGTTCGGCTTCCTGTTGTCGTCTCCTTGGCTGGGCGAGCGCGCGGACCGGCTTGCCGTCACCGCCCTGACGCTTTATGCGCTTCTACCCATCATCCAAAACACTTGTGCCGGGATTACGGGAGTGGATCCAAGCGTTCGCGAAGCGGCGCGTGGTATGGGTATGAGCGACCTGCAGCTTTTGTTCCAGGTCGAACTGCCGTTGGGCATGGGCGTAATCCTCGCCGGGGTGCGCGTAGCAACGGTAATCACCATCGGGGTTGCCACGATCGCCGCTGCGATCGGCGCCGGTGGCTTGGGGGAGTTCATCTTCCGCGGCCTGGCGATGGTTGATAACCGAGTCATCCTGGCCGGAGCTATCCCGGCGGCGTTGATGGCGCTGCTTGCTGATTTCCTATTGGGCCGCCTGGAGCGGCGATTCCGGTACGTTTAAGGTGGCGCGGGCGGCCCGCCCGCGATGAGATAGCGGGCGGGACGCCCCGCACCACATGGCCAGCCAGCCCAACGCCGAGGCTGTATGAATCGGATTCTCCTGATCGCGATCTGTTGCGCTCTTCTGATGAGCTGCGGAGGGGTTCGCAAGAACCGGATCGTGGTCGGGTCCAAGAATTTCACTGAGCAGGCGATCCTGGGAGAACTGCTCGCGCAGCACCTCGAAGCCCGGACGCATTTGACGGTGGACCGGCGTTTTTATCTTGCCGGAACCTACATCTGTCATCAGGCGATCCTGGCCGGCCGCATCGACCTCTACGTTGAATACACCGGCACGGCACTTGGCGCCATTCTCAAGCAATCGCCGTCGAACGATCCTCTCCAGGTGTACGAACGGGTCAAAAGTGAATATGCGCAGCGGTTCCAGCTTGGCGTTGAGGAACCCTTGGGGTTCAACAACACTTTTGCCCTTGTCATTCGCGGGGCGGACGCGAGGCGACTGCACGTCCGGACGATATCCGGAGCCGCAGCTTTTGCGCCTCAATGGAGTGCCGGATTCGGTTATGAATTCATGGAGCGCCAAGACGGTTACCAGGGCCTGATCCGCACCTATGGACTGCGATTCAAGGCTCCGCCGCGAATCATGGATCTGGGGTTGTTGTACAAGTCCCTGCTGGAGAACCAAGTCGACTTAGTGGCGGGCAATTCTACCGATGGTTTAATTGCCGCCCGCGACTTGGCGATGCTCGAAGACGATCGGCACTACTTCCCTCCCTATCAGGCGGTTCCGATCGCGCGCGAGGAGACCTTGACTCGCCATCCCGAAGTCGGGGCGGCACTCCACCAGTTGGCCGGCATCATCTCCGACGAGGACATGCGCCGCATGAACTACAACGTGGATGGCGAGCACAAGGACATCAGGGAAGTCGTGCGCGCCTTCCTCCACTCCAAGCACTTGGACTAGTCCTCAGTTTTCAATAGCTTACAGCGACTATAGGTCTTCGGCTGCGAGTCCGCAGATCTGTGGTCTCAGGGTTCGCGTGCGGCGAAGGAGCATGACCGATTTAGGGATAACTGATAGCTGCCGATGAAGATAGAGATACCAGCTTTTCGATTGGGACAGGTGCGCGGATGGATCCTCACCTCACTACTAGCAGCGCTCGGTTTTCCAAAGCGCGGTACCCCGTCCGCATCGGTCTGATGTTAGTGCTCGTCCCGGCTGCGTTGGCATGGAGCGAGGACGCCTGGCCCGAGCAATTGCCGACTCTCACCACTGCCGAAGAGGTCCGGGAACTTACCCCAGATCAAGCCAAACGCGGCTATCCGGTCCACCTGCGAGCAGTCCTCACCTACATCGATTTCAGCGTCGGCGATTTCTTTGTGCAGGATGCCACTGCGGGTGTCTACGTCAACGAGAACAACAAAGAGCTTCACTTCCATCCGGGAGACTTTCTGGAAATTGATGGGGTCACGGAGGAGCTCGATTTTGCTCCGCAGATCGGCAAGGCTCGATACCGGCTATTGGGTCAGGCTCCGGTGCCCCAGCCTCGCAAGGTCAGTATGGGCGACATGTTATCAACCCGCGACGACAGCCAGTGGGTCCAAGTCGAGGGCATTGTCCAGGACTTCGAGCCAGACCACAACGGGCTGAGTCTGTACGTGATTGTAGAGGGAAGGGGGCTGCTTGTCTCAATCATGGACCAGCAGGGATTGAGCGGAGACCGGTTGGTGGATGCCAAGGTGAGAATCACCGGGGTTTGTGCGACGTTGTACAACACGAACTACCAGATGACGGGGATCTGGCTGGCGGTGCCCACGGCTCGCCAGGTCAGTGTCGAGGAGCCGCCGGTGCCCGATCCGTTCTCCGTCCCGATCAGACCCATCAGCAGCCTGTTAGCCTTCACAACCCGCAATGCGTCTGAGCACCGCGTGCGAGTGCAAGGCACGGTTACCCTCCGAGGGCCCAGAGGCGTGTTCATCCAGAACGGCCGCCTGGGGCTCTACATTCCGGGACCCACCAAAACACCACTCCAACCCGGCGATCAGGTCGACGTGGTGGGTTTCGCCGATTTGGGCGATTACACGCCGGTCCTTCGGCACGCCCTCTTCCGGCGAACAGGATCCGCGACGGTCCCTTCGCCCCTCGAGATCACTGCGCAGAAGGCGCAATCCGGCGCCTACGATTCGCTGCGGGTGAGCTTGAATGCGACCCTGCGGGACGTGAGGCATAGCGAATCAAACCACACGCTAGTGCTGCAGGATGGCGACCAAATCTTTGAGGCACGAATCGACGAGCGTCATACGAACGGGGACTGGTCGCAGCTTCTGGGGAGCCGTCTGAGAGTAACCGGGATCTGCTCGGTCAGCGTGGACCGCAATCGCATGCCCGCAACCTTCAATATCGTGCTTGACTCACCGGGGAGTGTTGTGGTGCTCGCGAGACCTTCCTGGTGGACGTTGCGAAAGGCCGGGGTGTTTCTGGCGCTGCTGGTTGGAGTGGCGTTCGCTGTGGGTGTCTGGGTGGTGGTGCTGCGCCGCCGGGTGAGCGCACAAACCGAGGCCATCCGCCGTCGATTCGAGGCCGAAGCCGAGCTGGAAAAGCGCTTCCAATACGTGGGCCGCGCCCTCAACGACGCGATCTGGGACTGGGATCTCGATACGCAGGCGATCAGTTGGACGAACGGAATTCAAACCACGTTCCGGCACACAGCCAGTGAGATTGGCGCAGACCCGCACTGGTGGATCGAGCATGTCCACCCCGAGGACCGCCAGCGCGTGGAAGACAGCCGTCGCGCCGCCATCGAGGGCCTCGGCGAGACTTGGTCGGCGGAGTATCGTTTCCTCACGGGCGATGTGAAGTACCCCGCGGTTCTGGATCGGGGCTACGTCATGCGCGATCACGCGGGCCGGCCGGTGCGGATGATCGGCGCCATGATGGACATCACGGCGTTTAAGCAAGTTGAGGTCAAGATGCAGCAGGCCAAGGAGGCCGCGGAAGCGGCGAACCGCTCCAAGAGCGAGTTTCTCGCCAATATGAGCCACGAGATCCGCACTCCCATGAACGGCGTCATGGGTATGACCGACCTCCTCCTCGACACGCCACTCACCCCCCAACAAGCGGAATACGTCGGCATGGTCAAAGCTTCCGCCGATTCTCTGCTTACCATCATTAACGATATCCTCGATTTCTCCAAGATCGAAGCGGGCAAGCTGGAAGTAGAATCCATCCAATTCACGCTGCGCGAGAGCCTCGAACCCATTCTCAAGACGTTTCTGTTGCGCGCCCGCCAAAACGGGCTGGAGGTGAGTTGGGGAGTCGAGCCTGAGGTTCCCGAGGCGCTCGTCGGCGATCCGAACCGCCTGAGCCAGATTCTCGTGAACTTGCTGGGCAACGCGGTGAAATTCACGAACCAAGGCCAAATCAGCCTCGCGGTGCAGGTCAGCGCTGTGGAGAAGGATTTCGTGCAACTCCAGTTCAGCGTGCAGGACACCGGCATCGGGATTGCGGCCGAGAAACTGGAGTGCATCTTCGAAGCCTTTACGCAAGCCGACGGTTCCACCGCGCGGCGCTTTGGCGGGACCGGCTTGGGTTTGACCATTTCCCGGCAACTTGCGCAAATGATGGGCGGCCGGTTGTGGGCGGAAAGCGTTCCTGGCCAGGGAAGCACCTTTCACTTCACCGCCCGTCTTGGCATACCTCAGACTTTGCACCCCCCGGAGAGCGGTCAGGGCTTGGCCGGCCGGCAGTCAGCCGGCGATGCACCTCATTCCTTGCGGATTCTGCTCGCTGAAGATAACCACGTGAACCAGATGTTGGCCACGCGCCTGCTCGAAAAACACGGACATCGCGTGACCTTAGCACGCAATGGACGGGAGGCGCTGGAGCAAATCGCGGCACAGGCGTTTGACGTGGTCCTCATGGATGTGCAGATGCCGGAACTGGACGGATTGGAAGCGACCGCGGCAATACGCGAGCAGGAGAAGATCACCGGGGGGCACCTCCCCATCGTGGCCCTAACTGCGCATGCTATGCAGAGCGATCACCAGCGCTTCCTTGCCGCCGGCATGGATGGGTATGTCTCAAAGCCGATCGACATCAACCAGTTGATTTCCGTGGTTGAGTCGGTGCTACGAACCGCCTGAGTGGTGCCTGGGCGGACCGCTGCTGAAGAGATTGCTCAGGAGGGGAGACTGCAGTTAACTGATTTAGTTTCAATGACATTCCTCGAAATACGGCTAAGTACCTTTGTTTTCATACACATTCCGGCTTCGCTCCAGAACTCCTCAGAGCGTCCCTTTGTTTTCATAGACATTCTCGCTTTGTTCCCCGAGTTTTGAGAACCGAAAAGTGCATTGTCGCGTGTCGATCAGTTGAGGGCCTGCCCGGCGCTGCCACCTGACCTCGTTCTCGCATCCGACCACGGATATTCCGGCTTTTCAACCCCGCGACTCCCCAAGTTTTCGCCCCGGTCCTTTATTTTCATAGACATTCTCGCTTTGTTCCCTGAGTTTTGGAGAATTCGTTCTTGCTTTAGCCCCAAACGGCAGACTTCCTGTCGGTTGCGACCGGAGCCCCTATTGTGCGGTCTTCCCCCCACCCGGCAGATCCTCGAATCTCAATTGGCGCGGGCAATCGAGTTGCATCGCCGCAGTTCCCCGAGGCTGTGAGCCCTGTCCTTCCACAGAGAATCATAGCCTATCTTTCTTGTTTTGTCAAGAGACAAGAAGTCTGTGCGCCCGTCTTGTATTGCCCTGAATTGGGCAACAAACTGCTTGACTCACCCGACGAGTCGGGGAATGATGCATCATCCCACGTATCGAGGTTGAGCAGGCTATGGAAAAGTGGATAAAAGTGCAAACAATTGCCTGTGTTGCTGCGGTATTTTACCAAGTAGCAAGAGACCTATATGCGCATTTCACGCCAACAGGAAACCGGCTTGGGGGTGGGCAGATGAGTTGGATCCCTCTATTCCTGTGTGCGGTACTTCTTCTTTGCTCATTGGCCATGTACATGAACCGTTGGCCTTTCAGCGGGAAGGCGGGGGCAAAACCACTTATGCCAGAGTCCTCCACGCCTGCAGCCTCACACGGTGATTGCATCCGCCTTGGCCCCCCTAAACTCCTTAAACTTGAGGATTATACGCACCAAAATTTATGTGACCGACCTTACACGGACCGTGTGAGCGTAATCCTCACAAGTCATTGGGATACAGAGTATGATGTGTGGTCGCCCACTTGGAAATCCAAGGAAGTCTATGTGAAATTGCCGCTTGGCAACTGCTTAGAGCATGAAGGGCCTCTTGGATGGCAAAACGATGATTGGCGGGTGGAACCATCTTCGTGCTTGACCATAAAAACGAATTCCGCATTTCGGGTTTCTCTTGATCTGAGAACTCCCTCTGTTAAGGGTATTGCCATCAGGTTACGCGACCGCAGCACGGGATGCTTGTTGTTTCCGATAAAGATCGCAGGACAACTACGGGTGGAGAAGATCGAGATTTAGGAAGTCTGGCTGCCGTTTAGCTCTTTCTCACTAGCCTTTTTTAATCTTCCAAAAATTGCTCTCTATCCGGCTTGGGTGCCGCGCAATAGGCTTCCTTTCCGGCCTAAGAAGCCGTATATTTCCCCTATCCTTTATTCCGCTAAAGAGAGGGGACAGCCTATGACAATCGCAGCAGGCTTCTGTTGCAGTGACGGTGTAATTTTAGCTGCGGACACTTTAATAACCCTGCCAGGTGGTGGAAAGACTTACAGATCGAAATTGTTCACAATTAACGAAGGGGAAAGTTCTGACCTAACGTATGCAGGGGACGAACCCTTTGTGCTGGAACTGATAAATAAACTTCAGCAAAACGTGCCGCGAAGGTCTGGGGATGCGTTCTTAAAAGCGGTCAAAGGGATTTACAGACAACTTTGGCGTGAACACTATATAGAACCTCCCAAGGCAGAGAAGACTTATGCTCACATACTTATTACCCTGAGAATGAACAATAGCATATGCCTATATTGCGCTTACGCGCACCACTTCTACCCTGTTAATACTTATGCTGTGCTAGGGATAGGGGAAGATCGAGGGGAATCACTTTTCAAACCGCTTTATCGTGTGGGAATGGAAACATACGAAGCGTCCTATATGGCTGTATACGCTTTCCAAAAAGTGAAAAAGTACACAGAAGGGTGCGGTGGAGAAACGGAAGTACGCTTTATCAGTCCGCCTAATCAGCATGTATCCTTGACCCGCTTTGCTAACTTTGCTGTGTTGCCAGAGCGCACTTCTAGAGAAATTGAAGAGGACTTCGACGTATTTGACAAAGCTATGCAACCCGTTTTATTGGTTTATCCTGACTTGGACAGTACAAATCCTAAGCAGTTTAGGAAGCTGTTTTGCCAAGCAATGAAGAAGTTGGAAAAGACCCGAATTGCAAAATACCGCAAAAGAGAGAAGGAGGACCGGAAGCGAGAAGTGTCCATATGGGGAAGCAGGGTTTTGTCTTGATGGCCATCCGCCTGAATCTAGATTGTTGCCCCCTTCGAGCGGTTACACGGTTCACAGAGCAATTGAATATTGCGTTCTGTGTTGCTCCCACCAGAACTAATTGGGATGATGTGGTCAAATTCGAGGCGCTGTTGCGAGCCACACTTCACGCAGCGGCCCTTGTCTCGTTGCCAGACGAAAAGCCTGACCGCCTCGGGAATAGGCTCTCGTTGCGGGCCTTCGATTTTCTCTAGGTTTTCAAACGCTTCAACCTCCCGGCGAATTCGCTGGTAATCCCGCTCATGACAAAGCACATGATGCTTGACTAGCAGCCGAGCCATTTCAGGTTGGATGGCTAACTCGCCCTTACCTTGCTCAACAGCATATACAACCCCTCGGAATGCCCACCAAATCGCATAGGATTGTGGTTCATGCTGCTGGAGTTCAACAAGCTGATGTGCAGCTTTTCGGTAACTCGGGTCGGCGTGCAGAGCCCGATAATAAGCCCCCCTATCACTTGTCTTTGCAATTCCCGGCCAATTCATTTCTAGGGCTTCGCGTAGACCTTCGGCCCATGTCCCCCGCTGCCCATCTTCATAGAGGGAGAACTGTAAACCCTGCGATTCGGAATACCTAAGCTGACCGATGACCTTTACTTTTGGTTGTGCCATAAAGGACATGAAGCCGGTGCTGGCCAAATGGGGGAAAACAGCATCAAAGGGCTGGGAGGTGCATAGTCAAAAAATGAGAAAGTACATCATCCGGTTTAAGTCATGGCTGACAACTCTACTCGCTAGGGAACGGCGCACCAGCTTAGAAGTTCAGATAATGCGTATGCCAGTGGAGGAACTGTCCAGACTTGTAAAAAAGCCTAGACTTACTTAGTTGGCTCAAATAGCATTATGTATTCAATGTGTGCCATCGGAATAAAAGCTACAGTCTTATAATCATCAGGCGTTCCCCCAAGCCTCTCGGCAATAGTTGCATCAGTCCTGTCCAAGTGAATCCACAAACCTGCTGGCTCCGCTGCTTCGACTTGGGTCACAAACATATCCTCCCGTAAAACCCTAGCCCTCAGCACCACTTTCTGCCCAACTAAACTACTGAGAGTATACTCTGCCATATGGTTCTTTCTCCTAATGGCCAGAGTATACCTCAACTAAAACCCATAAATGAGGGAAAATTAAAGCAGAATTCATCTGGTCCGGCGAGCGTTTGCCAACCTTATTTGCTCCACCGTGTTTGTGCTGCTTTGCGGGCTATTTCCGAGCGGCGTTGTGGGCTTAGCGCCTTGGCTCTAGCCGGACCACCCTTCGGCCCTCCAAGCTTCCCGAGGGCAACAGCAGCGGGATTCTTTTCGCGGGCTTCAATATGGTCAAATACACGTTTAGCTAGCAAAATTGGGTCCGTCCTTGAACGTTTATGCATACCTTTATGATGCGGCCAAATGGTGAGAAGACCAAGAGGAAAAGTGTGGGAATTCAAATTGACCCACTACCGAAGTCCGGTGACGAATTTGCCACTTTCGCCGCCGCGGCGGAGGGTCATCTGAGCAGGTGCCGCACGAGGGGACCCGCTTGAAAGAGCGTGGACGATCAGGCCAGCGTCGACCACCCTGCCCAGGCGATGAATAGGAGCTGCATCGGGATTCTCGCCAGCAGCCGTGTGGCGGGTCTTCCGCCGAGGGTGACGCCGGCCTTGGCCGCGTGGATATTTGCCGGCAGAATGGCGAGAAAAAAGATGATGAGGCAGATCCCAGCCGCGCGATACAGACGCGGCAATAGCAGGCCCAAGGCGCCGGCAATCTCACAGATCCCCGTAGAATAGACCGTGGCGCTCGGCCACGGAACCCAAGGCGGAATCATTCGGATAAAATCCCGCCGCATGCGGGTAAAATGGGTGCTCCCCGTGAAGAAGAGCATGACAGCCAGCGCATCGCGTCCTGAGACGTGCCACGACGCAAACACCGATACGCCCGCGAAACCGAGTGCTCGAAAAACCAGGAATGAAACAATCAGAACCGCGAGGACCAGCATGCTGCAACTCCTACCAAACCATCAGACGGCCTTCCCATTGTCATTCCGAACGGAGCGAGGAATCTCGCCCTTAGCGTTTGCAAGCGAGTGCGAGATTCCTCGTCGCCTTCGGCTCCTCCGAAAATCACGTCATTCCCGCGCAAGCGGGAATCCATTGGACCGACAATGGGTCCTCGCTTACGCGGGGACGACGCTGATTTTCATTGCCTCGGGTGGGCCACAGGCCCATCGTAACTCCTCTGACGGGGCTCTGGAAAACGGATGCTCCTAGGCTCATCAATCGCGCTCGCGGCCGACGATTCTCCTGTTCCCCGCGTCAAGGTCCGCCACGGAGCTGGTTTTTTCCCACTCGGCGCGCGGCAGGGCGCGGACCGGGTCCAGCCGCTTCCGCGCCAGAGCCGGATTCAACGGCGCAACTTCTTTAGTCATGAAGTCGTCGAACTGCTTCACCACGTCGTCCAGTTCGCGCTTCAACGAGTCGATGCGCGCCACCTGGTAATCGCCCGGGCGGCCTTCGTAGTAGGTCAAGGTATCGTACAGCTCGATCGCGTACTCCCGCAGACGCAGTTCGCCGGTAATGGCGCCGCCCGTTTTTGTCGCGACAATCTTCTTCCGAATGGTTTCGGCCTTGTCGGCGGTCTCGGAGAGTGTCTTGCGAAGCGGATCGCTCGCGGCCAGCTTTGACATACGGGCCAGGAGCGCTTCATGGACCGCGCCGATGTTGTCGACGTCGTAACTCATATCGCCCAGCAGGTCGCGCACGCGCGTGGAGGCCTCGAGCTGAAGCTTGCGGTCCTCCGCGGTGTAGGTGGCGCGAGGATCAAGGTTGATGCGGAGTTGGGTGGTGAAAACCTGATCGCCGCGCGTCATCTTGATCGTGTAAGACCCCGGCAATACGCGCGGCCCCACAATGGCCCCGGCGAGCGAAGCGGCGGGCGGAACGCGCGGCGGCTTCAGCGTCATCGACCATGGCACGCGGGTCAGGCCGCGCCGGCTGTTGGCGGGCAGCGTCTCCACGAGCCTGCCTTGGTCGTCCAGGACTTCGATTTTCATCTTGCCGAAGATGTGGCGCTTCTTCTGGTAGTAGGTGATCAGCGCCGCGTCTTGGGGATTCGGGCCGTTGAACGCGGCGTCTCCCTCCATCCAGCCGCCGCTGGCCATCAAACGCTGGCGTATAGGCCCGCCTTCGAGAAACACCGCGTCCTGGCTCAACACTTCCGGAGTGAGTTTGCGCAACGGTGTGATGTCGTCAATAATCCAGATGCCGCGGCCGTGCGTGGCGAGGACCACGTCAGACTCTCGAGGCTGAATCGCGATATCCCGCACGGCGACATTCGGAAACTCGCCGCCCTTGTACTGCGCCCACTGGTGGCCGCTGTCGAGCGAAATCCAGAGGCCGAATTCCGTCCCCACGAATAACAGGCTGCTGAGGACGGTATCCTCCTTGACGACGTGCGCATAGCCACGCACTCCGCTGCCGGGACCGACGATGGGCGACCACGTCCTGCCGTAATCCGCTGTCTTGAAGACGTAAGGTTCCATGTCGCCAAAAGTATGGCGGTCGAAGACAGCGTAGGCAGCGGCAGGATCGTACCGGCTTGCCTCGACCCACGACACCCAGGAGCATTTGGGCAGGTTCGGAACGTTGCCCGCCACGTTCGCCCAGGATTTGCCGCCATCGCGCGTGAGCTGAAGATTACCGTCGTCCGTGCCCACCCAGAGGGTGTTTCCGTCCCGCGGCGACTCGCTGATGGAATAAATGGTGGTGTGGGTTTCAGCGTCGGAGTTGTCCACCGTCACGCCGCCCGACTCTTCCTGCTTCTGCTTTTCGGGATCGTTGGTGGTGAGGTCGGGCGAGATCCGCTCCCAGCTTTGCCCGTGATCGCGCGAGCGAAACAAAAACTGGGCGCCGATGTAAACCGTCCCCGGCTCATTGGGGCTGACGTAAATCGGCGCATTCCAATTGAGGCGCAGTTTCCCTTCCCCATAATTGGGGAGCGGCTTGATGCCGCGCGCCTCGAGAGTGCGTCGATTGATCCTCGAGATTTCCCCGCCCTGCGAATCTTCGTAAACGTAATTGGGGTCCGAGGGGTCCGGGATAACCCAGAAGCCGTCACCGCCCCCGAGACATTCCCATCGGCTATTGGTGATTCCTCCGGGATAGGATGAGTCGCCAATCCAGTTTGCGTTATCCTGCAACCCGCCGTAGACGTGATAGGGATCTTCGTTGTCCACGGCCACGTGATAAAACTGCGATACGGGGAGGTTGTTGGACTTCCACCAGGTGTCGGCGCCGTCGTAGGAGAACCAGACTCCGCCATCGTCCCCGGAAATCAGGCTATCCGTGCGCTCCGGGTCAATCCAAACATCGTGGAAATCGCCATGAGCTCCGCCCGACACGATGCTGAAGCTGCGGCCGCCGTCGGTGCTCATAATCAATCCATAATCCGTTTTGTAGAGCCTGTTTTCGTCCTTGGGGTCAACGATCAGATTGGCGAAATAGAACGGCCGCCACACCATAAATTGGCTCGCGTCGCGCCGCTCCCAGGACTTGCCCGCGTCGTCGGAACGATAGAGGGCGCTTTGCGGCGATTCAATCAGGGCGTAGACCACATTCGGATTGGAAGGCGCCGCGGTCACCGCGACGCGCCCCCACGGCTTGGGCGGAAGCCCCTTGGCAGTCTTCTCGTTGAGGTCGGTCCAGGTTGCGCCGCCATCCGCGGTCACGAAAAGAGCACTACCACTGAAGGCCGTCGGCGTGTCGCCGCCAGACCGGAACGTCCAGCCCTTGCGCCGGAAATCCCACATGCCCGCGTAGAGCGTCTTTGGGTCGCGCGAACTCATGCTGAGCATCGAACAGCCGGTGGACAGGTTCGCGCCCTTGAGAATTTTCGTCCAGGTGGCGCCGCCGTCCGTCGTCTTGTAGAGGCCGCGTTCCTCACTGTCACTCCAGAGTTTTCCAGGCACGCAGGCATACACGGTGTTGCCGTCCGCCGGATCGACGATGATCTTCGCGATGCGCTCGGACTCCTTCAGGCCGACGTTGGTCCAGTTCTCACCGCCGTCGGTGGATTTGTAGACACCGTCGCCGATGGAGGCGCTGTTGCGGGTCCAAGCTTCGCCCGTGCCGACCCATACCGTCTTGGGATGCGAGGGGTCGATGGCAATGGCGCCAATCGACTGCACCGGCTGCTTGTCGAACATCGGTTTGAAGGTCGTGCCGCCATTCAAGGACCGCCAGACACCCCCGCTGGCCGCGCCGACGTAGATCGTGAGCCTGCCCTTCTCATGCACCGCGGCGAGGGCGGCGATCCGGCCACTCATGACGGCCGCGCCGATGTTCCTGGCGCCCAGGCCGGAGATGGTCTCCGAATCTATCTTCACGTCCTGGGCGTGCAGACGAGCGCTCGGGGCGAGGCTGGCGATGATGATGAAGGCCAAACATTGAGCAATGAGTTTGTTCATAAGGTCCTTTCCCAATTCCTCTCCTCGCTAAGGAGGGGAGTCACTTTCATGGCACTCGCTCATGCCCGCCGGCTGACGCGCACCCGAAAACCATGAAAACGCGCGAAGCGCCTTCATTTCGACCCGGCCGACGGTCCGGCCTGGGCATTGGCCGCAGGCATCTTGAACAGGGCATCGTCGACCGGTGGATTCAATTCGATCTTCTCTACGGTAAGACGGACGCGGTCCGGACTCCCCTTCTGGCCCTGTTCAATTGCGAACGGGAAATAAATGCCGTTCACCGGGTCGTAGTCGCCGTAATACGTTTCCGACTCGTGCGGAGCCCCACGGACGAAAGTCTGTTTCTCGAGCTTGAGCTCCAGATACGAGTCGGTATCAAAATAATAAGTCCGGATATCGCCGTCTTTCAGGGTCAGTTTCACCTTATAGCAGTCCGTGCCCTCAACGGAATCGTGACCCAGGAATTCCGCCTGGTGGCCTTTCTGCTTATAATTCACCAGCGGACCGTCGATGTCCGAGTCCACCACAAGGTCTTTCATGTCGTCTTCGGCCAATAACTCGGCCTCCCGGCGGCCCTCGAACGGGTCCAACTGCCACCCCGTCTTGCCGTCGTACGCCCTGATTTGCGTCATGCCCTGCAGGATGAACTCTTCGCGCACCTCGTCCGGCCGCTTGGTGACGGTTCGAATATCAGCCTTAAACGAGCCGGCGCTGGACTTGGCCGTCTGAATGCGGCTGTGGACGGCACTCATTTTCTCCATGCCGCCGTGCGCCTGAATGTTCTTGGCAATGATTTCATCCACGGTTTGCAGCCGCGCTGCGGCAGGCAGCAACACCAGCGCAACAATTGCCCCGAGAAGCGTTCGACACATACGCCTGAACTCCTTCATATGGACCAGATTGCGATTGTTGAAAGGTATTGGGTCCGGGGAACAGTATACATCAGTTTGTTAAAGATCTGACGTAACCTGGGAATCACTGCAAAGGCCGGGCAGGGGCGGCAGAATCTCAAGCCTGTCTAGATTAACAGCTAACGTGACGATCGAGTGGGCGCTGCCGCTCTGTCTTGATGCAAATCGGGTTGCGACTCGACCGCGCGGCGCCGCCGGCTCACGTGAGACTTACTTCGGTCCGTAGCAGTGCTCCTTGCTGCACCGCGCCATGCGCTTGACGGTGGCGGCGGCCCAGGTATTATCCCAGTGCCGGCCGTCGGATTCTCCGCACACGGCGTTTGATAGCTCGACCACCTTATCTTGAATCGCCCCAGCATCGATATGTGCCAGGTCACCCTCCAGTTGCGTCAGGAACCGGCGGAGCAAGTCTATATTCCCGGCCAGTTCGGCCTTGGTGTCGTTGAGTCTACTGGCAAGCGCGGCGATCTGGTAGACGTCGTCGCAAAACCAAGCCTTGCCCGCCTTGCCGGACAGCTTGTTGAGCAGGTCCTGGATGAGCGCGGAGTTCTCTTTCATGGCTTCGAGGGTCTTCTCGAGTGTGCGCGTCTCGGTGCCCTCTTTGACGGGCCGGTTCAGGACCAGGTTCGGGTTCTCACCGCCGTATACCCTCTTCCCGGCCACTTCGCGGACCTTCTCGAGGGCTTTGGGGGCCACCTCTTTGGCCATATCCTCAAGCTTCTTGCCAATGATTTCGACCGCAACCGGGCCGGCCACGGCCACGACCCAAAAGCCGGTGATGGCGGCAAGGGATGATGACAGGGCCATGGCAGCCAGAGTCGTGGCCCCGCTCCGGCCTGCCCCGGCGGCCATGTCGGCAAGGTAAGCCGTGGTGGCGCCGCCGAGCCAGGTGTTGCTGGCCGCGCCGAACCATTCCGACCAACTCTTCTTGGTTTGCGCGGTGGCAGCGGCGCTAGCGACCAACTTTTGGCCTCGTGCGACGGCGTTTCCTGCTCGTGCCGCATCATTGGGGTTTGGCATAACTCCTCCAGTATTTAGGAATTGTCGGGTTGATTGTCCAGGTCAGGGATTGTACTACACCAGGATTTCCATCTTGGCTCCCGCCTTCTCCTCAGTGTATCACAGGCCGCCAAGCTTTGATCCTTCCTCGTGGTTGGCGTGTTTCACCGACTGGCGTAATAAGCACGTAGGAGCGTAAGAGGCAGGGCTAGTCGCTGGGAGAGGAACCCCAGGCAGGAGCGCTTTGAAGCGGCAGAGCTAAAAACTCAGGGGGAACTCGGCGGCGGTCAAATTGCCAAACTTTACCGCTTCGACGCGCTGGCCGACCACGTTGGCAAAATACTGAAGAACCGAGGTCAGTCTGAGGATGACCCGATCGTCACTCATCCCCAGCAATCGCCGCGTCGCAAGCGAAAGAAATTGCCAGCGGAAATAGAGAATCAAGAAACGCTCTTCGCTGGCGTACCTTCGATTCACGTTAGCGGCATTCTTGAGGAGATAGGTGAGCGCGACGAAATCACATTTCAGCGCCTGGCGTAACAGGGAACGAGCGGCCGGCTTGCCGAGCCCTTCCAACTTCTCACGCAAGGACAGGAACTCCAGACGATTGGCGCTTGCAATGGATTGAAAGTACTCCCGGTCAAACTGCCGGCGCAGAATCTTCTGGCAAGTAATTTGGAAATAGAAACAGAACAGCGCCGCCGAGAAAATCAGAATGACTGTGGCAACAATCATGGCTTCTCACCTGTTTTAGAAGTTGGAATCCGGCATGGCTTCGCGCGAAGCAAGAAAGCGGAAACGGGCAGCCTTCACCGTTTCCTCCTCAAGCTGCATGATCGAATAAGCTAACACCGGAAACCTCCTCGTGTGTCGTACGCGATGGTTATAGTTCTTATCCACCACCTGAGCTATAGCACAATAGTACCGGGACTCGCTCGCCGGGCCGGCTTCAAGCTCGTCGCTACCGTCAAGGTCAGACTCTTTTTCGAGATGACTTCGCTTGCAACGAAGATGTCGGGTGAATAGAATCTCAGAGTGACGTGCTATTTTGCTTCTTCAAGGACTTCAGTTCCGTGGGCTTTGTTCGAATCCCGTAACAAGGCTGAGCGCCGCAGTTCTCAAAAATCTGGCCCAATCGATGGTCTTGTGTCGCCGGACACCAGAGGGGCAATCATGAAACGAATCATTCTAATTCTTCTTCTTTCTACGCTGGCCTGCCTGTGCTTTGCTGATGACAAGAGCGAGAAGCAGAAGCCCGCGCAGTCCATCGCCGAACTCCAGCAGCAACTCGAGAAACTCCTCAAGGACACGCACACGCCGGGCGTCTCCGTTGCCATCGTGCATCGGGACGGACCGGAATGGATCGCCGGCCTCGGCGAATCGGACGTTGCCCGCCACCGTGCGACAACTCCGGACACGCTCTTCCGGATTGGTTCAACGTCGAAGGCCTTTGCGTCGCTCTCGATCCTGATGCTCGCCGAGCAGGGCAAGCTCTCGCTCGATGATCCCGTCCGCAAGCTAGCTCCCGAGGTGTGGTTCGAGAATCGCTGGGAAGCGAGTGATCCGGTGCGGGTGGTTAATCTTCTGGAGCACACCACCGGCTGGGACGACATGCACCTGCACGAATACGCCGTCGATGCCCCGCCCAGCCTGGGTCTGCGCGAGGCGCTGGACTCCTATCATCGTTCGCGCATTTCGCGCTGGCCACCCGGAACGCGCATGGCCTATTGCAATTCCGGCCCGCCGGTGGCGGCCTACATCGTCGAAAAGATCACCCATCAGCGCTTCGAGGATTTCGTGCAGCAGAATCTCTTTCTGGCGATCGGAATGAAGACCGCAACCTATTTTCCGCCGCCCGAAGGATCCGCGACGACTCTCTATCACCCCGATGGCAAGACGCCCTACCCTTACTGGAACATCGTTTATCGCCCCGCGGGTTCGATCAATGCTTCCGCTCGTGACATGGCGGCCTATGTCCAGTTCTATCTCAATCGCGGCAAGCTCAACGGCGTCCAAATCGTCACGGCGCCCGACATCGACCGCATGGAAAACCCGGCCAGCACCTGGGCCGCTAAAGACGGCCTGAAGAGCGGATACGGCCTCAGCAACTACTGGAGCATCCACGATGGCTTCGTGTACCACGGGCATGACGGGGGCGTCAACGGCGGGCTCACTGAAATGGCGTACATGCCCGAGTACGGCGTGGGCTACTTCTACAGCATAAACTCCGGAAACGGAGATGCGTTTTCCCGCGTCGGCAAGACGATTCGCGCCTACGTCACCGCCAAGTTCCAGAAGCCGACGCTGCCCCCTGTCGCTTCTCTGCCGCCAGGCGCCCCTGAGTGGGCGGGGTGGTATGAGCCGGACTCGCCACGCAATGAAATGACCCACTTCCTGGAGCGTGTGGCAGGGCTAAGCGTGGTAAGTTTGAAAGACGGGAAACTTCTCATCTCGAGTTTAGGTGGACGGAACGAGACCTTCCTTCCCGTTTCCGGCAGGCAGTTCCGATACGCTCCCAAGAAGGATTCTCTTGAACCCGCAGCCACTCTCGCGCTGCTTACCCCGAACACGGAGGGCCGTTTTTTCGAGACGGGTACGGTCGTCTTCAAGCAGATCCCAACGTGGTTGGCGATCCTGGAGATCGTGCTCACGGCGTTTGTTGCGCTGTTTGTGGTGTCGATTCTGATTTACGCGCCCTTCTGGATTCTGGGAGGGCTCAGCCGAAAGCGCCGCCGCCCGCAAGAGCGCGCCATGCGAGTTTGGCCGCTCTTGGCCGTCTTGAGCCTAGTGAGCGTTGTCGTTATCTTCATCCTGTGCGGGAACGACTTGATCGAGCGTCTGGGGAATCGAACCGCTTGGTCGATGGCTCTGTTTTTGGTCACCATCATGTTCGCTGTCGCGTCGGGGGCGAGCGCCATCGCATTGTGGCGGGCGCCGGCAGGGGCGGTTCGCCGCGGCGTCCGCGGGTATTCGATGGTAGTCGCGGTGGCATTGCTAATCACCACCGCGTACCTTGCTTATTGGGGTGTTATCGGATTGCGGACGTGGGTGTAGCCGGTAGGGGCGGCCACAAGGGGCGTCCCTACGTGCCGGGTCACGGTTTGAGCAGTCGGTAGCTCACGAAGGCCAGATGCTTGCTGTCCGGCGACCAGGACGACACATTCATTGTCCCCTGCCCTCCAAACAGTTTCACCAGGACGCGCGGCTCGCCGCCCGCGGCGGGCATCAAACGGAGCATCACGTCTTTGTTGGGCGGATGCCCCTTCACGTGCTTGTCGAAAGAGAGGAACACCAGCCATTTCCCATCCCGCGAGGGATGAGCGAACCAGTTGGAGTAATCGTCGTTCGTCACCTGCTCCTGCCCGGTTCCATCCGGGTGCATGCGCCAGATCTGCATCCAGCCCGTGCGCTCTGAGTTGAAGTAGATCCACTGGCCATCGGGGGAATAATCGGGGCCGTCGTCCAAGCCGGGGGCATCCGTCAAGCGGCGTTCTTCGCCGCCCTCGAGGGGAATGGTGTAGATATCGAAGTTGCCGCCCCGCTCGGCGCAATAGGCGAGCGTCTTGCCATCTGGAGACCAGCCATGCCAATACGAGGGCCCGCGCTCGGTCATGCGGCGCGGCTGGCCGCCCGCGGCAGGGAGCACATAAATCATCGAATCCCCGCCCGGCGAGTTGCTGATCGCGAGCCACTGTCCATCCGGCGAAAAGCCGTGATCGTTGTTGCAGCGGGTGGCCTCTCCTGTATTCAGAAGAGAAGGTTCGCCGCCTTCGACGGGCAGAGTGTAAATCCTTCCGCCGCTGTTAAAGAGCAGATACTTTCCATCCCGCGACCAATTAGGCGCTTCGAAGCGCTTCTCGGCACGATGAACGACGCGGCGCTCCCCGCCCTCCACGGAAATGGTCTCCAAGCGACTTTCCACCGGCTGGTCGCGCTCCTCTTCCTCTTTGAACTCGAGCAGGCTTGGCTTTGAAATCACGGCTTCCTCCAGGACCCCGGCATCATGAGAGCACACCGCCAGCCCGACATAAACAGGGTCGTGCAAGGGGACTTCAACACTCCCCGCCAATTCCAACGGCCCGCCGGCACGCGCCGCCCAGAACGAGAATGAGCTCCCCAGGCGGACCAAGCGAAGGGTTTCCGGCATGTTGATCTTGGACTGGATTTGCTGCGTCTCGCCGCCCTCTGTGAGCCGGTATTGGAGGCTGGCGAGTCCACTCGCATGCAGCACCACGTCCGCGTACGGCGAGTTGGGGATGAGCTGCTGGCGAATCATCCAGCCCGCCTTCTTGTGCTCGTTCCCGCCGGGCTGCGGAAAACGCACCGAGGCCGTGAGAGTCAAATCTCCTGAGGCCTGCCGATAGACGTAATGAAACCCGTCCGTCGGGCCCCACATGTTGTCGCCGCCGCCCTTAATCCGGTATTCGTTGCGGGAGGCATCGTAGTGAGCGGATCCCGGACGCAGCGGCCCGCCCACGTCGGTCTCATGCTGGAGTTCGCCCAGCGGGCCTGAAGATGCGGCGATCATCGTGCCCACAAATGCGCACACGCAAAGCATGACAAGCCAGCGCCGTGCCGTCCAACGACGGCGAGAATGAGATTCAATCATGACAGACCTCCAGGTGCGGTGCTGATGTAACGGTGAAAAGTACAATGATACGCAGCCCGCTGGCAAGCCATAATTCGATGGCGGACGAGCGGCTCGGCGGCAATCTGTTCGTGCTCATGCAAGGCGGGGCGGCAGAGCCGCTGCTTGGCTGCAGGTTACTAAGGCGCAACAAAGTGAATGTGCGTCACGGTGAAGTTGGGTGTGCCGCCGGGGCAGGCGCGGGCAGCATGCTGAATTTCGTGTCGTCGATGGGGACGTTCTGCTGGCACTGGTCAACCTGGATGGTGAAGCGTCCGCCGGGGCGGGCGAGGGTCCAGCGGAATGGGACCTTGATGCCATCCACTTCGCGATAGTCAGCGTAGTCAATCTGAGTAGGGTTGCGGCCGAGGGGTGTCTCGACGTAGCGCACCAGGCGCACCAGCAGCGCTGACTCCTGGCTGAAGTACAAACTCACGGGCGGCTGACCCGGATTCTCGCCGACGACAAGGTAGGTTTCCTGGTCGCCAATCTTCTCAGGACGCTCGACGCGGAGCTGGCTGAAGTTCTGTTTGAGGCGAAGGGCAAAAAGAAAGTCCGCATCCATCCTTGCGGAGTTGGCTTCGGGCGGGGTCATCGGGTGGGGCGGGCCGTGTGAAAAGCCCAGCCACCCCGAGCGGCCGTCGTAGGCTGTGATGCTCTCGCCGTTGGGCATGTGCATCACGGAGAGACGCTTGTCCGGGGCTTTGGCGTAAACTTCGATGGGAAATTGGCGGTCGCCGAAGCCCGTCAGGTTGCCTTTCTCAACCCGGCTTGAGATTTTTCCCAGTGCCTCCGCGCCTCCCAAGGCTTGAACATATTTGTCGACGATCTGATCGGCAGGCGGCATGGCGGCGGGTTTCGCAGCCTCCGGCTTCGTCGCCCCGTGAGATTCCGGCATTGTCTCGGCGTCAGCGACCAGGGGCGTTCCGACCGGGTCCGCTGCGCCATGATGGCAGGAATAACACGTGACTTCGCGATGTCCCTTAAAGTTGTCTTTGTTAATGGCGAACATCATCTGCATCATTTTGCGCGCCGTCTGCTTCGGCTTCTTGTCGTCCTTGTCGAAGGCGTGCTCGACGTGGCAGTGCTCGCACTCAACTCCCAGCGATGCCGACATGAATTGCATCGCGGGAATAATCTGATCGGCAGGAATTCCTTTCAAAACCTGGACGTTCTTGTAAACTTCCTCAGCAGTCTTGCCTTCCATGGGGACTGACTGCGCCGGGCCGAGGCGCGCCAGCACCATTGCGATTGCAAAAGCAAGCACAAGAACTGCCACAACAAAGAACGCTTTCTTCGATGCCGTTTTCACTTGGGCTCCCTGTCTTGAAGGTTAAACCTCAGTATATCAAACCTCGGCGGCGCATGCTGAGTCGCTGGAGAGTGCCGCCGGGCTGGGCGTTCGCATGTTCATCCTAGACCTGCCTCTTGGCCTGGGTACTCCCTATTGCTTTCCCATAGGATCTGTGGCACAATTCCGATGGGAGGCCAATAGGAGCAATATGGGCGACAAAGCAGATGTCTGGCAGGGCACACTGGCGCTGATGGTCTTGAGGACGCTCGACACTCTGGGACCGTTGCATGGCTACGGCATCGCGCGCCGCATCGAGCAGACCAGCGAGAACCTGTTGTCGGTGAATTACGGAACCCTCTACCCCGCCCTTCTGAAGCTCGAGCAGGAAGGCTACATCGCTTCGGAGTGGGGCCTGTCCGACAACAAAAGAAAAGCGAAGTATTACAAGCTGACGCGCGCCGGCCGGAAGCAATTGGAAAGGGAGATTCAGGGATGGGGGCAAGCCACGGCGATTGTGGCGCGGTTCTTGGCCCCAAAGGAGTCGGCGTGACGGCTTTGGGGGATTCGGGCAGTCCAAGTCAGGCTGGCCGGCTGTAGGGGCAACCCTTGTGGTTGCCCGCGGGCGGCCACCCGGGCCGCCCCTACATGCATAGTTCGAAGGAGCAATTCTTATGAGGAAATTACGAGCTTGGCTTTTACGTTTGGGCGGCTTATTTGGCAAGGAGCGGCAGGAGCGCGAGATGGCCGAGGAACTTGAAGGCCACCTCGAGATGCACATTCAGGACAATCTTCGGCGCGGCATGTCGCCCGAAGCAGCCCGCCGCGATGCCCTCATCAGGCTCGGCGGCATCGAGTCGACCAAGGAGCGCTATCGTGACCGGCGTGGTCTTCGCGGGCTGGAAACGTTGTTACAGGATGTGCGCTTTGGGGCGCGAATGCTCCGCAAGAACTCCGGTTTCACGGCTGTTGTGGTGATCACGCTGGCGCTGGGAATCGGCGCCAACACCGCCATTTTCAGCCTGCTGGATTCTGTCGTGCTGCGCTTTCTTCCCGTTGAAAAGCCTGAACAACTTGTGCAAATCACCCGGCGGGGTCCTGAGCCCGGCCATGAGGGCGTCCCAGTTTTCACTAATCCCATCTGGGAGCAAGTGCGCGACCAGCAGGACGTCTTCTCCGGCGCGCTGGCCTTCGGCGCGCAGGAGTTCGACCTCGCGCAGGGCGGCGAAGCGCATTACGCCAAAGGTCTTTGGGTCAACGGGGATTACTTCCGCACGCTGGGCGTTCGCGCCGCTGCCGGCCGCCTGATCACGGTCGGCGATGACCAGCGCGGGTGCTCGGGCGTTGCCGCCTTGAGCTACAGTTTCTGGCAGGATCATTTCGGCGGCGCGGCAAGCGCCCTGGGCAGCAGGATTTCGCTCGACAATCACACCTATCCCGTCATCGGCGTGGCCGCCCCAGGCTTCTACGGCGTCGAAGTCGGCAGCAAGTTCGACGTGGCTCTTCCCCTGTGCGCCACCGCCATCTTCGACGGCGCCCGGCCGCGCCTCGACCACCGCTCGTGGTGGTGGCTCGCTATCGTGGGCCGCCTCAGGCCAGGAATTAGCCCCGCTCAGTTGCGAGCCCGCCTCGAGTTGATATCGCCCCGCGTCTTCGCGGCCACCGTCCCCGCCAACTGGGACGTCGCCAGCCAGAAAAACTACCAAAAATGGATGCTCACCTCCGCGCCCGTCTCCACCGGCACTTCCGGCCTGCGCCGGCAGTTCGTGCGGCCGCTTCAAATCCTTATGGGAGTGGTCGGAATCGTGCTGCTGATAGCCTGCGCCAATATCGCCGGCCTCATGCTGGCTCGCGCCGCAACTAGGCAGCGGGAGATGGCCGTGAGGCGCGCCGTGGGCGCTTCGCGCCTGCGCCTGATTCGCCAATTGCTCACCGAATGCCTTCTGCTCTCGACGGCCGGCGCGCTGCTCGGAATCCTTTTTGCGCGTTGGGGCAGCATGCTGCTGGTCCGCTTTATTTCGACCGCCCGGGATCAGGTTTATCTCGACTTGTCGTTCGATTGGCGTGTCCTGGGGTTCACTGCTTCAATCGCCATCATTACCGCCGTCCTTTTCGGAGTCCTTCCGGCGTTCCGGTCCACTCGTATCTCGCTGACCTCCGCCATGAAGGGCAGCCTGGCAGTGGACCCGGAACGTCACGCGCGCTTCCGCCCGGGGCGCTGGATCGTCGCCGCGCAGGTAGCGCTTTCACTGGTCTTGCTGGTAGGCGCGGGATTATTTCTGCGCAGCTTCGTCAAGCTCGTGACGCTCGACATTGGCTTTGATCGCGAGAACGTCCTGATGATGCACGCCGAGGCCCGGACCGCGGGCATCCAGCCTGCAAAGTGGATGGCCACCTGGGACGAGATTGAGCGCCGCCTCAGCACGCAGCCCGGCGTGCTTTCCGCCAGCCGTTGCTTATTGACGCCCGTCAGCGGATCCGAATGGAATCAGAATGTTCATGCCGACTCGCCGAACTCGCCCGCCGGCGACGCGTCACTTGTTTATCTGAATGCCGTCACGCCCGCATACTTCAGAACCCTGCGCATTCCTTTGCTGGCGGGACGCGGCTTCAGCGTGGGGGACACTGCGACCTCGCCCAAAGTCGCTCTCATCAATCAAACCATGGCGCGCAAGTTCTATTCCAACCTGAACCCCGTGGGCAGATTCTTCCGCATGGAAGGGGACCAGGGCAAGCTTGGCGACCCCATCCAGATCGTGGGCGTGGTGCGGGATTCCAAGTACGAATCGCTGCGCGAAGAGGACTATGCTTGCGCGTACTTTCCCGTCAGCCAGGCGCCAGGATTCGGCGCCAGCCCGAACTTCATGGTCCGGACCTCCGCGCGGCCCTCGGCCGCGTTATCGCTCGTCCAGGCCACGGTCGCGGGCGTGGACAAGTCGATTTCGCTCCAGTTCGATACGCTCGCACGCCAGGTGGATGATTCACTGGTGCAGGAGCGGGTGCTGGCCACGCTTTCCTGTTTTTTCGCCGGCCTGGCGATGTTGTTGGTAATGGTTGGACTTTACGGCGCCATCAGTTACATGGTGACTTTGCGGCAAACGGAACTCGGCGTCCGCATGGCGTTGGGCGCAGCTCCTGGTTCGATCCTGCGGCTCGTGCTCCGTGATGTAGTCATCGTCTTGGTCGCTGGCGTGGCGGCAGGAACGGGCATCACACTTCTAAGTGTTCAGGTGCTCCAGAGCCTGCTCTTCGGGCTGCCGGCCCGGGATGTGCTGACGCTGGCGCTGGCGGCCGGCGTGCTCTCAGCCGTGGCTTTCATGGCCGGCTACATTCCGGCCCGCCGCGCCGCGAAAGTGGACCCAATGAATGCCCTGAGATACGAGTAGCACCGCCTTGCGTTCGTACGTCTGACGCTCTTAACCCTGCAGCGCTATTGCCTCAATGGCCGAGATGGTTTCCTTCGCTGATCGGCACGCGATGCGAATGAGCTTCCTGCGAGACTTTTGCCCCGAGACAATGGTCACATACGATTGCGGCAACCGCAAGGCGCGCGCCAGGAAATGGACGCAGGCCTGGTTGGCCTCGCCTTCGCTGGGAGGAGCATGTACGTCAAGGCGCAACTCTCCACTGGAATCGTAAGCCAAGCGTTCGCGGGCAGAGCGCGGCCTTACTTTCAACCAGAATGAAACGGTGTCGCCTTCGACTTTATAGTTGGCAGTCATCGGACGTCGGTGGTCAGTGGTCAATTGTCAGTCGCAAGAAGTTCGTGGGCATTTGTCCGTCGCGAACCGCACGAGCGGCGGAGAACCTGCGACCAACTTCGAAACCTGTCATCCTGAGCGCAGCGAAGGATCTCTGCAGTTTCTCGAAAGTCAGTGAATCGAAAATCACTGCGGAGATCCTTCGCTGCGCTCAGGATGACAACCGCCCGGATTCGTGAGGCGCCCAGGCGACGGGTCTAAGATGGCGCTGTCCCTTGCGTCCCCCTTTAGGTCTCTTGCTTGTTGCTTTCTGCTTTCTGGTTTCTGGTTTCTGCTCACTGCCGGCCGCTCCGCGCCCCAAAGATAGCGGTTCCCACGCGGACGACGGTTGAACCCTCCTCGATAGCGACCTCGAAATCGTGGCTCATGCCCATTGAGAGTTCGCGCATAGAGACGTTGGGTATGTTCCTTCCGTCAATCTCGCGCGCCAATTCGCACAGCCGCCGGAAATAGGGCCGCACGCGCTCGGAATCGTCAAAAAAGGGAGGGATGACCATGAGGCCTCGAAGCTCCAGCGTGGCAAGCCGGCTGACCTGCTCGGCGAGCAGGGTTATTTCCGTCTCTCCAACCCCTGCCTTACTCTCCTCGCCGCCCAAGTTGACTTCCAACAGCACCGGCAACCGGCCGGCCCCAGGGGACGCCGCCTGATCAAGCTTCTGGGCAAGCCGGAACGAATCCACGGAGTGTACCCACTGGAACAGCTCCCTTGCGGCTCTTGCCTTGTTGGTCTGAAGGTGGCCCACCAAATGCCACGTGATGCTCAAGTCTGAAAGCGCCGGGCGCTTGGCTTGGGCTTCTTGCACGCGATTCTCGCCAAAATCGCGCAGCCCCGCTTCGTACGCGGCGCGGATGCACTCCGGCGGAAAGGTTTTCGAGATGGCGAGAAGCTGCACGTCCTCCGGCCGGCGCCCGCAGCGCCGACAGGCAGAGGCGATGCGCTCCCGCACTCCTGCCACGTTCTCCTTGATGTCAAGCATGACGAACCTCGGCGATTGATCTCCCAGGTCGAGAGTATAGCAGCCTTGGCAGCATTTCGAAGCGGACACCAGTCCCGGCTCGCAGCCAACCCCTCACCCGTCCCGCTCCCTTGTACGGAGGTAACTACGAATGGTACGATGCCTTTCGCGTCGATCGTTCGCGTGCCAGAGACAAACCAAAATGAGACATGGCCTATTCATTACGCTGGAAGGAATAGACGGGACGGGAAAGAGCACGCAACTTCGTCTCCTCGTTCAATACCTGAAGAAGCGGGGGCTGCCCGTGCGCGTGACGCGCGAACCAGGAGGCACGAGGCTGGGCGAGCGCATTCGCAAGATTCTCCTGGATTCAAAGAACACGCATCTTTCTCCCCTTGCGGAGCTGGCCCTCATGTACGCAGCGCGCGCCCAGCACCTCGAGGAGGTCATCCGGCCGGCCTTGGCAAAAGGCCAAATCGTGGTCAGCGATCGCTACAATGATGCGTCGCTCGCATACCAGGGATATGGGCGCAAGTTGGGCGTCGCGACTATCCGGGCCTTCGATCGCATCGTGAGTGGCCGCACCCAACCCGACCTGACCATTCTGCTGGATCTCGCTCCGCGTCTTTCGCTCGGGCGGGCCGTAGGCCGCCAGTCACGGAGGAATTCAGGCCAGGGACGGTTCGAATTACAGGGATTGAACTTTCACCGGAGAGTGCGGCGCGGCTACCTGGCCATCGCCCGAAAGGACCCACGCCGGGTGAAGGTTGTTCCGGCAGGCGGACCGGTCGCGGAAGTTCATGCCAGGATTCTGAACCTCATCGACATTTTTCTGGCGCAGCGGCTCACCGACTAGCCTCAGAACGCTTCCAAATTATCATCGCAGCCGCCGCCTTGGGGCTCCCCCAGGACGGCTGCCGGGGCCTCCCCTAGATTCTCATGCCAATCTATTCGGCCACTCTTCCAGCCTTCAGTCGCATCTAAGTTTATAGGGCCGGACGGCCTTTACTGGGATGCCGCTCCAGACGAGCCTGAGAGCCCCATCGGCCCAGTGCTGGCGTCGGCTGGAGTAGTCGATTTTAGATTTTAGATCAGCAGTGTCCGGTTAAAACTCGAACAGATTGAGTTGCTTACCGAGATCCAGGTTTTCGCTTTCATCGGCCAAGTTCAAAGAACCCTCCAGAATCGGGGTTTTTTCGAAAATCGTGACGCTGAGAATTTGGAGAATTTTGTAGAGACTCAGATCGAGCCCGAGTCGCTTCTTGACCACGGCCACTAGGACGTAAACCGAGAGGGCGACCCACACTTGAGTCTTCACCGCGTTCTCGGAGGTGCCGTAGAAAGCCTTGATACGCAGGTGCTGTTTGATCCAGCGGAAGAACAATTCCACCTGCCAACGGGCTCGATACAGTTGGGCGATGATGAGCGCGGGAAGCAGGAAATTGTTGCTCAGAAAGATCAGTCGCAAATCCTTCGCGGGATCGAAATATCCGATGCGCCGCAAGGGATCGGGATAGCGCTGGGCGGTTCGCACTCCGGTGAGTACGATGGTCTGATCGGACTGTACGCCGGTGGAGCGTTCCACCGGACGAGAGCAGCGTCGGTAGAATTGCAGATTCTTTTTGGCACGAGTGACGAAGAAGGCACAAGCTTGGGTGAAGGCGTAGAGACGAGCGAAGTCCACATAGCCGCGGTCGAGCAAGTAAAACGCTCCCGCTTCCAGCAGCAGCTCGTCCAGCAGGTTGACGTCGTGGACCTGGCCGCCGGTCACATAAACACTGGTCCCGCAGGTCGAGCAAGGTGTGCAACTTGACGGCGCTCTTGCGGCGGCGAAACTGGCCCCAGGGGAAGAGCGACAGACACAAATCGATGGTGGTGGAGTCGAAGGCGTACACGCTCTCGCCCAACTCCACTCCGAACGATTCGTGGCGGTAGAGGTCGCGGGCCATGCCAATCAAGACTTGCGCAAAGTCGGCATAAATCCGCTTTTACCGCGACCATCAAACGGAAATTCTTTTGCACTGTTCATACCGAAAAGCTCATTTACATTGAATCCAGGGAAGTTGTCAACCGATCGAAGCGTCTTGAATGCGTTCAATTCGAGCGGGTGTACGTTCTAGGTCACCTCGGAGCATAGGGTTAGAAATCTGTCGATGCTGTCAGGCCTGGCAGGGAGATACGCCGCCTGGCCCGACTAAGACTTCTCCGTGATCATCGGAAAAGCTATTCAGAGAGCAGAGCCAACGCGAGATTGTACAGAATAGCGCGATCTTCGGAATCGTCATGGAGGGCCTTTTCGAAGCAGGGAACCGCACGGTGCGGTTCGCCATTTTCGAGGTACTGCACCCGCAAGCGGTAGTGCGCGGTAGCATCGTTGGGGTCCAGTGCGACAGCCTTCTCCAACGCTTGCTGTGCGCCTTTGGTGTCGCCTTGAAGACGAAGGATGCCGCCCAGATCAGACCAGGCCTGCTCGTAGTCTGGCCGCAGCTTCGCTGCAGTTTGTAGCTCCAAGACGGCCTTGGCGTTCTCCCGCTGCGCAAGCCATATTCTAGCGCGCATCTAGCCCGCATTTCTCACAAGCTCTCTGCCGCCGACTTTGCGGCGCGGTGGACGGTCATTTCGAGCTTACTTTGTCCTGGCAAGGTCGAAAATACGCCTGTGGATAACTGCCCGAGAC
>JBEKMN010000023.1:0-61989 GCA_050008495.1 Terriglobia bacterium | reverse complement strand
TGGGCCGGAACGAGGAAGCGTATACCGAAGACCCCTACCTCTACATGCGCATCGGCGAGACCATCGTGCGGGCGACCCAGGGCTACGACATCTCCGCTCCCGACAAGGTCATCGCCGTGCTGACGGATTTCCCCACCCAGAGCGAACCCGCCAGCGGCCTCGAGCGGGGTGCGATCGAGTTGTCAGACCGTTCCTTGCGCGAGAACTTCATGCCCCCCTGGATCGGGGCGATCACCAAAGCCGGAGGTTTAGGCGTGATGGCGGGTTATCCGGAGGTTGAAGATGTGCCGTCGCACGCTTCGGTGAAATGGATGAACGACGTCTTGCGGCAGGAAATTGGTTTCAAAGGAGTGGTGGAGAGTGAGGGCCACGGGTTCCGGACTTTGCAATATGAGCATATCGTGCCCACCCAAAAGGAAGCGGGCCTGCTGGGGCTGATGGCCGGGGTTGACCTGAATATCACTTACGAACCCGCCTACATGGGGCCGCTGGTCGAGAGCGTGGAAGAGGGCCGAGTCCCCATGGCGCTGGTGGATCGCGCTCTGCGCAGAGTTCTGGAACTGAAGTTCCGCCTGGGACTCTTCGAGAATCCCTATGTTGATGCCGGCCATGCCGTCCAGGTGGTTCATTCGCAGGCGAACCAGGAACTGGCTCTGCGGGCCGGCCGCGAAGGGATCGTGCTGCTTAAGAATGAGAAAAACCTCTTACCCCTCAGGAAGGATTTGAAATCGGTGGCGGTGATTGGCCCCAACGCCGATGACGTGATGAACCAACTGGGCGACTACTCGCCGAAGGGGATTTTGCAACACGTGACGACCATGATCGAGGGGATCAAGGCCGCTGTCTCGCCGCAAACCAAAGTCACCATGGTGCGGGGCTGCGATATTACCGATCCGGAGAAGAGCGGGTTTGCCGAAGCCGTGAAGGCCGCTAAAGGCGCCGCCGTCGCCATTGTGGTGGTGGGGGAGAGGCAGCACCAGACGAACGGACGCGACCTTCGCGGCCGGCCCACCGACGGAGAGGGGCACGACGTGGCCAGCCTGGACCTCACGGGAGTGCAGGAGGGGCTGATTCAGGCGGTCTTCGAGACAGGAACTCCCACCGTGGTGGTGCTGATCAACGGCCGGCCGCTCTCGACGCGGTGGACCTCGGAGCACGTGCCTGCCCTCGTGGAAGCGTGGGAGCCCGGCGAGCGAGGGGGCGAAGCGGTGGCCGACGTGCTCTTTGGAAATTACAATCCCTCCGGACGCCTGCCCATCTCGGTGCCCCGGCATTCGGGACAGTTGCCTGTCTACTACAATTACAAGCCTTCCAAGGCTTACATGATTATGAAAGATGGTTACCCGTTGGGGCCGGGTTACGCGGACATGCCCGCGACTCCGCTTTACACCTTTGGTTACGGACTGAGTTATACCCATTTTGAGTATAGTAATCTGCGCATTGCGCCGGCGGAGATCCATCCGGGCGGCGAAGCGCACGTATCTGTTGATGTGAAAAACACCGGCGAGCGGGCAGGTGTGGAGACTGTGCAGCTATACGTTCATGAGAAGTACGCGCCGGTCGCTACCCCCGTGAAGCAGCTTCGAGGCTTTGCGCGCGTGGTCCTGAATCCTGGAGAAACCAAAACCGTGAGCCTGAATCTCATTCCCGAAGATCTTCAATTGCTGGATGTCGACATGCACTGGCGGGTGGTGCCGGGTGATTTTGAGATTATGGTGGGGAAGTCGTCGGCGGATATCACTCTCCAAGGCATACTGCGAGTGACGCCGTAGCGAGGTAGTGTCCCAGTTCGAGTTTGTCGCGGCGAGTTTACCTCGCCATATGGCGGCGTAAAGCCGCCGCTACTTTCGAACTTCCAGTAATTCGACCCTGAATTCCGGCGGAAGCTGAGCTTGGATGCCATTCCGGAACTGCTCACCCGTGAAGTGGCCGACTGATTTGCCGGTCATCAGAGAGCGTACGCGATAAGTTCCATCCGGGAAGGTCGGGAGCTTTACTTCAACCCGGCCCGGGCTGGATTCGTTCTTAAACAGCGCGATCATTCCTTCGCCTTGGCGGCTCAGGCGCGCGAAGCCATCCCACGTTGCCGCCCCGGGTTGAGCCGAATTGCCGAGCGGGAAAAAGCCCTCTTGGATCGGAACCTCCTTACGAAGTGATTTGAACCAGCGAATCTTCTCGCCGTACCAATCCTGCTCTGCGGGCGTCAGCTTCCTCAGGTCGCCGAGGAAGAGCGGGCCCGAACCCATGGCTGTTGCCAGGCGCTCCTCGATGGGGTGCGCGTCGGCATGCAGATTCCCGATCAGCATGGTTTCAGCAGGTATGGCGAGCGACCGAAGATAAAGCAACGTCCGTGCCTGTCGCGGGCCCGCCGCATCGGCCGCGCCGTCGTCCACGTTGCTGAGCCAGTCCAAATCTCCGGCGCCGAGCAAGCCATAATCGATAATGTGCTTCTGCCCCCAGAGTTCGAAGGTGAGGTCAAGCAAAACGCCCGGGTGATCGTGGTAGATCCGGCCGGTCACGTACTGGATACCCTCGTAGATCCGGTCCAGAGATTCAGCCCAGGTGTGATGGTCGTGACCCTGGGCGTAACAGCCGGGCGACTCGCCGTAGGCGTTGAACACCGTCGTCAGGTCCACCTTGACATACTTCAGATGATAGCGGCCGATCAAGTCGCTGATTCGCCTGGCGGCGACCTCCCGGTACGGTGTGGCGAGGCACATCACGACCTGTGCGCCGGCCATAGTACCCGTAGTCTTGGGGTGCCCTTGAATGTCCTTGCACACCCACTCCGGATGCTGGCGATAAACCTCCGTGTTCGGACTCACGGCGGCCAGCGGCACCCACAGTCCCAAGCGCATTCCTTGCTTTTCAACAGCCGCCTGGATTTCGTCCAGACCGTTCTCAAAGAGCTTGCGATTGATGGCGTTGTCGCCGTAGTCGGCTTGCCATCCGTCGTCGATCGTGAACACGTCCAGACCCATACGCCCGGCGGCGGCGATCAGATCCATGGTGATGGATTTTGTGATGCCGCGCTCGAAAGGCTCCCAGGTGTTGTAGATCCACGGTGGCTGATAATCTGCGCCCTTCTTCATTAAGATTTGAGACGTGTACGACGGCATCACCCAGCGCGGGTCGGCAGTTCCCCGGCCATCCACGAAAAACGCCATCGAGCTCTTGGCGCTGGTGAATGTCTCACCGGGCTGCAAGCTACGCTCAAAGGGGAAAAGGTCGGTGTCGTACATGACCTCGACGCCCTCCCCCCAGCCGGAGAGTTGCGTGCGTTTCAGGTAGCCGGGCGCTTCGTTCATCGCAATGAAGCCTTCTCCGGTTTTTGAATTCCTTTCGAGCACGGCGGTGTCATCAACCCTTCCCGTGAAGAAGATTTCCCGCGGCTGGCTGCCGTAGAACGCCGAAGCTTGCAGCACGCTCGCCGGCCCGGGGGCTATGTTCACCGCTTCGAAGCTTAAATGTGAAAGCGTAATGTCCTTCTCGCCATGGCTGGTGATGGCAATCCATTTCCGCACCACGGGATGTCCTTCATAAACCGCATAAAAGACTGCGACCTCGATGGGCTTTGCCTTTGCCCTCAGCTTGATGATCAGGAGTTTTCCCGAGGGTGCGAGGCCCAGGGTCTCCGCGCCCACGAACTGCCAGGCCGGTCCGTTGGAACCGGCAAAGGAATCTCCGTCCGCCTCGAAGGAGAACTCGCTGCCCCCATATCGACGCGCCCCAGCGGGACTCGTGAAATCGGTGCCTGTCACGATGTGCCGCCAGCTAACGGTTTCGAGACCGTGCTGCGACTCAAAACGCATGTCCCGCTCCACGAGGGCGTTCCCGAGCGTCCAACTCTTTCCGTCAGCGCCGGTCCGCACAAGCACCGAATCGGACTGGGCATTCGCAGCAACAGTGAAGAACAAAACCGCGAGCAGCACTGAGATGGTTTTCATGGAGTCGCCAAACGCTCCTTTTGGTATGACGCGTTTTCTCATCAGGGGAGCGAAACACGCGGGCTCTGTACCTGGAGTATGAAAGCTTCCGCGCGTTTATAGCCGCAGTCGATCCCCCGAAACAGGGCAACCTGGTCCTGCAGCGCATAGTACCTGTCGGGTGTTTGCGAGGCGTGGGCGTAGCACGCAGCGCGTTTCGTGGGCTCCGTCTCCGTTATGTCCACGTATTCGGTGGGCGAAAACTGCAGCGTGTCTTCCCCATCTGAAACCTCGTAGTAGTAGAGCGCGAATTTCCTGCCCATCTCGAGCCACGCGTCGAATGCCAGGGCCGAGACCGCGCGATGGTCGCGGTGGTGATCGATGGGCCACTGGGTCAGGAAAATATCGGGGCGCTCGTTTTCGACAATCTTCCGGAAATCATCAAAGTGGGCGGCATCCAGGATGGCATGGCCGTTGGCCTGTCCAGCGAAGACCGCGCGCGCCTTGAGTATCTCGGCGGCCTTAGCGGCTTCCGCAACGCGCACGTTCGCGGGTGCGCCGCCCTTTTCTTTCGGCCACTCACCATTGTTCAGATGGAGAAGAACAACGTCGTGGCCCTGTGCGGTGAAGCGAGCGATGGCGCCGCCGCAGCCGTACTCGGCGTCGCCGGGATGTCCTCCCGCAACGATGACTTTGAGTTTCTTCGGCTGCGAATCGGAATTCGCTCGGCTGGCAGCGTTCGCCATTGAGGAGCCGAGAACGTATCCTGCTCCGACTTGGCCTGCACGCGCCAGCGCTGCTCGTCGGGTAAGAAATCCCATCTTCAGACCTCCTGGAGAAGTCTCACAGTTTTTCGAGCACCAAGACCCAGTCGGCGGCATTCTTGCTATTCGCACCGGGAGTGGTGAAAGTGTGAGAACCTGAGTTGGCTATTCTGCCGACGGTCTTGTAGGTACCGTCTGTGGGATCGTACCAGCGCGCCCGGGAACTCCCCGACCCTGCTCCCATCTTCGACATGTTGACGGTGAGTTGAAACCTGTCGCCACTTTCGCCGGGATAATAGCATATGCCCAGGGAGCCATCGTTCGTGATGGCGGCGGAGACGTAGGTGTAATCGTCCTTCCCAGGCGTTCCGTGCTGGCTCGAGAGGAACGAATGCGACCAGTCGGGTATCAGATCGTACCACTTGCGGCCTTTGAAGAAAGCCGTGCAATATTGGGCCTGTTCGACGCCCGGAGTTTTCCCCAGCCATCGCATTGGGTCCTCGGTACAGTCCGGAGAGCCCAGGATGCCGAACCCAGAACCGCCGTTCAGTACCGTTGCCCAAACTTCTTCCCTCATTGTCTCGGGTGGTGTGAGAATATGCTTCGGATTCCCGGCCTCGACGTGTTCGTACATGGTCTCGAATATGCACGTCGGCATCACCGGGTCGAGCATATTGTAGTGATACCAAGTTGCCCACTGCGGAGCGTGGTATTCATACCACGCGTTCAAATTGACCCAACGGTGGCCGGCATCGTAAAACTTGCGAGGTCCTGTCGCATCGCTGCTCCAGTCCGGTGGTCCGCCAATCCAGTCGATGGTTATCAGCCGATCCGGCATGTATTTCGTAAGACCGCTCACGAGGCTGTCGACCTGCGGCGAAACCAATCTGTCATTGCCCAACGCAAAGTTAAGATGGGAGGAGTTCTTGTAACGACTGCCCCAGAATTCGCCCCATTGACGCATTTCGTCAGTTGAATGTTGGGCAGGATCAAAGCCCCCCGGCCCAGGTTCGTACCCGGAACTCATCGGATCAAGGAACAGGTAGATGCGGTGCTTTGCCGCAGACTGGACCATGGCGTCAACCGAGGCCACGAAGGCGGGATTCAGATTCTGCGGGTTCCAACTCGTGCCGCTGAGCAGCATGGAATTCCCCCGCGCATCGGTTGGATTCGTCAAAGCTTGCTTTCCTGCCGAGTCAAAGCTATTGATCACCACCCAGGCAGAATTGAAGAGCCGCTTCTGCCGGTCCGCGAAATAGGCGTCCATTTGTTCAGGCGTGCTCCAATGCAGGATGCTCTGCGGGCAGACTCCAGCGACGAAAAACGGCACTCCGTTTTCATCCTCGATCAGATGGGGATTGCGGGCTCGAGTTCGAAGCCTGGGCAACCCTGGGACCGCTGCCGCGCCGCCCGCCCCGCCGCTCCCCACAGCGGTTCCGGTTCGCTCCCCGATTTTCGTCCGCTCAGACGCACGTGGTGTGCGCAGGCCGGGAGCGGCCATCCATCCCAATGCGGCAATCACGACGGCGATTGAGAATCTACTTGTCCATCGCCTGGTACGAGTTTGCCTCTGCATATATTCTCCTCCTTGGACGGCCGCCCGCTAAGGGAGCACTTCTTTGTAAAGAGTCACGATAAGCGTCTCCACCAGCCTGGGCGGGACGGTGTCGAAGAACGTCTTGATGTAAGGCGTATTGCAGTGGAAATCGAAGGCCTCCTGGCTGGCGTATTTCTCAATGAACGTAATAGTGCGCGGCGCGTCGATGGCCTGGTTCAGTTCGTAGCGGATATTGCCTTTCTCGCGGCGCGTGGAAGAAATAAGCGCGTGCAGCGCTTCGAGCAATTCTTCCTCCTTGCCTTCCTTGGCTATGAACTCTGCCACACATACAATTTCCTTTTCCGCCTTCTTCAACATACGAGTGCCTCCGTTGGTTCTTCCCGTCGAAATGGAGTGGGCAAGCGGTGGTTGCCTTCACCGCGGATCCCCGGCCATGCCGGGCGCCGCCCCGGAAGATGATCCCGCAGGGACCGACTTGCTGCGGGGGCGCTATGACCTAGACTCGTGCGCGGTGCGAATCGCGGTCCTTAGGTTCTCGATCGGCGTCTTCGCGCTTACCGTACAATCGGCGCCCAGAATCACATTCGCCGGAGCGTTCTTAAGCACCTCCAGCGCAGCTTTCCTTACTTCCTCCGGGCCGCCGGTGCTCACAATGCCAAGCCGGTTGAGCCCGCCCATGACCGGCCGTTTGAAGATCTCAGCTGACTGGCGCAGTGAAAATGGCTTGCCGTCCGCCGCCAGCGGGACGTTCACGACTTGCCCCGGATAGTCATGAAAGCGCGGAACGAAATCCTCGTAGGAACCTTCATAGTCGCAGATGTGCATGATGTTATACGAGGTCAACTGCGAGACCTCTTTGTACAGCAGCATATCGTAGTTTTTAACCGTCCGATTGAACAGCCCGCGGTCGGCAATATGGTTGGTCTCGCCGCCCTGTGTGCACATGTAGAACCCATCCACCCCCGCACGGGAGGCGGCCTGCACGAAGTGAACGAGTGAGAGCGTGACGTTCTCCATTCCGCGGCACACGGAATCGGCATCCTGCTCGACGTGCTCGAGCAGCCGTTTCACCGGTACCGCCTGCTTGGCCATCTGGTACGGCGAGTACAAGGTCTGGATGATCAGCGCCTCGGACTTGGCTTCCCGGACGAGGCTCTTCAACAGATAAAGGGAAGGCTCGAACCACTTTTCAGGAAGGACCGGTATCGTGGCCCAGTCCCGCGGTGTTTGGACTTGAGGGGCGGGCGGAAGGGTCTGTTCGTCGAATTGGATTTTGACGAAATCCATGCCGGTGGCGCGGAAATAATCGAGATGCGCCTTCACCGCGGCATCGCCGCGCACCCCAAAGTGCATGAAGAAACCGGCCGGCACATAATCCGGCTTGGAGTCCATATTCAGAACTTCCAGCATGAGATCCCGCTTCGATTTGGCACGCTTTGCGGACTGAGTGCGAGGCGCCGGGATGCCCAGGCCGCCGCCTGCGGACGACGCCTGCTGAGGCACGGCGATCTTGGTCCCGACCCATGACCCGAGCCAGGCCAATGCCGTCCGCTTGATAAGCTTCCTTCTGCTGGCTGCAATCATGAGACGATCTCCATTCCCATTAGTTGATATCATAGCTTACGCCCACTTGGGACCGGCGCGGCTGTCCCGGCCACAAACTCCACCCGCCCAATGTGACCAAGCCCGGACACAGGGCGCCGCTTCGGCTTCAGGCTGACTCGGAACGACCTTGGGATTATACCCCTGATCAGAGAGGCTTCCTCCTTCGATGGGTAAAGGGGGTCCGCCCACCGCCGGCTTAGAGGCGCTCGGCGGCATCCTGCTGCCTGACCTTGCGTTTTTTGATTCCTATCCCCGATAATACAACCTTGAATGCAACAGGCCGGTAGGTAGTGTCCTGTTTTAACTGGTAGCGCCGACCTTTAGATAGGCAGATGCTGGTCTAAAGGCCAGTGCTACGCCGAAACTAGGACACTACCGGCCGGCAATAGCTCTTGCCAGAGCGAGTTAATTCACGGTATGTTCGCAAGTTTGGAAGATAGGGGGAAATGCCGTCCTAGGCGGGAAAACCCCGGGGAAGCGTTTGTCATCTCAGGGAAGAGTTGCGCGTGGACAGATCGGGGAGTGGGCGGTTTGTAGGGTCATCAGTCAGCCTACGGAGGGCAGTCCGGGAACAACGATCCGAATTGCCCTAGCACGCCTCGCCAGTTGGTATTTGGATTCAATATCATTTGTCTAATCAGCGCGCAATGTTCTCGAGTCGCCTTATAGGGGGCATCAGAGGGGGAGGAAGTCGAGACGGAATGGTCAAATGGACTGGCACAATGTCGCTGATGGCTGTACTGGCCATGGCGTTTCTGACCTCCTGTGGATCGTCGAAACCGAAGGTGGCGATCCCCACGGGTTCGTTGACAACCCTGGTGGGGGACCTTCCCGGGCCGTGTGACGCCGTGTCATTCCCTTTCAATATCACCGACCTCGTTTTCACCGGGCCATCTGCTAATGGCGAAACCTCCATTGCGACCGTCCCCATCAACGCGGCCTCCGTTTCCGAGCCCGAGATCCGAATAAATCTGGGTTGCTTGAGAGACTTTTCGACCCCTCTTTCCATGACTGCGGCGACTGTCGGAACGTACAACCTGGCTCAAATCTATCTCAGTGAGCCTTCGGTAGTTTTCTACGATCCGACCATCCTTCCGCCGAACTTGCCTATTAATACGGCGGAACTTACCATGCAGCCGTTGAAGCTCTACCAGCTTCCCGTCAATCCGCCCTTGGTCGTGGCCAAAAGCGCTCCCAGCGTTATTCAGATCGATTTTGATATGCTGCACATGATTCAGAGAATCACGACGGATCCGGCGAACCTGAAAACCCAGGTCAGTGCGACCCCCCTGATCACGTTTACGCCGATTACGGCAATGGGAAGCCAGGGCCAAGGGTTTGGCGAACTCGACGATTTGGTGGGTTTTGTGCGCTCGGTGACGATTCCCCCTCCGGTGCCGCTCACGCAGTATAACGGCAGCTTCACCCTGCAACTGCTTTCTGCTTCCATCAGTTCACCGCCGCAGGCCACGATTTATCTCAACGGGTCGACCCAGCTTTATGGCTTTTCCAACCTCAATGAACTGTACACCGATAGTTTTATGGAAGTGGATGCTTACATCGACGACGTCGGAAATTTCGTGGCGACCTCAGTGGAAGACGAATACACGGAAGTCGTTCCCCAACTGGCGAGCCAACAACAGCCTGCTACACTAGCTATTATCGGGCCGGTCACATCGCTGACCCGCGATGCCCGCGGGAATGTAACGAGCTTCAACCTATGGGCGCGCGATATCGAGCCCTACGATGCGGCCGTCATTGCCCTCGACTCCATCCCCGTGGTTAACCTTTCGTCTTCGACTAGCTATCAGTATTCGTCTCGGCCGGTCAATTTTGCCAGCCTGCCTTTTGGCCCCAGCAACATCAACGTGGGGCAGGAAGTGATTGTCCACGGACAGATCACGGTGCCCTCGGCATCGAGTGGCCCGGGTGCGCCGGCTCTGCCTACAATCGTCACCGCCAACAAGGTTTACGATAAGCTGCAATCGATTCAGGGGAACTCCTCGGCGTTGCTCCAGGTTGCAGATGACGATAAGACGGGAGCATTTACGTTCACCCCCTGCGGCGTCATGTTTCAGAACACGCCGACCATCGTTCTCACCAACGGCCAAACCAATTTCGTCAACCTCAGCGGTTTGTCTTCACTGACTGGGGGAGGCGGAACTCCCACGCTCTTGGTCAAGGGCCTGCCATTCTACGAGCGGCAAGCGCAGACCATCGCCGGCGTGCCTGTGCCGGCGGGTACGATGGTCATCCTCGCCAAACAAGTTCACCGGCTTTAGAAAGCAGCGCCGACACCCATATCGCGAGTCGCGCTGGCCGGTCCTCTCAGAGGGCCGGAAGGCCCGGAAGTTTGCCTCTTTTTCCCTTTTTATTTGGCAAGTGCGTGAACTTCAGGTCTTTCCCTGCGAGGGATTTGGTGAGGAGGATGATCTGCCCGGCGTGATGGGAAAAATGCTCAGCAACATGGAAGACTGCGCGCAGCCCGGTAACGCGAAAACCCTGGATAGAATAAGTCTTGGCGAGAGCCTCATCGTCCAGCTTATCCGTCACCCGCGCGGCATCGTTGACTGCCCGGCGTAGACGAGCGATGAGAGTACGAGACAAAATGGGACCGGTTTCGGCAAACTCCAAGTCGCGCTTGCGCCGGTCGGGCGTGCCGCCTAAGCCCGAAACGATCCATTGCCTGACGTTTCCCTCCAGGTGCAAAACCAGGTTGCCCACGCTGTTCGAGGCGGGATTGGGACGCCACCAGATTTGTTCCGCGGAAAGCTCGCGCAGACAGGCTGCGATGCGTGGCAGATAAACTTGTGCGAGCAGGTGGCGGGCCTGAGCCAAAAACGCTCGCGTAAGGTTTGAGGGTTTCATTTTCCTCTCTTCCCGCGCCTTCGAATACTCTCCCGCAGCCCGGCCTTCCATGCCCTGTCTTCCCAGTAGGTGAGCCAGAGGTAAAAGGTGGCGTAACTTCGCCATCCGGACCAGCGCGCGGCCAGTTGCTCGACGCGAGCGGGAGAAGGCTGTTTGCGCAGACCATAGAGTTCACGGACCACCTTCCGCAAGCCCACGTCGGCGGCAGGCAGGCAATCAAGATGCCCGAGCGCTCGCAGGCCCACGTAGTGGGCAGTCCAAGGGCCCACCCCTTTCTGCTCCATGAGGCGAGCATGAGCCAACCCGGCCTCGAGTCCACGCATGCCTTCCAAGTCAAAACTTCCGTCCAGGGTGGCGCGCGAGATGGCGATGATGTAGCGAGCCTTGGGGCCGGAAATCTTCAGGCGGCGTAATTCCCGTGGCGTCACGATTGCCAGCGCGGCAGGCTCGGGAAAGGCATTGTAGCGGCGACCCTCGAATTCCACGTTTCCGCCATAGGTGTCAATCAAGGCCTTCTTCACTTGGTGTGCAAAGCTGAGATTCACCTGCTGTTCGAGGATGGCGGAGATCACGGTCTCGAAGACCGTCGGTGCCTGGGGGATACGCATGCCGCGGAAGTGCGCGCAAAGACGGTCCAGCACGGGATCAGCTTTAGCCATTGCGTAGAAGGGGGAAAGGTCGAGTTGGGTGGAGAACTGGCGCTCAATCTGGCTCACCAGGGAGCGCCTGACGGTCTCTTCCGCCGCCCCGGCCAGTACGCGTACCCGCAGTGCAGGTTTGCCGGAGTCAGTTTCCTCGCGCACTCCGTAGAGCGCCAATTGCCCGCCAATGTCCGCGACCCGGCGGTATTCTTCGTCCTCGAAATAATCCAGCAAAGGAGGAAAGCGCCGCTGGCTTAATAGTTCGGGCGGGCTGAGGATGAAACGCAGCGTGCGGGCAAAATTGAAGGGCTCGCGCGGCCTTAGCAGCATAAATGCTATTGTGCCCCAGCCAGGCCAGAGGGCGCAATATCGCTCTTGGAGGGCAGCAGCAGAACTCGCGCCGCAGGGGCCTTCTGAACGGAAGCAGACTTGGTGCGATCAACATGCTAAGCTGTTCGAGAGGTGAAACCGTAATGGCGAAGCTTCAGGAACGGTTCGTGGTGGACGAGCAGGGAAACCGAATCAGCGTTGTCCTAGACATAGCCGACTACCAAGCACTACTCGACCGGTTGGAAGAACTCGAGTGTATCCGTGAGTACGATGCCGCGAAGGGTTCGCAGGATCACGCGATCCCGTTTGAGAAGGCAGTGGGTGAAATTGAAATGGATCGCAAGTGACGTACACTCTCCTCATCTTGCGCCGCGCACAGAAGGAATTGGCGCAACTCCCTACGCCATTTTACGAGCGTGTCCGCGACTCAATACGTGACTTGGCTGAGGATCAGCGGCCTCGAGGATGCCTCAAGCTTGCCGGGCGGGAAGGATGGCGCATCCGGATAGGTGACTACCGTGTAGTGTACGAAATCGACGACCAACAACATACTGTCACTATCCTTCACGTCGGCCATCGTCGCGAAGTCTACCGTTGAGCATCTAGGTCACATCCACAATCTTCACCCCATTGATCACCACTGGGGTTTTAGGCCGATCATTCCGCTCGCGCGCCACCGCGCCGATTTTTCCCACGATGTCCTGGCCCTTCACGACCTGACCGAAGATGGTGTGGCGGTTGTTCAGCCAACTTGTGGGCGCGAGGGTTATAAAGAACTGGCTGCCGTTTGTACCGGGGCCGGCGTTGGCCATGGCAAGCTTGCCTGCCTTGTCGAACCCTACCCCTTTGGCGAATTCGTCTTTGAATTGATACCCGGGTCCGCCCGTGCCGGTGCCGAGCGGACAGCCGCCTTGAATCATGAAATCGGGAATGACGCGGTGGAAGATCAGCCCATCGTAAAAGGGCCGCCGAGCACGCTGGCGAGTCTTCGGATCAGTAAACTCCTTCGTTCCTGTCGCCAAGCCAACAAAATTCTCCACAGTCAGCGGAGCGTGTTGCGGGAATAACTCGCAGGTTATTTCTCCAAGGCTGGTCTCCAAGATGGCATACTTGCCGGGTTTTAGGTCAGGCATGGGAACTCCTTGCAAAAACAGAAACTAGAAATTCGAAACTAGAAAATAGGGCTGAAATCCACCTCGGGCCCGGTGAGACGACGTCGAAAAGAGATGACGCGCCGCCCCCGGGATCCAATTAGAACTATAGCGGGTCTCTGAATGTCCGCGCCACTTTTTTCTCACCGGGTAACTGGCAGGGTTTATGATAGAAGCAGGGCCTTGGAGGATGAACCGTGACAGAGAAGAATAGGCAGGACCCGTTCGGGGCGCGAGCCGTGCTCAACACGGGCGACGGCAGCGCGGTTATTTATCGTCTGGAAAGTCTGGAAAAGCGCGGACTGGGCGGCATTTCGCGGTTGCCGTTTTCGATCAAGGTGTTGCTCGAATCGGTCCTGCGCCATTGTGATGGAGCGCTGATTACCGAGCAGGGCGTTGCCGCGCTGGCCGCATGGAATGCCAAGAGTCCCGCCGCGCGCGAAGTGCCTTTCAAGCCGGCGCGCGTCATCCTCCAGGATTTCACGGGGGTGCCTGCGATTGTGGACCTGGCCGCACTGCGCTCGGCCATGCAGCGCTTGGGGGGAGACCCGGCCAAGATCAACCCTTCGGTGCCGGTCGACCTGGTGATCGACCACTCCGTGCAAGTGGATTTTTTCGGCAACCCTCAGGCTCTGGAGCGCAACGCGGACATCGAATTTCACCGCAATCGCGAGCGCTACGAATTCCTGCGCTGGGGGCAGAAAGCTTTTGATAACTTCCGGGTTGTTCCTCCCGCCACCGGAATCGTGCATCAGGTGAACCTGGAGTTTCTGGCGAAGGTAGTGCTCGAACACCGGCACGGGCAAGACGTGGTCTGGCTTCCCGACACCCTGGTGGGCACGGATTCGCACACCACCATGATTAACGGGCTGGGGGTGCTGGGTTGGGGAGTGGGCGGCATCGAGGCCGAGGCGGCGATGTTGGGCCAGCCTTACTACTTCCTTACTCCGAAGGTGGTAGGCTTCAAGATGCAAGGCAGGGTGCGCGAGGGCGTCACGGCCACCGATCTTGTGCTCACTGTAACCGAGATGCTGAGGAAGCACGGGGTGGTGGACAAGTTCGTCGAGTTCTATGGCGGCGGCCTCCGACAAATGACGCTCGCAGACCGCGCCACCGTGGCCAACATGGCGCCCGAATACGGGGCCACGATGGGATTCTTCCCTGTGGATGAGGAGACGCTGCATTACCTGCGGCAGACGGGCCGCAGCGAAGCGGAAGTCGAGCGGGTGGAGCGCTACTGCAAAGAGCAGGGAATCTTCTGGAGTAACGAAATTCCCGACCCTGAGTACAGCGAGACACTTGAACTCGATCTCGAAGCTGTGATGCCGAGTCTTGCGGGGCCCAAGCGCCCGCAGGACCGCGTGCCGCTTTCGGCCATGAAAGGCGCCTTCCGCAAGGCGCTGGCCGCGCCGGTGAAAGAGCGCGGCTTCGGCCTCTCGCCGCAAGCCAGCGAGCAGGTTGCTACGGTGGGATTCAATGGGAACCAAGCCACTCTAAAACATGGGTCGGTCCTGATCGCCGCCATCACCTCCTGCACCAACACGTCGAATCCTTCCGTCATGCTGGGCGCAGGGTTGTTGGCGAAGAAGGCTGCGGATCGCGGGTTGCGAGTCCCGCTTTACGTCAAGACCAGCCTGGCGCCGGGTTCCAAGGTGGTGACCGAATACTTGAAGGCAGCGGGATTGATTGAGCCGCTGGCGGCGCTCCATTTCGATCTGGTGGGCTACGGTTGCACCACCTGCATTGGCAACAGCGGCCCGCTGCTCCCCGAAGTGGCCAAGGCCGTCACCGAGCACCAACTGGTGGCGGCGGCGGTGCTTTCCGGGAATCGCAATTTCGAAGGAAGGGTCCACCCGCAAGTGCGCGCCAACTACCTGGCTTCTCCGCCCCTCGTGGTTGCTTATGCGCTGGCGGGCACCGTGGATATCGACTTCGAAAGCGAGCCGCTGGGAAAGGACCGCACCGGCAGTCCGGTCTACCTGCGCGACATTTGGCCGTCGCAGGCGGAAGTCGGGCAGGCGATGGACCGGGCCATTCGCCCCGAGATGTTTCGCGAGTCTTATGCCAACGTCTGGGATGGCAACCCCACTTGGAACGCTATTCCGGTGGCGGGCGGCGCCCTCTATGAATGGCGGCCCGATTCCACCTACATTCAGGAGCCCCCCTTTTTCACAGGGCTCAGCCCGGAACTCGAACCGATTTCCGAGATTCACGGCGCGCGCGTTCTCGCCCTGCTCGGCGATTCCATTACCACTGACCACATCTCGCCTGCCGGCAGCATTGCGGAAGAGAGTCCAGCGGGACGCTACTTGATCGAGCGCGGCGTGGCCAAGATGGACTTCAACTCCTATGGCTCGCGCCGCGGCAACGACCGAGTGATGGTGCGCGGCACCTTTGCCAACATCCGGCTTAAAAACCAGCTCGTACCGGACGTTGAGGGAGGCGTCACCGTGCACTTCCCGGACGGCGAGCGCATGTGGATTTACGATGCCGCCATGCGCTACCAGCAGGAAGGAGTGCCGCTGCTGATCATTGCCGGAAAGGAATATGGGTCAGGCTCTTCCCGCGACTGGGCGGCCAAGGGGGCTCTGCTGCTGGGCATTAAGGCCGTACTGGCGGAAAGCTTCGAACGCATCCATCGCAGCAACCTGGTGGGCATGGGAGTGCTGCCGCTTCAGTTCATCGAGGGTCAGAACGCCGCTTCGCTGGCTCTGACCGGGCGGGAAGTGTTCGACATCGGCGGATTGAGCGACGGCATCCGTCCCCGCTCGCAGGTCACGGTTGCCGCCGGCGACCCGGATGGGGCGCGGCGCAGCTTCCAGGCGATCGCACGTCTGGACTCCGCTGTCGAGGTTAACTACTTTAGAAATGGCGGAATTCTGCCGGCGGTTCTGCGGAAAATTCTGAATAGTGATTAGTGAATGGTGAATTGTAAGTGCTGACCCACGGTGGAGGGGGTAATGCCGCCGTGCGAGGGGCGTTCGCAATTTACTATTTACAATTCGTAATTCACCATTCACTATTTACTATTCTTCATTTACTATTCATAATTCTAACGAAGGGGCTGATACCCAATGGGTTCATTTAACGGCGTTCCCGTGCCAACGGACGGGGCGCGGATAGACTTTGTCAACGACAAGTTTGTAGTTCCCGACAACCCGATTATTCCCTACATCGAAGGCGACGGCACCGGCCGCGACATCTGGAAGGCGTCGCGGCGGGTCTTTGACGCGGCAGTGCAAAAGGCCTTTGGGGGCAAGCGCCGGCTTGTCTGGTATGAGGTGTTTGCGGGTGAAAAGGCATTCAAGAAGTTCGGCGAATGGCTGCCTGAGGGCACTCTCGAGGCGATCAAGAGTTTTCGCATCGCCATCAAAGGCCCGCTCACGACGCCCGTGGGCGGCGGCATCCGCAGCCTGAATGTGGCCTTGCGCCAGCTTTTGAATCTTTACGCCTGCTGGCGGCCGGTGAAATACATTCCGGGCGTACCGTCTCCGGTGAGGCATCCGGAACGCATGAACATCATCATTTTCCGCGAAAACACGGAAGACGTTTACGCGGGGATCGAGTGGAGCGAGGGATCGGAGCAGGCGAGATTTGTGATCGAGTTTCTGAACTCCCTGTTGAACAACAGTGGGGCAAAGAAGCAGATCCGGCTTGATTCCGGGGTGGGCATTAAGCCCATTTCGATCACAGGCACTCAGCAGTTGGTGCGGCGCGGCCTCCGCTACGCCCTCGAACACGGTTTGAAGACCGTGACCCTGGTCCATAAAGGCAACATCATGAAGTTCACGGAAGGTGCGTTCCGCGACTGGGGCTACGAACTGGCCAAGCAGGAGTTTCGCCAGCGCATCGTCACGGAGCGGGAACGCTGGGTGCTGGAGGGCAAGGACAAGAACCCGGGTGCCTCGGTCTACGAGTTGGCAGCCTTGCTTGAGCCTGGGCTTGAAATGGCCACCGAGAGTTTCAAGCAGCACGTCTTTAAGGAAGTGAACGACTGCTTGCAGTCCATCTACACGACTCACGGACAGGGTCAGTGGAAGGACAAGACGCTGGTGAACGACCGCATTGCCGACTCGATGCTCCAGCAGATTTTGACGCGCGCGGATGAATACCAGTTGGTCTGCACGCCCAACCTGAACGGCGATTACCTGTCCGACGCCTGCGCCGCCCAGATCGGCGGTTTGGGCCTGGCGCCCGGCGCCAATATTGGCGATGGCTTCGGAGTCTTTGAGGCCACTCACGGCACTGCGCCCAAGTACGCGGACAAGGACATGATCAATCCCGGCGCCGTCATCCGCTCCGGGGCGTTGATGTTCGAATTCATCGGCTGGCCCGAGGCCGGGAAGCTGATTGAAGACGCCTTGGCCGCAACCGTTGCTCAGCATCGCGTCACCTACGACCTCGAGCGGTTGATGACCATGGACGGCATCACGGGCGTGCAGAAGCTGAGCACCAGTGCATTTGCGAGCGCCATTATTGAGAACATAGGGTTAGGCAACAGGGAATAGGAAACAGGGCATAGAGAGTGGAGTCGGGCCGGAAGTGGAGTTGGCAATATTTGGGTTGGGAATCTTGGATCTGAGATTTTCAATCTGAGATCTTAGGATGAAGGGCAAGGATTAACACGACTTGCCATCCACTGCTTTCTGCCTACTATCTTTCCCGGGGGGCTCATGACACGTAAAAAAGTGACTGTGATTGGTTCAGGCAACGTCGGCGCATCGGTGGCGTTGCGCCTTATGGACAAGCAATTGGCCGACGTTGTCCTGATTGATATTCTCGAAGGCATCCCGCAAGGCAAGGCCTTAGACATACTTGAATCGGGACCTATCGAGGGTTACGACGTCAAGATCAGGGGAACGAACGATTACGCGGACACGGCGGATTCGGACCTGGTGGTGATGACGGCCGGGTTTCCCCGCAAGCCCGGCATGAGCCGCGACGACCTGCTGAGAGCCAACTACGAGGTTGTCCAGGGCGCCATCGCGCAGGCGGTGAAACACTCGCCTGAGGCAATCCTGATCGTGGTGACCAACCCGCTGGATGCGATGGCGCAGACGGCGTTCAAGGTGAGCGGTCTTCCTAAGCATCGCGTGCTGGGCATGGCGGGCGTTCTGGATACGGCCCGCTACCGGACGTTCATCGCGGAGGCCTTGAGCGTCTCGGTGCGGGACGTCCAGGGTTTCGTTCTGGGGGGCCATGGAGACACCATGGTGCCTGTGCCGCGCTATACGACGGTGGCCGGGATTCCGGTGGGAGACTTGATGCCGCAGGAGCAGCTCGAAGCGATCGTAAAGCGCACGCGCAACGGCGGGGCCGAAATTGTGAATCTGCTCAAAAGCGGCAGCGCGTATTACGCGCCTGCCGCCGCCGTGGTCGAGATCATTGACGCCATCTTCAAGGATCGCAAAAGAATCCTGCCCTGCGCTGCCTACCTTCAAGGCGAGTACGGCATCCACGATGTGTTCGTGGGGGTGCCAGTCAAACTCGGGGCGCGAGGCATCGAGCAGATCGTGGAAATCAAGCTCACGCCGGAAGAACAAGCAGCGCTCGAAAAATCCGCCGCGGCGGTGAGAGAACTGACGGCGATCATCGGCGTCTGACGCTTGCGAAACCTGGTTCCAGGTTGTATCTTATATCAGGCCTTGTGCATCCATAGTGTTGGGACAGTCGATTTGGGCGTCGGCCTTGTTTTTGCCTTGGTGGTGCGGAGTTGGCGCGCGACGAAGGCGGCCGGTTCAAGTCTCACACACGAGCGCAGGCCGGGTTCGGGCAGGACGCACCAATGAGTGAACCTCGGGCAGCCACATTGGCCGGGGACGAGTCTGTCCTTGTGAGTGAGGCGAAGGCGGGCAACTATGCCGCCTTCGAAGAGCTCGTCAACCGCTACGAGAAAAAAATCTACCGGCTCGGGATGAATATCACCGGCAGTCCGGAAGATGCGGAGGACGTACTCCAGGACACCTTCCTCAAGGCTTTTGAGCACCTCTCCGAATTCCGGGAGGATTCACGCTTCTACACGTGGATTGTGCGCATCGCGGTTAATGAAGCGTTGATGAAGTTGCGGAAGCGCCGGTCCAGCAAGGAAGTTCCGTTTGAAGAGACCGAGGACCAGGACGGCGAGGTTCTGATTCGTGATTACGCAGATTGGAAACCCAATCCTGAGCAAACACTGGCGCGAGAAGAGGTGGAACAGATCCTGCGCAATGCCATTCAGGCCCTTCCTCCCGGTTTCCGCACGGTTTTTTACCTGCGCGATGTGGAGGGTCTCTCCACCGAGGAGACAGCACAGATGCTGAACTTGAGCATCGGCGCGGTGAAGGCGCGGCTTTTCCGGGGCCGCCTGAGATTGCGGGAAGAATTAAGCAAGGTTCTAAAGCGAGGATGACTTTCGTGAAATGCAGGAACGCGGTCAATGAACTCTCGCACTATTTGGATGGTGAGCTTGACGAGGAACTGAAGATGACCATCCAAGCTCACCTTGGCAAGTGCCACCACTGTCACGCAGTATTTGACACCACACGAAAAACCATCGACCTTTATTGCGACGGCAAGCTCTTCCCGCTCCCGGAGGATGTTCGCATGCGGTTGCACGACGCTCTCCGCCGTCGCGCTCAACGGGTCTGAACGCTCCTCGAGGATCAAGAGTCTGAAGTCCCCCTAACCCGTACACCTTCCACTAATCACAAGCTTGCAGCCGGTAGGGCCTTTTCAAGGCGTGAACGAATCTCGTCCCCTGGCAGCGCCATCATGCGGCCGGCCAGCGCGTCCGGAAAGCCCGCCTGCGCGCCGAACTGCGCTATGTTGCTAACGACAAGTATTGACAAGAGTGTTGATAAAACCGGTTGCATTAGCAAAAAGTCTGTGTTAGTAATGGTGCTCCCTTGGGTAGAGGGTTTAATCCTTGAATTGCTTCGACCGAGGTGCGTGAACGCAGATCAGACGAGCCCTGGCCGGGTGGGCTCGTACCATTTCAGAAAGGGGGAGTGAACAATGGCCTTTTGCTCAAAATGCGGGGCGCAGTTGGGGGAAGGAATGAGTTTCTGTGCGGCGTGCGGTTCCCCAACGGGTTCAGCCGCGGGAGGGCCGCCAGCGCCGGCCGCGGGTGGGGCGGCAGCGCCGCCCTCAGGCAGCACGGCAATGCCCTCCAACGTTGCGGGGCTCCTTACTTACATCCTGGGTTTTATCAGCGGAGTTATCTTTCTGGTGATCGAGCCTTACAAGAATGATAAGTTCGTGCGCTTCCATGCCTTTCAGTCCATTTTTCTTAGCGCCGTCTGGATCATCTTTCGCATCGTCTGGGGCTCGATCGTGATGGGGATGATCTGGGGCCCGTTCAGTGCCCTGTGGGCGCTGCTGGGGCTGATTAGTATGCTGATTTCGCTTGCTTTCTTGGCCTGCATCCTGTTCCTGATGTACAAGGCGTATAACAACGAACGCTTTAAGCTCCCCATCATCGGCGACCTGGCGGCCAAGCAAGTTCATTGAGCGACCATAACCTTCCAGCACTTCGGTCGAGTGGTTGGCGACTCCGGGCTTGGCCGGTGGTGTTGCAGGTGGCGGGGGTTTGGCTCCTGCCTCGCTCTATTATCTGAGAATTCAGGGCCGGCTGTAAGAGAAAGTCGCTGACCCTGCTAAACCGCTAGTGTCCTGACTTGACGGGAAACGCCTCTTCAGCGACCGCAGCACCGGAATTGGCCGGCTAGCCAGCGAACGGGGTACACCCCCTCCCCTTTTCACTTGACAATTTCTCGCGCTAAATGCAATTTAGCAAGTTTCACGGTTTCGCTTGGGGCCTGCCCTACATTTTGAGAGGGCACAAACCATGGTGTCGTGCTATGGGTGTTCTAGTTTGCTTTCACGATCGCTGTTTTGACGGGGTGGGCTCAGCGGCCCTTTTCACGCGCTTTTATCGTAAGTGCATCGACCCGAAGGCGGAGTTCCGCTATCACGGGTTAGTGCACCGGGCCGGCCAACTGTTCGACGCAGGCCTGTTTGACGACCAGGAAAACGTCATCGTGGATTTCAAGTATTCCAGCTCCGACCGGCTGACCTGGTGGTTCGACCATCACCAAAGTGCTTTTCTCACCGAAGCCGATGCGGAGCATTTCCGCCATGACCGGAGCGGGAAGAAATTCTACGGCCCCGACTATCGCTCTTGCACGAAGTTCATTGTCGACACCTGCCGGGAGAAATTCGGCTTTGCAGCCCCCGAGCTGGACGCGCTGGTTTATTGGGCTGATTTGATCGATGGCGCCCAGTATCCTGATACGCGAACGGCGGTGGAGATGCGTGATCCGCCCACTCAGCTCACCCTGGTCATTGAAGGAACAACGGACCCACAGTTTTCGGTGCAGCTGATTCCCCGGCTGATTTCCCAGTCGCTCAAAGAGATCATGGATCTCCCTGAGGTGCGGCAAACCTTTGAGCGGCTCTATGCCATCCATCTCAAGACGATTGAAATCATCCGCTCTCGAGGAGAGCTGAAGAATGGAGTGTTATTCTTCGACCTGGCAGACCAGAATTCTGAGGGTTTTAATAAGTTCATTCCGTATTATTTGTTTCCAGGGGCGGTGTACAGCGTAGCGCTGAGCCGCTCTCAGGCGCGCATCAAGATTGGCGTGGGGAGCAACCCGTGGAACACAACGCCCAAGACCGCCAATCTGGCCAGCATCTGCGAGCGGTATGGGGGCGGCGGCCACGCCAAGGTCGCGGCGATTTCGCTGCCGCCTACGAATTTGGAGCGCGCCAGAAGTATCGCGGCGGAGATCGTTGACGGCCTGCGGGCCGGCTTGGCGGAAGGACAGGGATTAGGGGCTAGGGATTAGGGATTAACGTTAGGGATGAGGGAATGCCGATCGTGGACTAGGGAACAGCCAGTCGAGAATGGGAGACGGCTCCTCTCTTCCCTCTTGCTTTCGAGGTGGTTCCCAATCCCTAGCCCCTAATCCCTAATGCCTAATCCCTATTCCCTGTTCCCTACAAAGTGTGGTAAGAAGGAAGACAGGACAAATCCGGAAAAAGGCCGTTACCAGGACATCTTGTTTCGCCGGTGAGATTGTCGCAACCTGACAGAGGGAGAGTGGCCACTTTGGACGAAGCGACAGGGGTGATGCAAAACGCAGTCAAGGTTAAGGTTTGTGGTGCGTCGGATATGGGTCGCATCCGAAAGAACAACGAGGACAACTTCGTGGTCTGCAACCTGACCACCGGCGAAGTGAGCCGGACGCCTCCTCTTCCCGCCCTCACGCTGGGGAGTTTTGGCTCACTGTTTATGGTAGCTGACGGCATGGGTGGGGAGGCGAGTGGAGAAGTAGCCAGCCACATTTGCACCTTCACCGTCCCCAAGCGATTGCACGAGAACCTCAAGTCTCTGGAACAGGTCAGCGACGTGAACTTCGTGCTCTTGCTGCGGGAATCGATCGAATACGCCAACCAGATCATCCACCAGCGCGCGCTGGACAATCCCGCTCACCGTGGGATGGGAACCACGGCCACAGCCGCTGCCATCTTCGGACCTTATCTTTTTGTAGCGCAAGTGGGAGATTCCAGGGCTTACCTCAATCGCGGCAATGAGCTGACCCAGTTGACTCGCGATCAAACCTTCTTGAATTATCTCAAGGAAATCGGTGTGGAAGTTCCCAGCGACCCGGAAATGGACAACCGCAAGAGCATTCTGACCCAGGCGGTGGGGAGCAGCGAAAACGTAAACGTAAAGGTCACGTGTACGATGGTCCGCCAGGGCGATAGCCTCCTGCTGTGCAGCGACGGCCTGTACAACATGGTTCCCGGCAGCGAAATTCTTCGGGTGATGATGGGCAATGAACCGCTAGCCAACAAGTGCCAGTCTTTAATCGATCAAGCCAATGCCAACGGCGGAAACGATAACATTACGGTAGTCATGGCAGAGTTCGGCGGCGCCGGACTTCCTCCTGCGGTCGCCGACGCGCCCATCGAGGTTAGGGAATTCAGGCAGGAGGATTTCACCGGGCGCACCTAAGGCGCTCGCGAGATTGTAAACAAGCGGTTGCTGGCTGTCTTCAGCCGAGCCGTTTGATTTCCACCCGAAAGATGTGCTCTCCCAGGAAGAACTCATCTCCAGCCTCCAATTCGATCTCCTGGCGGACCTGACGGAAGACGCCGTTGCGGCTCCTCAGGTCCTGGAGGATGAAGCGTCCAGGCTGGGCCACAATGCGGGCGTGGGTCCCGGACATGTAATGATCGTCTTTAAACACCAGATGGGCCTTCGTCCGCCCCAGAGTGGTCTCAGAGTTTTCCAATCGAAATTCTGCAATCACCTCGCCCGTTACCAGGATGTGTTCGAGCTTGGCGGAGACCGGGCCTGGATGCAGCTTGGGCGGCGCAGACCACGCCACCGTGCCCTGCCCGGAACCCTGTTTTTCAACCTCGTCCAGGCTTTGCGTGGTGAATCGAAAGAGATCTTGTCCCAAGAGAAATACGTCCCCAGGAAGGAGTTCAGTGTCTTGCCGTTGCTTGACGAAAGTTCCGCCCGAGCTGCCGAAATCCGCTAAGTGCAGCTTCCCGTCGCGATTCGACAATAGAGCGTGGCGTTCTGAAAGCTTGGCATCGTCTGGGAAATTGATGTCGCAATTAGCGCGCCCGATAGAAACTCCTCCTACGATTTTAAGAGGGTGTCCCCAGGTGCCGTCGGTCTTCTTCTCGCTGATCTGTGCCTCAATGTTTGGGATGCGGAATCCGTCAAATACCAAGGTTCCTTCTTGCAAGGAAGCCGGCAGCGTGAAATCCAGATTTGCTGCCGAGAGGGTTGGAGCCGGCGGCGTCGGTCCTGCTCCAGGCGGCCTGATCGCCTGCGGTTGGGGACGCGGCACAGGCGGGTCGGGCGGAAAAGCTGGCGCCGCCGGAGAAACAGGAAGCGGCTCCCAGGCCGCTCCTGCCGCAGCAGGAAAGAACTGGGAGACGCCCGGGGCGGAAGCCGGCGATGCGGCCCTTGTGGGCGCCGGCGGAGCCACGGGTTGGGGTGCCACTGCCCGCGGCAGCGGTTGTGGGGCAACGGCAGTTGGCACTGGTGAAAGCGGCTTGCCACAAAAACCGCAGAACTTGGCGCCGGCCGGAAACGTCTGGTGACATTTCTGGCACTCCATTTGCGCACCCTGCGGAGTATTCGGTCGCGGCACAGGAGCGGTCGGCGGGCCCAGCGGCTTTCCGCAACGTGCGCAGGTTGCCGCGTTTGCGAGGTTAGCGCTGCCGCAGTTCGCGCAGGGGATATAGCGCACGGTTCCTTCGTAGTTTGGTTCGCCAGGCATAAAAGTGCTCCGGAATACCAAGGCTGGACATCGCTGATTTCCAGCCACACCGGATCGGTATTGCTGCGAAACTCTTCGGGCGCATGTTTCGCGGTCGTGCCTCCAGGTGGTAATCGCCCTTTCTACTTTTATTTTTTCCTAAGAAGTCCCACAGGTCAACTGGAAACGGACACTGACTCGATGCTTTGAGGGCCTACCGCGGCCGGCCGCCGGTTTCAACCGGCTGAAACCGTCCTCTCCGGCGTCGAGTCTTTCCAGAGGATTTCGTAAACCTCCACCGGGGCAGCCTTGCCTTTGACCCTGATGCTATCCAGGCGCAGGGCGGGGGAGCCGATTTCGCGGAAGGTAGATTCAGAGATCAGAACCTGTCCTCCGCTGGCGTGCGCGCACAGCCGGGAGGCCAGGTTAACCGCGTCGCCGATTACCGTGTAGTCCATGCGTTTTGAGGACCCGATGTTCCCGGCGGTCACCTGGCCGGTATTGATCCCCACCCCCATCTGGAGGGGCTCTTGGCCGCGCGCCTGCCACTGACGGTTGAGTCCCACCAGAGCGCGTTGCATGGCGCCGGCCGTCCTGACCGCACGCTGGGCGTCGTCCGGCTTGGGCCAGGGAGCTCCGAACAACGCCATGATCCCATCTCCCAGGTACTTATCGAGCGTCCCTCCGTTCTCGAAGATCAGATCAGTCATTTCGCTGAAATACTCGTTCAGCAGCTCGACTACCTTCTGCGGCGCCAGTTGCTCAGACAGCCGAGTAAAGTCACGGATATCCGCGAACAGAATCGTGGCCATCTGATTCTCGCCCCCCAGGCGGATCTCATCCGGGCTGGCCAAAATCTTCTCCACGACGACGGAGCTCATGAATCGTTCCAAGGCTTGGCGCTCGATGGCGCGGCGCGAGAGTTCGGCGTGAGAATGGGCGCGGTCATAGCTGATCGCGGCTTCTGCTGCGACCACGGAGAAGATGTCCAGCTCTTCTTTTGAGAAGGCGTAGGGTTTGCTCAGACAATCGACGTAGAAGAGGCCAAATACTTTGTCCTTATAGATGAGCGGAGCGCACATTGCCGAGCGAATGCCGGATATCCGAAGGCTCTCGCTGGTCGAGAACCGCTGGTCCCGGGAAACGTCGCGTATCAACACCGGCACTCTTTCCGTCATCACCCGGTCTATGACGGTCTTCGAGAGGACCGGACCGTAAGGATCGGCCCTCTGATTCTCGTCCTTATAAAGCACAATGGCCGGAAGGAACCCTTTCCTTTCGTCGGAGAGCATGACGAAACCGCGCTCCACATTCTCCATCTGGAACACCAACTCCATAACCTGCTGCATCACCTCTTGAGGAGTCAGGGTTGAGGAGAGGGTCTTGCCTACGGCCAACAGAAGCTTCAGCAGCTTGTTTTCCCTCTCCAGTGTTGCCAGCCGATCCTGAACTGGAGTTTCGGGCGGGGCGGCGGCTTCGATTTCCTGGTGCAGGCCGGCGCTCAGGGCGTCGCGGCCGATCAGCCCCGTGATGTCCCTGCCCGCGTCACGGCCCGCCTCGACGTAGAAGGGAAGTCGCGTAGCCGCGTCAAACTTGAGCTCGAAGGCTCCGATGTTGATCCGGTCCTGGTCCGTCAGGCGCTGCTCCTGGATCGGCTGCCCGTTTACGAACGTGCCGTTCATGCTACCCAAGTCGATGATCAGGACGGTCTCGCCCGGCAAGGCGGTCACGCGGGCGTGGTTGCGGGACACACTCGGGTGCTGGAGCATCAGATCGTTGGAGTCGGCGCGTCCGATGCTCACCGTAGACCCGCTGATTTCGAAGATCTGAGTCCGGTTGGAGGGGTCGGTTATAACAAATCGAGCCATGTGGGCATTTCGAACTGTTCCGTGTGAACCAGGCGACACGCACGGTTGAGGCCTAGTCCCGAGGCAGGTTGTTTCCTACTGGCCCATGTTGACCCTTACACTCAGGGCGGCCCCATTATGCACATTAACAGTGCCTTCGTAGGGTTCCCAACCCGCACGCTTGACCGTGTACTTGTGCGGTCCCACTGGGACGACAGCATGTGCCGGGCTGGGACCCAAGGACTTTCCGTCAAGGAACACCTCCAAGCCGGACGGCGTCGTATTGACCACGATCTCTCCGACCGCTTGCGAAAGCTGTGCGTTGATGGTAGCGGTTCTCCCGGCTTCCAGGTCCACGGTCTGCTCGTACTCGCCGTAGCCGTCCTTTGAGATCACCACACGGTGGCTGCCGGGGGGTTGGCTGACTGTCGAAGGGGTGACCCACCCTGGATCGCTGCTGCCGTCGATTGTGAACTTAGCCCCCGGGACATTCGAATTGACCATCAATTGGCCCGGCCTGGGGGCCGCCGCCGGCCCACCGCCACCGGCAGGAGCGGCACGAACTGCAGCGGACCCACCGCCGCCGGACGGAGTGGCGGAAGCCGCTGTGCCGCCCGCAGCGGGAAGGGAAGCGGCAGGCGACTCCTTGGCGGCAGTGGTAACAGGAGGCGTCTCGACCTTGGTGCTGGGGCGGGAGCTTTCGGTGGATTCGCCCCCCGAAGCGGCGTTGACTGGGTTGGCGCCGGCCTTAGTGCCGCCGCTCGCGGGCGGGAGGTTTACCGGGGCTGCTTCGTTGGCCTTCGTCTTCCCTCTGGACGCAGCAGGCTTCTCCGCCGGGAGCGTGCTCGGCGCTCCGGACGTGGGCGAAGGCAGGTTCGTGGCGGCGCTGGTCGTCTGCCCGCTCGGGACGTTGGCTGCCGGCTGGTTGTTTTTCGCTGTCCGGAGATAGTAATACCCCCCGACAATTCCCAGAATGGCAACGCCCAGCAACGTTAAGAGGACCCAAACTAGCGGTGAACTATGCGGTTTTTGGTAGCTCGGCGCCGGCGCCACGACCTGTGTGGGCGCTGGGGCGGGCGGGGCGGGTTGAGGAAGTTCGACCTGCGTTCGTCCAATCGGGACAACGGGCGGCGCTGGGCGCCGCACAGTCGGTTCCGCCGGGCGTTGCTCCACGACTGCGCTCGGCACGGGTGGCGCGTTCAGGATCATGGTGGCCGAGGAAGGCGCCGCCGCCTGTCCCCCCAACTGCCGGAAATTCTTCAAGTCCTCCGCCAGCTCGCGGCAAGTCTGGTAGCGCTCCTCGGGACTCTTGGCCAGGGCTTTACAAATCACGTAGCTGAGGCCTGGATGAATGGTGGCATCCAGCTCTCGCGGCGGTACGGGGTTTTCGTTGATGATTTTGTAAATGACGGTGGTGATGTTCTGGCCGGGGAACGGCTTCTCCCCGGTGACCAGATCGTAGAGAATGACTCCCAAGGAAAAGAGATCGGAACGGCCGTCTACCTGCCGCCCCTTGACCTGCTCCGGCGACATGTAGTTGGGCGTACCCAGCACCAGCCCCGCCTGCGTCATCCCCATCGATATCATCTTGGCGATGCCGAAGTCGGTTACTTTCACCATCCCATTATTCAGAATCATGATATTGGCAGGCTTGATGTCGCGGTGCACGATGCCACGCTCGTGGGCGTGGTCCAGCGCGCTGCATACCTGCTCGCACATGGGGATAATCGTTTCAATCGGAAGAACCTTCGTGCCCTCAACCAATTTCTCGAGCGACGTCCCTTCCAGGAACTCCATGATCAGGTAGAGTATGCCGTTGTCTTCCCCGTAATCGAAGACGTTGACGATGTTGGGATGGCTGAGCACGCCGGCCGCTTGCGCCTCGCGCTGAAATCGCGCCCTGAACTCCTTATACTCCTCGGGTGCAAGGCCTTCCGTGAGCATGGTCTTAATGGCAACCGTCCGCCCGATGACAGGGTCGAACCCCTGGTAAACGATACCCATCGAGCCACGCCCCAGCTCACGCACCACCTCGTATCGTCCTGCCTTGGTCAGCACATCCGCCATTTAACCCTCACCTTCTTCCGCACCCGATCACTACACGAAGCCGTTCAGTAGATACCCATCTCTTTGTCGTCTTATTCCTAGCCGGCAGGAACGGCCCACCCTGAAAATCCCATCTCTAGGTCAGCCTAACGCACCGTGATCTTGGTGTCAAGGCATCAGGGCTCAGTCCACAATCCGTCGATAAAATGCGGCAACCGGCCGCAGATCAGATCGGCGCCGACGGAGTTCCCTAGTGTGTCTAGCCGACTATTTGTCACTTTCTCGGCATCGCTCCCGGAGGGGCAAGTCCTGACTTCCTTTTCGCAAAATGCGCCGTGCCTTGCTCCTTTCGGAGTCAGATTGCTGCGAATTCGGGCACAAAACGCGCATACTTTGCATCATCCGAAAAAGTGATGTCCTTTGTTTTCAAGTACTCCTTAGCTTCGTTCCCACGATTTTCGTATTCTCCCGCAGTTCTCTGAATGTCCCCGACCGGGCGATGTCGTCCGCAGCCGCCCTTCCCGTTCAAGGCCTCCGCCAAAACCTGTGACGTGCTCGAAAACTCGAATTTTGCGCGTAATGTGCGCATTTCAGCACTCAACTGCGGCTCAATTTGAGTTCGTTTTAGTTCGTTTTGCACATGCCCTCTTGTGTTTTCAACAACATACTGGCTTCGTTCGTATCATTTTTTATTTGTTTTAAGCTCCCTCTTCCACCGAGTGCCGGGATCTTCCCGCCATCCCTTGCGCCGCGTGTCTAACCGGCCCTCGCCTGCGACAATGTGTCCACAAAATAACCATTTTTGTAGGCTATCATAGGCCCCAGGTTTTGTCAAGCGAAAAATGCGGAGAGGGTCGAAATGTCGATCAGGCAAGGCGTCGAGGAGTCCGCCGTTATAAGAGGGCACTTTGGAAGGGCGGGGCTTTAGCCCCGCCGCCTCGGGGAGTGCGGCGGACTGGGCCTTTTAGGCCCCGAAGCCACGTTGCCTCTGGGGCTAAAGCCCTAATGATAAGGCGTCTTCCACGGCGGGGCTAAAGCCCCGCCCTGCCCGGCACTTCGCAATATGACGCGGACTTTCGCCAGGAAGTACTGGCCGCCGCCCAGGCCCAACCATTCGTGCTTGGCCCGCCCCCGGCTAAAGTGCTAGTATTGCCCCCATTGCTATGGCCGGTTACAACCTTCTAACTCCCGGGCATCGCTCGATTCGCAAGTATTACGAGAACGCGGCTGCCCTGCGGGACCAGGGCGTGCTCAACGAGATGAGCGTGCGTTCGCCCTTCGAGTCCCTGCTCCAGGAGACCGCCCGCCTCAAGAACTGGACCTTCATCGCCGAGCTCTCGGGAAAGTCCGGCGGCGCGCTCGTTCGTCCTGACGGCACCCTGCGCGACCGAAGCACCCTGCCGCGGGGCTACTGGGAAGCCAAAGACACCCAGGACGATCTTGACACCGAAATCAAGAAAAAGATCGCGCGCGGCTACCCCCTCTCCAACATCATCTTCGAGGACACCCAAACCGGCGTCCTGTTTCAGGGCAAGCAGAAGATCAACGGGCCGTACAGTCTCGGCAACCCCAAAGAGTTGGCCGCCCTTCTGAACCAATTCTTCTCCTACACCGAGCCGGATATTGAAGAATTCGAAGAAGCGGTTGAGGAATTCAAGGAGCGCGCGCCCGAACTGGCGCGCGGCCTGGTTGAGAAAATCCAGCAGGCGCACAGGGATAACCCGCCATTCAAGGCCGCCTTCGAGAAGTTCTTTGAGCTTTGCCGCGCCGCGCTCAATCCCAATATCCGTATTGAGGCCGTGGATGAAATGCTGGTGCAGCACCTGCTGACCGAACGCCTCATCCGCACGGTTTTTAATAACCCGGAATTCGCCAAGCGCAACGCCATCGCGGCGGAAGTGGAGCGGGTCATCGACGCCCTGGTGAGCAAGAGCTTTGACCGGGCCGAATTCCAGAAAAGCCTGGACCGATTTTACGTCACCATCGAAAGCACCGCGCGTTTGCTACCTGACTTTAGCGAAAAACAGCACTTCCTCAACACCGTTTACGAGCGCTTCTTCCAGGGCTACGCAGTGAAGCTGGCCGACACGATGGGCATTGTTTACACGCCGCAGGAAATCGTGAACTTCATGTGCGCGAGCGTGGCCGAGGTGCTGGAAAAGGAATTCGGCAAGAGCCTTTCCAGCCCCGATGTTTACATTATCGACCCTTGCACCGGCACCGGGAACTTCATTGTGAACCTGCTGCGCCGCATGTCCGGCCGCGACCTGCCCCGCGTGTACCGCGAGCAGCTTTTCGCCAACGAAGTCATGCTGCTGCCCTATTACATTGCTTCGCTCAATATCGAACACGCATACTACGAGATCACCGGCACCTATGAGCCCTTCGAGGGATTGTGCTTTGTGGATACGCTGGACTTGACAGAGAAGGGACAGGCACACCTCTACGTGACGGAAAAGAACGCGGAGCGCGTGGAGCGCCAGCGCCGCACTCCCATTACGGTAGTGATCGGAAATCCCCCGTACAACATGGGGCAACAAAATGAGAACGACAATAACAAGAACCGACAGTATGCGGAAGTTGACGGCAGGATCAAGGAGACATATGCAAAGGCCTCAAAAGCTACCTTGAAAACGAAGCTGTACGACCCTTACGTCAAATTCTTCCGGTGGGCCACGGACCGCCTCGAAGGACGGGACGGCATAGTCTGCCTCGTCTCAAACAACAGTTTCATGGATCAGCAGGCTTTTGATGGCATGCAGGAACACCTGTTAAAGGATTTCACGGACATATACCACGTGGACCTTCACGGGAATGTTCGCAAGAACCCCAAGCTGAGCGGAACGACGCATAACGTATTCGGCATACAGGTTGGAGTTGGGATTACGGTCGCAGTGCGGCGCGGCGACAACAAGGAACACCGGCTTCATTACCACCGGCTACCGGAGAACTGGCGCAAGGAACAGAAGCTAGATTGGTTGTCACGTACAGGCGCAATCGCCAAGGTGGACTGGGTGAAGCCAGCCCCTGGGAAATGGCTGCCAATTGGTGCGGAAGAATTCGAGACGTTCCCTGCGATCGCAACGAAGCAGGGCAGGGCCGGGGAGTTGGGGCCCGAGACCATATTCAAGAGTTATTCCCTAGGGGTTTCGACCAATCGGGATGAAGTGGTTTACGGTTTCAGCCGCGGCGAGTTGGCAGATCGGGTTCGAGAATTCTGTGAGAATTACAACGCAGAGGTCGACCGGTATAAGCGCAGCGGGAAGCGACTCCAAGGGCAAGCCTTCGACCGCTTCCTCAATTATTCCAAAGTGAAGTGGAGTCGCGACCTAAAGAAGGACCTGCAACGTGGAAGGTATGCCGAGTTTATTGAGGCTCAGATCAGAACCGCAGTCTACCGACCCTTCACCAAACGGCATTTGTATCTGGCGGACTTGCTGAACGATACGCCGGGCCTTTGCCGAGCATTCTTTCCAAGCGATGCTGCTGGAATCGACAACCGCATGCTCGTGACGAGCGATCTCGCGTATCGGTCTCCTTGCATAAATGTACTGGCGGTCAACCATCCTGCGGACTTACATCTCTGCGCCTCAGTTGATGGGCACGAATGTTTCCCATTTTACGTCTACGAATCTGACGGGGTAACCAGACACGACAACATCACCGACTGGGCGCTGGAACATTTCCGCGACCATTACAACGACAGGCAAATCGCCAAGTGGGACATCTTCTATTACATCTACGGGATTCTGCACGATCCCGAATACCGTGCGAAATACGCCGAGAACCTGAAGCGCGAACTGCCGCGCATCCCGCTCGCGGAGGATTTCTGGGGATTCTCGAAAGCCGGGAAGGAACTGGCCGGGCTTCACATTGATTACGAAAAGGTCGAGCCGTGGCCTCTCAAATACATTGAAACGAGTTCGGGGGTGTTGGGTGCGAGCGGTGATCACCTCCAGGCCGAGCGCCGCTCGGCCCTACAAATTCCGCTGTCATACCGCGTGGAAGACAAGATGCGCCTCGCCAAAGACCACCGCTCACTCAAGGTGAACGACACCCTCACGCTGGGCGGCATACCGCCCGAAACGTTCGAATACCGCCTGGGCAATCGCAGCGCCCTCGAATGGGTGATCGACCAATACCAGGTCACGGAAGACAAGCACAGCGGCATCCGCTCCGACCCGAACCGCCCCGACGACCCCGAATACATTGTGCGCCTCGTGGGCCAAGTCATTCGCGTGAGCCTTGAGACCGTTAAGCTTGTGAAATCCTTGCCCGCCCTGTAGCGGTGGATGAGGACAACGATATGCCTAAAACCCCTCAACTGGTTTGCCAGCATCTGGAGAACATCAGCCGGGATGCGCTGGAAAAGTACCTGCCCATCATTCGGCGCTACGTCGTGCGGCGACAGGGCGTCTACGCGCTCTACCGCCGAGGCAAGCTCTATTACGTAGGGCTGGCCAGCGACCTGCGCTGGCGCTTGAATGCGCACCTGACAGATCGGCTCAGCCTGTCTTGGGATCGCTTCAGCGTCTACCTCACCGTGGGAGACAAGCACCTGAGAGAGCTTGAATCGCTTCTCCTTAGGGTCGTTAAGCCCAAACCCAAGGGCAACGTGCAGAGTGGGAAATTCACTTCGTCTGAGAACCTGCTCTGGCGGTTCAAACGGGACATCAAGGCCTACCATCGCGCCGAGCTGAACGCTCTCGTCGGGCAAGACACCTATCTCGCCATGCCGAAGAGCGCCCACGAGCGCGAGGATCAGCGCGTGCCGCTGTCCGGGTACGCTGGGAAGCCGTTCAGGTTGCGCGCCAGATTCAAAGGCAAGACGCTGCAAGCCCAGGTTCGGCGGGACGGGACTATTCGGTTCCTGGGGAAGGTCTACCGCACGCCCTCTGCGGCAGGAGCCGCCGCCTGCAAACGCTCCTGCAACGGCTGGTGGTTCTGGAAGTACGAGCGCGCCCCAGGCGACTGGGTCCTTCTGGATGAACTACGCAAGTAAGGAAGCACAATGGGGGGTCGCTGCTGACCTTAGTTTGGGCTTTCGAGCCCCAACGGGGCGACCTAGCCCAGCCCAGGGCAACGCCCTGGGTGAAGAGGCCAAACCCGCTCCCGCAAGCCCTGAAGGGGCGAGATAGGTGAATCGCTATGCCCCAATCGCTCTCCAAGCTGTACGTCTGGGACTGAAGGCGCAATTCGTATTTCGCCCCTACAGGGCTCAAGGTCAGAACGGGCGCCCGGTTAACCCAGGCCGTTGGCCTGGGCTAGGCTAGGTCGCCCCTTTGGGGCTGGACAGAGCAGCTAGTGCAGCGTCCCCGGTGTTGGGACTCTGCGGCTTTTCGATTAGATCCGTGTCCGGGCATCGGCAGCCAGCAGTATACGATCCATGCGCAGGGCGGGAGGCGGGCTGGCGCAGACCCCTGCCTCTTGGTGTCTGCGAACTCCCGAAGGGACGGGTTAGAGCCGGCAGGGAAGAACAGGTTTCAGGTGTCGGGTGTCGGGTGTCAGGCCGGGCAGAGCGAGATTCTTCGCTGCGCTCAGAATGACAGCCATTCCTAACTGCCGATTGCCCACCGCCTACTGCCTACTGCCCACTGCCCACTGCCTACTGCCCGCTGCCTGCTGCCCTTTATCCTTTAGCCTTTATCCCTTAGAATCATATTGAGACTTGCACCGCATTTCAGTTGAGGGAAAACGATGACTCAGCGCATCGAACTTCCGAAGGGCTTGGAGGCTGTTCCTGCGGAAGCACGCGGGCGGTGGTGCTGTTCACGCCTGGAAGAAGGAAACATCCTCTTCTTCGCAGAGACTCCCTTCGGCCTGCCCCCCGACGAAGCCCAGTTCCTGCTAAGCCAGCGGCAGAGCGAAGCGGGCTACCACAAGAACATTGCCTATCGCCCGCATTCCGGCCGGCTTACGGGATATGGCGAGGGCGGGAGCGGCGACAAGGATCGGCTGCACGCCATCATGCAACGGTTTTCCCAACGGGCGAGCGAGTTCACTCAGCAGCTTCTATCTCCCTATGCCGGCTCATTGGTCGTCGACTTTGCCAGCTTTCGGCCCCGGCAGGAGGCGGGGCGGCAAATCCGCCAACGGGCGCGCAACGACCTTCTGCATGTGGATTCGTTCCCGACCCGGCCTTCCTATGGCAATCGTATCCTGCGCGTGTTTACGAACATCAACCCAACCGAGCCTCGGGTGTGGGTGACCGCTGACACCTTCGACCGTCTGGCGGAACGCTTCGCAGGAAGCGGCGGCATGCCCCGTCCCGGGAGCGTGGCTTCCGGGCCCAAGAAGCTCCTGGTGAAGCTCGCGCGAGCGGCGCGACTCCACAGCCTGGCGCGGCCTCCTTACGACGATTGGATGCTGCGCTTCCATCACTTCCTCAAAGCAAACCAGGAGTTTCAAAACACTTGTTCGCGGACCCGGTGGGAGTTCCCACCCCACTCCGCATGGCTCGTCTTTACGGATATGGTGAGCCACGCCGTTCTCTCCGGGCAGTTCGCCCTCGAACAGACTTTCATCGTCTCCAAGAATGCCCTCGTGTTGCCTGAGAAGGCTCCGGTCAGAGTCCTGGAACGAATCGCAGGCAGGCCGGTGGTCTGAAGCTGTCAGCCCTCAGTTGCTGACCTGAGCCCCGATGGGGCGACCTACCACAGCCCAGGCCAACGGCCTGGGTGAAGACACGCGCCATCCTGCTTCTTCAGCCCTGAAAGGGCGGCCTAAGGCCGCCAGCAAACGGCGAAGGATTTCCTCGAGGACGCGTAATGCTATTTGGCCCTTTCAGGGCCGGACACTAGAGACGGGCTGAATCTCGGACCCAGGCCGTTGGCCTGGGCTATGGTAGGTCGCCCCTTTGGGGCTGAGAGCTGATGGCTGAATTGACTCGCCTCGTCATGCTGTATATCATTAAAACTGGGAAGGGTTGAGGATGAGCAAGCACAAGGGCAAAACGGTGGAAGTGGTGTGTCCGTGCTGCGGGGCGCGGCTTGAAGTGGACACAGAGCTCGGAAAGATTCTGTTCCACGAACCGCCGCCGAGAACCTCCAAGGCTCCCGACCTGAATCAAGCTTCCGAACTCCTCAAAAAGGAAGCGGAGCGGCGCGAAAGCCTCTTTAAACACAGCGCCGAAGAGGAAAAGATCAAGTCTGAGCTACTGGAGCGCCGGTTCAAAGAGGCATTCGAGAAGACCAAGGACACTCCTACCGGGCCCCCGCTTAAGGAAATTGATTTGGATTGAGGGTCCGCGGCGGAATCTTGACCTTGGCGGGGAGTGGGAACTGTGGCGAATTCCGGGAAGAAATGGCTTCGCGTGGCGGTCGAAAAGGCCAAACGCCTTTTCAAAAGAGAGCCGCGCCTGCCCGAAGAAGACCCGTATGCCTATGTGACCGCGCCCAAGAAACCCAGGCCACCCTATCGGAGCGCTGCTGCCGTCGCCGACCGGCCCGAAGACTAAAGGCGGTGGCTGGCCCCGGGCGCATAGGGGCTAGTCGCCGCTGGGCGATGTTTGATAGGCAACCAACGCCATCCGCTCGTCATCGGCCAAGTACTTCTAGCCATTCAACACTGGCCCCAAGGAGGTTGTATGCCCGGCAAAGCTCGCCGGCTTGAGTATACTCCTGAACACGCCGGCTCCGGAGTTCGCGCCAAGCTGCCCCGCATCGAGACTTGGCCGAATCAGTATAAGAACTACGAAATCACCATTTCGGTCCCGGAGTACACCTCCATTTGCCCGCGTACCGGCTTGCCGGACTTCGGAACCATCACCGTTCATTACCTGCCGGACAAGCTGTGTCTCGAACTAAAGTCGCTGAAGTACTACATTCTCTCCTACCGGAATCTGGGCATTTTCTATGAGAACGCCGTGAATCGCATCCTCGACGATGTGGCTCATGCTTGCCGCCCCAAGTGGGCGGTGGTGCGCGGTGAGTTCACCACTCGAGGCGGCATGCGAACCAAGATCGAAGCACGGTTCCCCAGAAAAGCAGTGCGCGGCGCTTAGCGGCGAGTCGGGAAGCGCAAGGCGAGCCGTGACAGTGATAAGTAGTCCACTGGGCAAGCTTGCAGGGGTGACGTGTGGTGTAGGGGTAGGGCTTGCCCTACCCTCGTCGTCGGCCTAGTGACCCTCCGGGGACGGCAAGCCGTTCCCCTACAGTGCGGTTCGCTGTCGAAAGATCGGGGACCCTGCCGAATGTGCTTGACATCGACATGCTCAAGTTTTATTATGTCATGGAACTAATGGATGCCCTCCGGCATCTAATGGTCTTGAATGTGGTTGTGAACCCTGCTTGGGGTTCTCACTCAGTGAGGAGGACTTAGGAACATGAGTAAGATTATTGGAATCGACTTGGGTACCACCAACTCGGTTGTCGCGGTTATGGAAGGTGGTGACCCGGTAGTCATCAATAACCCTGAGGGAGGGCGCACTACCCCGTCGGTGGTGGGGTTCACCAAGTCGGGCGAACGGTTGGTCGGACAAGTAGCGAAGCGCCAAGCCATCACCAACCCGGAGAACACCGTTTTCTCGATCAAACGGTTTATGGGCCGTAAGGTCAACGAAGTTCAGAGTGAGATCAAGACCGTCCCCTTCAAGGTGGTGCCGGGTCCCAATGGCGACGTGCGTGTAGTGGCTCAGGGCAAGGAATACTCGCCCCCGGAAATCTCCGCCATGATCCTGCAGAAAATGAAGGACGCCGCCGAGCAATACCTCGGCGAAAAGGTGTCGCAAGTGGTCATCACGGTCCCGGCTTACTTTAACGATTCCCAGCGCCAAGCCACGAAGGACGCCGGGAAGATCGCCGGCCTGGAAGTTCTGCGCATCGTGAACGAGCCTACGGCGGCGGCCTTGGCTTATGGGCTTGACAAGAAGGCGGACGAGACCATAGCGGTCTATGACTTCGGAGGCGGGACGTTCGATATTTCGATTCTGGAAGTCGGCGAGGGTGTGGTCGAGGTCAAGTCGACCAACGGTGACACGCACTTGGGCGGCGACGATATTGATAAGCGGATTATGGACTGGATTGTGGACGAATTCCGCAAGGATCAAGGCATCGACCTTTCGAAGGACCGCATGGCGCTGCAACGCCTCAAGGAAGCGGCGGAGAAAGCCAAGATGGAGCTTTCCACGGTACTCGAGAGCGACATCAATCTGCCCTTCGTGACGGCCGACGCCTCCGGGCCGAAGCACCTGAACCTGAAGTTGACGCGAGGGCGCTTTGAGCAGATGTGCGAGGATCTTTTCCAGCGTTCCGTGGGCCCGGTGAAACAGGCGCTTTCCGATGCCAATCTCACGCCCGAGAAGATTGATGAGGTGGTGCTGGTGGGCGGATCGACACGCATCCCGCGCGTGCAGCAGATTGTCAGGGACCTTTTCCTGGGCAAGGAGCCGCACAAAGGTGTCAATCCGGACGAGGTTGTGGCGGTTGGGGCTGCGGTGCAGGCGGGAGTCCTGGGCGGGGAAGTGAAGGACCTGCTGTTGCTGGATGTTACTCCCTTGACCTTGGGCGTTGAGACCCTGGGCGGTGTTATGACGCCGCTCATCCAACGCAATACCACGATTCCGACGAGAAAGAACGAGACCTTTTCGACGGCGGCGGAGAACCAGACTTCGGTTGAGATTCACGTCCTGCAAGGCGAGCGTCAGATGGCGCGCGATAACCGGACGCTCGGCAAGTTCCACCTGGTGGGCATTCCCCCGGCGCCTCGGGGCATCCCGCAGATTGAAGTGACGTTTGACATCGATGCCAACGGAATTCTGAATGTTTCCGCCAAAGACATCGGCACGGGGAAGGAACAGAAGATCACGATAACGTCCTCGAGCGGGTTGAGCAAAGACGAAGTGGAAAAGATGACCAAGGACGGCGAGTTGCACGCTGAGGAAGACCGCCGCCACAAGGACGACGTGGAAACCAAGAACCGAGCTGATTCGCTGGTTTACTCGGTGGAGAAGATGCTCAAGGAGAATCGCGGGAAAATCTCTGACAGCGACGCCAAGAACATCGAATCGGCCTTGGACGATGCCAAGAAAACCATTCAGGAAGGCGACGTCTCGAAGATCAACGATTCCGTTGAGCGGCTAACAACGGCGTCGCATAAGCTGGCGGAAGCGATGTACAAGCAGGCATCTACGGCGCAGGCGGCCCAAGAGGCGCCGGGCGGCCCCGGCGAAGCGTCAAGGCCTTCCGCAGGCCCCACGGCTCAGCCTGGCCAAACTAAGGGCGACGGCGAAGTGATCGACGCGGAAGTCGTGGACAGCGACGACAAAAAGAAGAACTGAGAAGAACAGTCGAGAGTCAAGAGTCGAAAGTTGAGAGTTGACTCTTGATAGATAACAGCGCTGCGACCGATTCGACGGGAGCTGGCGTTTAGAAGGAGGAACAGAGGAACAGTTTTGAGGCACGAGCAAGAGCGTCATGGCTCTCGACTCTCGACTGTAGACTCTGAACTGCCTTATGGAACATCGAGGTCTCGTCGGAGTGGAATGCCCGCAATGCCACTGGAAGCATTTCATGGAACTGGGCCTGGACCAGGCCATCATGGACTCTCCCGCGGCTCAGGAGATCCAGCACCAATTACAGGAATGGCTGCGGTCGCGCTGCCCGGACCATCTGGGGGCGATTCTCGAGACGATGAAGAACTAACACGATGGCTGTTGTCGGTGCACAAAAGGACTATTACGCGACGTTGGGGGTGAGTCGCGGCGCCAAGCCGCCGGAGATCCGCAAGGCATACCGCCGCTTGGCGCGCAAGTATCATCCTGACGTTAACCCGGGCAACAAGGCGTCCGAAGAAAAGTTCAAGGAACTCTCGGAGGCTTACGAAATTCTGGGTGACGAAAAAAAACGCCAGATCTACGACCAGTACGGCTTCTATTCCAACAACATTCCCCCGGGTGGCCCCGGACCGAGCGCCTCGACGGGCGCCGGCGGGCCCGGCCCCGGATTCGATTTCTCGGGATTCGATTTCTCGAACGCCGAAAGCGGGGATACGGAGACGGGAAGGCACGCGGGATTCGGAGGGGGCTTCCGGGACATCTTCTCGCAGTTGTTCAATCGCCCAGGCCAGCGCGAAGAGGAAGAAGAGGGTCCGCAAAAGGGAAGTGATATCGAGCACCACATGCACCTGGGATTCTGGGACGCCATTCGTGGCACACAGGTGCGAATCACCGTGGCGCGGCAAGAGACCTGCCCGACCTGTAAAGGCATCGGCTCTGCCAAAGGCGCGGCTGTTACCTGCACCATGTGCGGCGGAACGGGCAAGGTGGCGCGCCAGGCAGGGACGATGCGATTCAGCGTGACGTGCCCGCAATGTGGCGGGACCGGCAAGCAGCGCCGCCCTTGCCCGACCTGCGGCGGGTCGGGTTCCGTGCGGGCGCCCGAGACTTTTGAAGTGCGTATTCCGCCTGGCGTGGATACGGGATCTCGCGTACGCGTGCCGGGGAAGGGAAACGCGGGCGCCGGCGGCGGCCCCCCGGGCGACTTGTACATTGTTACGGAAGTTGAAACCCATCCCATCTTTGAGCGCAAGGGCGACAACATCTACGTTAAGGTCCCCGTAACCGTGGCCGAGGCGGCCCTGGGGGCGAAGGTGGAAGTGCCGACTCTGCTGGGGCCCTCGACCATCAAGATCCCTCCCGGGACCCAGAGTGGCCAGCAACTCCGGCTGCGCGGGAAGGGTGCGCCCTCGTTGCGCGGTGATGCGCGCGGGGATGAGTTTATAGAGGTGCAGGTGATGGTCCCACGGGTTGCGGATGAAAGGACCAAAGAAATCCTTCGCGAACTCGCGCACCTGAACCCGGAAGATCCCAGGCAAGAGCTGAAGAAGTACCTTTGAAGGATGCAGGTTAAAGGTTGAAGGATAAGGGCTGGATGCCAATTAATAGGTGTTCGACGTCAGACTTTAGACTTTAGACTCTTCCTATGAGCCCCCGAGGCAGAAAAACTCGCGGCAAGACCGGCTACATGATCAGCGCCGTGGCCGAAATGTACAACATCCATCCCCAAACCCTCCGTCTCTACGAGCGGGAAGGGCTGCTGGTGCCTTCCCGCACCAACGGCAACACCCGCCTCTACGGCGACGAAGACCTGGAGCGGTTGGAAACCATCCTGAATCTGACGCGCGACCTGGGCGTCAACCTGGCAGGAATCGAGATCATCCTAAACATGCGCGACCGCATGCAGAAAATGCAGAAGGAAATGCAGGCTTTCGTCTCCTATGTGCAGGAGGAAGTTTTGACACGCCCGCCCATAGACCAGGAGCGGATCCAAAATGCCCTGGTGCGCGTCGCCCCGCCCTATTTGATCCGAACGCAACGCCACGCGGGCAAATAAGCGCTTCGTTGGACAGGAATCTAAGATGCCGCGAAAAGACTGCCCACAATGCGATGGCACAAGTTGGAAGCCGGTCGAGGTCGAAGGCGTCCGCCGCATGACCCGCTGCGATTGTTATGGCCTGGAGCGCGCGGAACTGTTGCTTCGCCAGGCTCACATCCCCGAAAGGTACGAGCACTGCGCCTTTGAGAATTTTGACATACGCCGCGACAATCAAAGCTTAAGATGGGCGAAGCTGAACGCCGAGAATTTTGTTAAGGAATACCCCGCGGATTTTGGCCTGCTCTTTGTCGGCACGACGGGCGTGGGAAAGACCCACTTGGCGGTCGCGGTGCTGCGCGAGTTGGTCCTGCGCAAAGGCGTCGAATGCCTTTTCTATGATTTCCACGATCTGCTGAAGGCCATTCGGGACAGTTACAATCCCGTTTCTCAAAATTCGGAGCTTTCCGTTCTCCAGCCGGTGCTGGACGCTGAAGTGCTCTTGTTGGATGAACTCGCCTCCTGGAACCCTAGTGACTGGGTTAAAGAGACCTTGCAGCATATTATCAATTCACGCTATAACCACAAGAAAGTTACTCTCATCACGACGACGCTTCCCCTGGGTGAAACCCAAGGGCGCCGGGAGGTTCGCGCGCCCTCCGGGGAAGTTGTCCCGAACGTGGAGCTTACTTTGAACCAGCTCGGAGTCACTCTACGCTCCCGCCTCTATGAAATGTGCAAGCTGATTGAAATGAGCTCCGACGACTACCGCAAAGCGATCAAACAGGCGGCCTATAAGTTCCCGACCGCGTAAGCGCTTCCCAGCCTCGGTGCTTGTCGGGAGCCCCGCAGCGCGGTTAGCGCCTCCACAGTCGAGGTCAAGCGGGTCACGGCGTTTCGGCCGGCGGGAAGGCTGCAGCCTCGCCGCTGCACTCCAAATGAGTGCCTCGCGGCTATCGTCCCTGTTCGGACTGGATGTCCGCTCCCCAAGGCTGCTGCTTCGCATTGACTTCGCTTTCCACGCAACGGTAGAATAGGACTTCCTTTGTAGGCCTGCGTCGGGTACCTGGAGAGGAGGCCGGCGGATGTCCGCTGACGAAAAAGGCAGCAGTTTGCAAACGGCTGGGAGTGACAGTCTGCAAGAAGCAAGGACGGACCTCGGAGCCCAAAATGATTTGACGGATCCCCAGGCGAGGATTCCTGAGATCAGCGAGGTGGTCAATCTGATGGAGGGGATGGAGGCGCTATCCGCTCCCCCGATTGCCGCGGGTGAAATCGTTCAGGGCCATGTGCTCAAGATCACGGACACCGAAGTCGTAGTTGATGTGGGGCTGAAATGCGAGGCCCAGGTTCCGCGGAACGAGTTCCTCGCGCTGGATGGGCACCTGAGAATCAGCCCAGGCGATACGGTTGACCTTTGGGTCGACAATTATGACGAGGCCTCCGGAACAGTCAGCGTTTCCTATCAAAGGGCATTACGGCGCAAGACGTGGGATGGAGTTGAACGCGCTTTCCGGGATCAGAGTAACATCACCTGCCGCGTGGTCGATCGAATCAAAGGCGGCTTGATGGTAGACATTGGGGTTCCGGCTTTCCTCCCGGCTTCTCATGCCGATGTGCGCGTGCACGCTAACCTGGATGAACTCAAGGGTCAGGAATTCCCCTGTAAGGTCATCAAGGTCAACCGCAAGAAGAACAACGTGGTGGTCAGCCGCAAGGCTGCGATGGAAGAAGAACTAAACCGGCGCAAGCAGGAGTTGGCGGAACGCCTGGTGGAAGGCGCGGACGTAGTGGGTAAGGTCAAAAACCTGACCGACTACGGCGTCTTTGTTGACCTGGGAGGGATTGACGGCCTGCTTCACATCACCGACCTTTCTTGGGGTAGAATTGGGCATCCCTCGGAAGTGGTCCAAGTAGGTCAGGAAATCACGGTGAAGGTGCTCAAGCACGATCCCGAAAGAGGGCGGATCTCCCTGGGTTTGAAGCAACTCACACCTGACCCCTGGGAGACGGTGGCGGCCACCTATCATGCGGCAGACCGAATCACCGGCCGCGTGGTGAGTCTTGCCGATTACGGCGCTTTTGTTGAACTGGAGCCCGGTGTGGAAGGACTCATACACATTTCGGAGATGAGCTGGAGCAAGCGACTTCGCCATCCGTCCAAGATCCTCAAGCTGGATGAGCGTGTCGAGGTGGGAGTGTTGGACGTCGAACCCGTCAAGCGTCGCATCTCACTCAGTCTGAAGACCACTCTTCCGGATCCCTGGACTTCAGTGGGCGATCGGTTTGCGGTGGGGTCGATGGTGCACGGGCGGGTTCGCAACCTCACCGAATTCGGCGCCTTCGTCGAAATCGAAGACGGACTCGACGGCCTGATTCATGTCTCGAACATGTCCTGGAACAAGAATGTGAAACATCCGTCGGAGGTCCTGAAGAAAGGCCAAACCGTCGATGCGGTGGTGCTGGCCGTGGACCCCGATAATCGCCGACTTGCACTGGGTTTGAAACAACTCGAGGAAGATCCCCGCGAGGCATTCTTCTCGAGGGTCCACGTCGGGGACATGCTGCGCGGTAAAGTGACACGGGTGGCGCCTTTCGGCGCCTTTGTCGAGCTGGCGGAGGGGATTGAAGGTCTCTGCCATGTTTCGGAGTTTGAAAATGGCCACACTCGAAATGAAAGCGCGAAGCTCGAGGTGGGCAGCGAGTTGGAATTTCGCGTGATCCGCCTCAGCGCCCGAGAGCGGAAGATTGCCTTGAGCCAGAAGGAACCGGCGGTGCAACCCGGTCCGGCAGAAATCGAGAAACCCAAAGAGCCGGTGAGAAAATCCACTATGGCGGAGGCGCTTTCTTCCGCGGGTATCAACGCCCTGGAGTACTCGTCTTCAACCTCGGCAGTTGAGTCGTGACCTGTTGTACCGGTTATCCCCGACACTTCGCACCAGGAGCTAAACATGACCAAGGCAGAACTGATTGAGGATGTTGCGCGGGCCGTGGAGATGAGCCGCAAGGACTCTGAGATCATCGTCGAAACAATCTTCGAGAGCATTGTGAAGTCGCTGCGCGTGGGTGATAAGGTCGAAATCCGGGGCTTTGGGAGCTTTCGTACTCGCCAGCGCAAGCCCCGCATCGGTCGCAATCCGAAGACTGGTGTGCGCGTCGATGTGCCCGCCAAGAAGATTCCCTACTTTAATCCCAGCAAGGAGTTGAAAGATCTTGTCAATAGTGGGGCTGCGGCCGCGACGCCTCCCCCACCGCCGGCTGCTCCCGCGCCCGAGCCTTCGGGTACAACCACGCCTTAGTCGAGCGGCGGTCTTCGGTGTCGGCCGGCGAACTATGCCGGCGCTCCGCCGCGGGGCACTTCGACCTGTGCGGTTAGGGTCCGTCCGCAGGCGGCTCGAATCCTGCTCGATCACCAGGCATCCCGATTATGGACTACCTTTGGAGTCCTTGGCGGTTTCGTTACGTCAGCCAGCCTGTGGCGACGGGTAGTTGCGTTTTCTGCGAAAAGAGCGCGGCCGACCCCCCTCACGACCGGGAGAACCTGCTTCTGTATCGAGGCCGCTCGAATTTCATTCTTCTCAACCTCTTTCCGTACACCACCGGCCATTCCATGGTGATCCCTTATGCCCACGTTGCCAGCCTCGAGGAGGTCGAGTCCACTGCGCTCGTCGAAATGATGGAGTTAGCCCGGCGCCTTCAGGGGGCATTGCGAGATTGCTATCATCCCGAAGGGTATAATCTTGGCATGAATCTTGGGAAATGCGCTGGGGCCGGCGTCGCGGACCACCTGCACTTGCACGTGCTCCCCCGCTGGACAGGAGATTCCAGTTTCGTGACCACGATCGGGGAGACTCGCATCCTGCCCGAAGACCTCCTCACCACTTACGACAAGCTGGCTCATTACTTTCCCAGCGGCGGTTGATTGTTGGCAGGGCAGAGTCTCGTTCTCCAAAGACTCTGCGGCTCTTTGTTACTGGCTACAAGAGTTCGGCGCTATGGCCGGGAAGTCTCCAGGGTCTCATAAGCATCCTTCAATCCTGGGTCACCGAGTCCAATTGATTTCAGCTTGGCTTCGATGCGGTCGCGGACGGCTTGGGCACCGGGAAAGTCCTGGTCCGTCCAAAATCGGTCTTGCCGGCGAAAATAACCGGTTTCCTGGAGGAAGGATACACCATAGCTGTAAGCGTCGCCGAGGGTATCGTCCAGATCGCTCACCTTGAAAGAGCCGTCGGGCTGGTAAGATTTGGTCAAACACCAATTGAGCATGCGGGAGATCTCGGCTCGCGTTTGCTCTCGGGTGGCGGCATCAAGGTCCGGCCAAGCGTAGCGGAAGATCTTGACCACGTCCCAATTCAGATGGTTTTCGTAGTGGCCATTGAATCGGACGCCCGCCGGAAAATTAACGCCGTCGAGTTGCAGCACGCGCTTTGCAATGAGGTCCAGACGGGGCACTTGGCCGTGAAGGTCCGAGACCACGTGAAAAGTCATCGCCATGTCGTCCATTTTCCAGATTCTTCCCTGGCAATCCACCAGCCACTGGCCCCAGCAGCCAGTCGCAGGATTCTGCCAATGCTCCACAAATTTCCTCAGGGCGTCCCTGAGTCCAGGATTAAAGGTGTAGCAGGCGGATGGTTGGGTCGCAAATAACAAGAGTGCGAGCGCAGAAAAGGTTTCATCGAGCTGTTCGCGGCTAAATTCGTGCGTCTTGCTGAAGTCATCGAGCAGCACCGAATTGAGCTGAGCGGTGAGTTTTTCGGGAGAATTAACTCGGTCCAGAAAAGAGAGCGGATATTGCGGGCGCTCTCGGCAATCCTTAACGTGGTCGACGGAATAGTAGAGTCTTAGATACCAAGCGTTGATTCCCATTCCCCAGCTCCCGTCTGAAGCCTGCTGCTCGGTGGCAAGTTTTTGTTTCCCCGGCTCAGACAGACTCTGTTGGAGATCGGCGACCCTCGTCCGTGTACCTTCGATATCCGGCGTGAAATTGAGCAGCCAGCGGATCTCGCGATAAATGTGCATGGAATACTGCATTCCCTCACCTTGAGACTGCCGGCGCACGATTTCCTTTACCAGAGGGCGCAGCAGTGGATTGATCTGTTTCAGCCGCTTCTCCCTTTCCACGCTAAAGCGCGAGAAATCCCAGTAAAATTGGGCATCGGCGCGGAGCCGGCGCCACCGAGACTCGCCGGGGGTACACGGCGGCGGGGCGAATATGTGCACCTGATGGATCCTGTATGCGATTACGGCGCGTTCCAGCCGTTCGCGGTTGATATAGACGCTAAGCGCCAGAACCGGAATGGCAAGAAGTGGAATTAACCAACGCCGTCGTACGCTCATGCTGTAAGTCTAGCATCGCCCTGCCTTCAGGATTCCTGCTTTTGGAGATTCGCTCGCTCCCCCGTTTCTTCCCGGGTGTAGAATGGTATTCAGCGAGTGCGCCAGATTTGATAACCCGAGCGGAGCGGGGACGCTAGGCTCCGCGGGAGGGGCGCTCGATCCGAATCTTCTTTGCAAAAACTGGGCGTGTACCGGACAGATGGTCGAGGAGGGGCTAACATGTGCGGTGTAAACAGGCGGGAGTTTCTAGCGGGGGGAACGGCATTCTTGAGTCTTGCGGCGGAGGCGGAGCTTCTGGCGGGACGGGCCCCGGCGGGGATGGCCGAGGACGCTAAGGTTGACCAGGTAGGCCCGGACATCTACTTTCACGAGGGAAGCGTTGCGGATAACGCCGACGCCGTTTGCAACAACGGTTGGATCTTGTTCGAGGACTATGTGCTGGTCGTCGACGCGAATTTCCCCGCCGGGGCGCGGCTGATCATCAGCAAGATACGATCGATGACCGACAAGCCGATAAGGTTTGCCTTCGACACCCACCACCACGGCGACCACGCTTACGGCAATCAGGTCTACGTCGATAATGGAGCGGTGCCGGTGGCGCACACGGGCGTCATCGAAGAGATGAAGCGGCACGAGACGGGCTACTACGACAGCAAACCCGGCGCCTGGGAAGCGGCTGCAAAAGAGCGCGCCGATCTGAAAGACACCAAGCTCAAACCGCCCTCCGTGCTTTTTTCCAAAGACTTGTTCTTTGACGACGGCAAGCATCGGGTTGAGCTGATGCACCTGGGGGTAGCTCATACGCATGGCGACGCCGTTGCCTGGCTGCCGAAGGAGCGCATCCTTTTCACCGGCGATGTGTGCGTGAACGGGCCTTATAACTTCGTGGGTGACGGAGACGTGGGCAAGTGGGTGGTGACGCTGGATGCGGTGAAGAAACTTCGCCCGAGAATCGTCTGTACGGGCCACGGGCCGCGCTCCCTGGCGACCGTTTTGGACGATCAGCAGGCGTTCTTCAAAGTGCTCCGGGAACAGGTCGGTACGCTTATGGCCAGCAAGGCGCCCGAGGAAGCTAAGGGGCAGATTGAGGCCATTCGGGCGGCACTGAAGGGCAACGCGCAGATTGCACGCTACGTTGGCGATCCGGGGGCGGACGATTCGTTCCCCTCGCAGGTTGGGAAGGTGTACGAGGAACTGACGGGCAAGAAACTCGCTGCCTTGGCCGGCCATCGGCAGTTCGCGCGCCATGTCCACGCCCGAGCCCACGGTCTGGCATTCGTTTGAGAACTCCCCGATGAGGTGACGAGATGAGAAGGCCAAGAGCTTTGCTGAGGCTGGCGGCATGCCTAGGCGTAGCGCTCCTCGGGGCGTTGCCTGCTTCCGCGCAAACACCTTCGGAAGCGCTGCTGGTGCTCGCCAAGAGCGACTTATCGCTCGCCATTGTCGATCCTGTAAGCTTACGGGTGGTTGGCCGCGTGCCGTCCGGTCCGGACCCGCACGAAGTGATTGCATCCGCCGACGGCAGGCTCGCTTACATCTCGAACTACGGCGGCTCGGACAGCGATCTTAACACCATATCCGTGGTCGACTTGGTTTCGCAGAAGGCCCTGCCCGCCATTGACCTTGGCGCCTTGCATTCGGCGCACGGTTTGGCTTTCGCCGGCGGCAAGCTCTATTTCACCGTGGAGACGAATAAGGCCATCGGGCGCTACGATCCGCTCACTGGAAAAGTGGATTGGGTATTGGGCACTGGCCAGGACCGCACGCACATGGTTTGGGTGTCCGAGAGCTTGGACAAGCTCGTCACCTCCAACGTCAGTTCCGGCACCCTTAGCATCATGGAGCGAGTTTCACCGCCAGGCGGCGGGTTCGGCCCTCCTCCTGGCGGCCCATCTGGGGGCGGCCCTCCGCCCGGATTTCGTCCGCCGCAGGGCGGTCCGCGGAAAACCTGGGAAATAACCAACGTTCGTTCGGGCAACGGGTCGGAAGGATTTGACGTGTCACCGGATGGGAAGGAGATTTGGGCCGCGAACGCGCGGGATGCCACGGTGACCATCATCGACTTCGCCGCCAAGCGCGCAATCCAGACTATGCACATTTCGGTCAACGGCGCGAATCGCCTGAAGTTCACGCCGGATGGCACGCGAGCCTTTGTCTCCGGGCTGGGCTTCGGAGGCAGGTCGGGAAGCGATCTCGTGGTGATCGATGCTGCGAGCCGCAAGGAGATCAAGCATTTCGACCTGGGCGGGGGCGCCGCAGGAATACTGATGGTTCCCGACGGCTCACGGGCCTTTGTCGCCGTGAGCGGGAAGGACTACGTCGCGGTCGTGGACCTGAAGAGCCTGGAAGTCACCGGCCGCATCTCCGCCGGGAAACAACCCGACGGACTCGCTTGGGCGGTGCGCAAATAATCTCAACTTTACAGCGCCACATAGGAAGAGGGCATCCGATGGGTGCCGGGGCTATCTTAGAAGACCTTACCACAGAGGCCACAGAGTTCACAGAGAGGAGCGGCGAGCCTTCCTCCGCGGTCTCTGTGCGCTCTGTGGTGAAGTGGTGGTCCGGGAGTTGGCGCTTGCCGACGCGCCGAATTGCTTGACCTCGCCCCGGCCGAGGCAGAACTCGAGCCCTTCGGCTCCTCCCAGGGTGTTGGGAAACTTCTTCTGAGCCTGCGCCACCAGGCTATCGACGAAGGCGTCGTCACTGTCAGGATCATGGTGGAACAACACCAGCCGCTTCACATCGCATTCCCGGGCAATGCGCACGCCCTCCTGCCATGAGCTGTGTCCCCAGCCTTTCTTTTCGCCTTGTGACTGCCGGGGCGTGTATTGGGAATCATACAACAGCAGGTCGGCATCGCGGGCGAGGGACCGCAAGGCGCGGTCGAAGGCCGGAGAGCCGGATTCGGTGTCGGTGGCCAAAACCAAAACGCCGCCGTCCGCTTCGATTCGGTAGCCGGCGCACCCCTGCGGATGATGGAGGCGCGCTGTCTTGATCACCGCTCCGTTAATACTGACGGCGGTATTTCCTAAGTGGATAAAGTGGCGATTGGCCTTCATGCCTACTGGATAGTAGGGACTCCCCATCATGCCTTCGAGGGTTCGACGCAACCGGGCGGCCGGCAACAGCGGGGAATAGAAAAAGAAAGTGTTTTGTTTCTTGTAAAAGGGAACGAAATACGGAATTCCCTGGATATGGTCCCAATGGAAGTGCGTCAGAAAGATATGAGCGAGGATGGGCCGGCCGGCGAATTCCTCCACCAGGCTCTTACCCAGCGCCCTCATTCCGCTGCCGCAGTCAAGAATGATACGGGCGCCGTTGTCGAGTTTAAGGTCGATGCAGCAGGTGTTGCCGCCGTACCGCCCCGTCTCTCTTCCCGGGGTTGGCGTTGAGCCGCGCACGCCCCAGAGCCTGACCTTCATGGTTCACCGCCTTGCGCCACCTGCCGCCCTTTGAACTTCATAGCGTAGCAATCTCGCTTTCCGGTGTCTACCCTGTTCCGGTCCTTACGGGGCCCTCATTGACTGAGACTTGCCCTTGCGTTGCGTTGCCCGCTTCCCTGATACTTACCGGAGCCCGTTGCCGCCCTGCTCGATAGCCGTCAATTTGCATCGCCCGTAGGGGGTAACGGTGATTTCCATCGCCAATCAGGAGGGCATGGTGCGTCGATTGGAATCTGGAATCTTGAATCTTGAATTGCGGCGCGGCAGGGCGGCGAGAGGTTATTCTGCACTGGCTTGCCTCGTCTGGTGTTTACTCTCAGGGGTACCCTCGGCGCGCGCCCAGCAAGCGAATCTGGATGCGCTGGTGGAAAGCGAAATGCCGTCGCTTCTCTCCACCTACCGGTCGCTTCACGCCTCGCCGGAACTCTCCCATCGCGAGCAAAAGACCTCGGCTTTTGTTGCCGGCGAACTGCGGGCTCTGGGTTACAACGTCACAGAACACGTGGGCAAATACGCCGGCCATCCGGAGTGGTCTGGCTACGGCGTGGTGGGTATCCTGAAGAATGGCACGGGGCCGACGGTGTACGTTCGAACCGAGCTTGACGCGCTGCCCGTGGAGGAAATGACGGGCCTCCCCTATGCGAGCAAAGTCCGGACCAAGGATGACGCAGGGCGCGAAGTGGGCGTCATGCATGCCTGCGGGCACGATATCCACATGACCTCTTTCCTGGGAACGGCGAAAATGTTGGCGGAAATGAAGGAACAATGGCATGGAACGCTGGTGATGCTGGCGCAGCCCGCGGAGGAAGCCATTAGCGGCGCCAGGGCCATGCTGGACGACGGTCTGTACACGCGCTTTCCGAAGCCGGATTTCGTCATTGCGCTGCATGACACGCCCGCGCTCGAGGCAGGGAAAGTCGGGATCACGCCCGGTTACGCGATGGCCAGTTCCACCTCCGTCGAGGTCACGCTGCGCGGCATCGGCGGGCATGGCTCCGCCCCGCAAGTGGCGAAAGACCCGATCCTCGAAGCCGCGGAGTTCATAATGGCTATTCAGACCATCGTGAGCCGCGAAGATTCACCCTTTGATCCCGCCGTGGTCACCGTCGGCTCGATTCACGGCGGCACACGTCCCAACATCATCCCGGACGAAGTGCGTTTGCAGCTCACCATCCGCACTTATAAAGAGGAAGTGCGGCAGCACATTCTGGAAGCGTTGGCTAGAATGGCGAAGGGCATTGCTGCCGCTCACGGAATTCCGCCGTCTCTCTCGCCCACTGTGACCGCAGAGGAGAGCGACCACAGTCCTGCGCTGTACAACGACCCCCAACTGACGGCACGGCTGGCGCAGGTCTTCAGGACGGCGCTCGGGACGGACAATGTTGTGGAACTGCCCCCGGTCATGGCCAGCGAGGATTTCTGCCGTTTTGCTCTCGAGGGTCGCCAAATCCCGATCTGCCAGTATTCCTTGGGCGCCGTGGACCCGGCAAAGCTCGCAGAGAGCCGCCGCACCGGTGTGCCCCTGCCCGGACTGCACTCGAGTTTGTGGGCTCCGGTCCCCGAGCCCACGCTGCGCACCGGCGTGAAGTCCATGACCAGCGCGGTGTTGGATTTGATGAAGAAGTAGGCTTTAATACCAATTTTGGACGGATCTCTGAGCGCTGCGGGAGGGAAACCCTGATGAAGGCAACTAAATCTTCCGTTCTCACTTTGTTCCTGGCGGCTCTGGTGACCGCCTCTGCCTCGGGTCAAGGCCCGTCGCCGGTTCCGGCAAAGCACACGGTGATCCGTGCAGCGAGAATCCTGGATGTGAAGACGGGGCAGGTAATTCGAGACGGGGCAATTGTCATCGCCGGCGATAAGATCGTGAGCGTGGGTCCGGCTTCCGGCGTGTCACCCGGCGCCGGCGCCGTGGTCATCGACTTGCCTGATGCTACCGTGCTTCCCGGCCTGATCGATGCTCATACCCACCTGACCTTTGGCACGAATTTCGGCTATGAAACGCTGGGAATCTCGGTGCCGCGCGAGGCGCTGATCGGCGCGCGCAACGCCCGCGTCACGTTGGAGGCTGGATTCACAACCGTGCGAAACGTGGGCGCCACCGGTTACGCCGATGTGGCTCTGCGCGACGCGATCAATGCCGGAGATGTGCCGGGACCACGCATGCTGGTCAGCGGTCCGGCGCTGGGGATTACGGGAGGCCACTGCGACGAGAATCTGCTGCCGTTCGAGTTTCACTTCGCCGCCGAGGGCGTCGCCGACGGCGTCGAGGCCGTGCAGCACAAGACTCGCGAGGTCATCAAATACGGCGCCGATCTGATCAAGATTTGCGCCACCGGCGGAGTTCTTTCGAAAGGAGATGACCCGAACGCCCCGCAGTACACGCTCGAGGAGATGAAGGCCATCGTGAACGACGCGCACCGCCTGGGACGGAAGGTTGCCGCCCACGCGCACGGAGCTCAGGGTGTGATCTGGGCGTCCGAGGCGGGCGTGGACTCCGTGGAGCACGGGCACTTGATGAACGACGACGCCATCGCGACTCTCAAGAAGAACGGTACTTATCTCGTGCCGACGCTCTACCTGATGGATTGGCAGCGGGAAAATGCTCGTACCGCGAATCTTCCGGACTTCGCCAGGCGCAAGATGGAGATGGTTTCGGAACTTGGAAAGACCAATGCCAAGAAGGCATTCGAGGCGGGCGTCAAGATCGGGCTGGGTACCGACGCCGCCGTTTACCCCCACGGCCTGAACGCACATGAGTTGGCGGTCTACGTCAGCATTGGCATGAGCCCGCTCGAGGCGATTCAAACCGCGACCGTCAACGACGCCGATCTGCTGGGCTGGTCCGACAGAATAGGAACCCTCGAGCCCGGCAAGTGGGCTGACATCATTGCCGTAGAAGGCGACCCACTTCAGGACATCACCGTGCTCCAGCATGTGAAGTTCGTGATGAAGGGTGGTGAAGTGGTGAAGAACGAGTATGGAAAGTGATGGCGCTCAGCGTCGCCTGTAGGTCGGGAGATTTTAGGATCGTGTCATCCTGAGCGAAGCGAAGGATCCCTGTAGTTGCTTTCCTTCGCACTTCATGACGAACTACCGAGATCCTTCGCTTCGCTCAGGATGACAAGTCTTCGAACCGCAGATCCCAAACCGCAGGGTGGCGCCTACGTCCCGACGCTCTTTTGTCGGGATGTAGGCGCCCCTCTCGATCCCAGGAGGCGCAGACATGCCAAAGGACGGCACGTCTGCGCCTCCCCGAGAAAAAAGTCACAAACACTCAGGATGACATGTTAGGAGTGACCAAAGTGAAAAACGGCACGATCTATCTGCAAGTCTTCCTTTTCTCTCTGTTATTAACGGCATGTACTTCACCGCTTGGGGCGCAGGAGTCTGTTAACATCTGGCAAGCGCCGCTCGTGCTTCCCACCTACGAAACGGGTCCGCCTGATCTTGAGCCGATGTTTTATGCCGGACGGGACTATCAGGGCGCGCAAGGCGCGATTTATCCCTACGGACTCTATGACAACCTCCTGGATATTCGGCACGACAAGACCTATCAAGCTGACTTTCTTGAGAACCAATACGTGAAGATCTGCGTGCTTCCGGAGCTCGGGGGGCGCATTCTCTCCGCCACCGACAAGACGGATAACTATGACTACGTCTATCGGCAAACCGAAATCAAGCCGGCGCTGATCGGCATGCTGGGCGCCTGGATCTCCGGCGGCGTCGAGTGGAACATCCCTCACCACCACCGCGCCACCAGCTATCTGCCCGTGGACCACCGCTTGCTGAGAAATCCTGATGGCAGCAGCACAATCTGGGTAGGAGAATTGGAACTCCGCCATCGCATGGAATGGGCGGTGGGGATCACCCTCTATCCCGGCAAGTCCTACCTGAAAGTGACTACGGTCCTGGTCAATCGCACGTCCTACGTCCATTCGTTTCTGGATTTCACCAATGCCGGCGTGCACGCCAATGAGAATTATCAGGTCATTTTTCCGCCGGACACACAATTTGCGGTGTACCACGCCAAGGTTGATTTCGCCCGCTGGCCAATTTCGCACGAGGTTTACCAAGGCGTTGACTACACGCGAGGTGTGGACTTGAGTTGGTGGAAGAACCATCCCACACCCGTCTCCTTCTTTGCCTGGAATTTCGACGGAGATTTCTTCGGCGGCTATGATCACGGTAAGGAGGCGGGAATCATCTGCGTCCAGGACCATAACGTGTCACCGGGCGCAAAATTCTTCGAATGGGGCAATGGCCCCGAGGGCAAATTGTGGGACAACGTTTTGGACAGCCAGGGCGACTACCTCGAGCTGATGTCGGGAAACTTCTCCGATAACCAACCTGACTACAGTTGGATCCAGCCTTCGGAAACGAAGATCGCCACGGCGTATTGGTTCCCGATCCGGGGTATCGGCGGCGCGAAGAACGCAAACCTGAATGGAGCGGTGAACCTGGAGGTGGGACCTGGGCGAAAGGTGAAAATCGGTTTTTCCACGACCCAGGAGTTTCGTAGCGCGAAGGCAGTTTTGACCGCCGGAAATCGAACGCTGTTTGAACGGAGCATCGACATCTCCCCTGCCAAGGCTTTTGTTCAGGACATCACGTTGCCGGTTGGGGTTCGCGAAGACGATCTCAAGGCTGAGCTGCTGGATTCGGCAAACCAGGAACTGCTCAGTTATCAGCCGGTGAAACTTGCGCCGGAGAGCACGCCTCCCGTGGTTGAACCTCCCCTTCCGCCGAAGGAGATCAAGACAGTCGACGAGCTTTATCACATCGGCCTGCGGCTCGAGCAATTCCACAACGCGGCTCTCGAGCCCTACGCTTACTTTGAAGAGGCCCTGAGCCGCGATCCTGGCAACTACGAGGTTAACACCGCGCTGGGCCGCCTTTACTCTGAGAGCGGACTCTGGCAGCACGCAGAGAAGAGACTTACGACAGCTCTCGCCCGGGCCACTCGCAATTACACGCGGCCCAAAGATGGCGAAGCGTATTACTACCTGGGCGTCACGCTGCGAGGCGAGGGCAGGAATCGCGAAGCGGAGGATGCATTCCACCGCGCCGCGTGGAGCGAAGCGTGGGCCGCCGCCAGCTACGAGCAGCTTGCCGTACTAGATGGACAGCGGGGCGACTGGCCGCAAGCGCTCTCGGATCTTGACCATTCGCTGGCTTACAACTCGCTTAACTGTAGGGCCTGGGATCTGAAGTCCGCAGTTCTCAGACACATGGGGCGCGCTGATGATGCCAAGGAAGCAGCCAATAAAGCGTTGGCAGTGGATCCGCTTGACTACTGGGGCCTTCATGAACTCGCCTTGCTCGATGCGGACTCGCAGCCTCAGTCCTTCATGGGAAACACCGTGCAGTCGAATCTCGAACTAGCCACGAACTACTACGAAGCCGGATTAGGGGGTGAGGCGGAACAGGTTCTCAAGCAATTGGTGGCTGCGAGCCCTGACCAGAATAGAGTGAATCCGCTCATTTATTACGACCTTGGCTATCTCGCGATGCAGTCAGGCCAGCCCGGCGAAGCGACCCGATACTTTCACTTGGCCGCCCAGATGCCCACCGACTATGTTTTTCCTTTCCGTCTCGAAGAAGTGAAAGTGCTCGAGGCTGCCAGGCAGGCCAATCCTGGCGATGCTCGCGCGCCATACTATCTCGGAAATCTTCTTTACGATCGGCAGCCTGATGTCGCGATCAAAGAGTGGAAAAAATCCGCCGCCATCGACAGCTCATTCTCGCTCGTGTACCGCAATCTCGCGCAGGGCTACGAGCAGGTGCAGAACGATAGCCCCAAGGCGATTGCGTCCATGGAAAGGGCTGTCGCATTGGATCCGAACAATTCCCGTTTGCGGTTTGAGCTCGACATCCTGTATGAAGCCGAAAACGTTTCGCCGCAGAAAAGACTGGCTTCGTTTGAATCCAACCCCGCGCTGGCTGCCCAGCGCTCGGATGCGATGACTCAGGAAGGGAAGGTCTACTTGCTGGTGGGCCGGTATGAGCAGGCTCTTCAATTGCTCAAGACCCACCGATTCCACAACTGGGAGGGTTATGGCGATGTTCACGATGTCTATGTGGATGCATGCCTCCTCGCAGGCGAAAGAGAATTGAACGCCGGCAAATTCAACGAGGCTTTAGGAGACTTCCAGGCAGCCCTCGAATATCCGGAGAGCCTTGAGGTCGGCAAACCTTACCAAGAAGGCCGGCTACCGGAGGTTGACTACTGGATCGGTTTGGTTTACGGTGAGCTTGGAAACAGTACGAAATCGCAGGAGATGTTCCAGCAGGCCGTAGCGACGCTGAAGCCTCAACAACGGCGAGAGCGGCCAGAGATGTTGTACTACGCGGGTCTGGCGGCTCAGAAGCTTGGCCGGTCCGCGGAGGCAACACGGTTTTTCGGCGAACTGATCGGCAAAGGTGATGAGGCGCTGGCCACTCGCCCCGAGGCGGACTACTTCGCCAAGTTCGGCCAGAGGCGTTCCAGCCACCTGCGCCTCGCCGAAGCCCATTACCTCATCGGCCTGGGGAACCTAGGAATGGGTGAGGCAGCCCAGGCTCGGGACGAATTCCAAGCGGCGCTGAAGCTGAATGTGAACCATCTTGGCGCCATAACCCGGCTCACCTCCGCAGATACGAAGAATGGCGCATCGCGTTGATCTGGCCCCTATTAGGTCTCACGGTTGACTTACCCACAGGAGTGGGAAGTGAAGCTTGCAACATTTCTGTAACATTCTATTCATGTCGAGGTAACCTGCCTCCCCCACACTATTCTGAGTTGCCTGCGCCTTCGGAGGATGGCTCTCACAGGTGACACTAACCCTAATGTTAACCTTCGCTTAATTCTCTTGTAAAAGAGCGGGGGCAAAGTGCGAGTGGAGGATAATACCCATGAAAAAACTGCCGTATCTCTCAACGGTTCTTCTCGGTACTGCTGTTGCCTTGATTGGCCTTGTACAATTCCAGTTTTCAACCTCAAGCGCCGCGCCGGCGCCTTCCCCGGACTCGATCATGCTCAGCGCTACCGGCGCCACTTTCCCGTACCCGATTTACTCGAAGTGGTTTTCAGATTACAACAAGCTGCATCCCGACATTGAGATCAATTATCAGTCCCTTGGTTCTGGAGCAGGAATCCGGCAGCTCCTGTCGGGGACGGTGGATTTCGGCGCTTCCGACATGCCCATGACGGACGAACAGCTTGGGCAGGCGAAGACCAAGATTTTGCATTTTCCCACGGTCTTGGGCGCCGTTGTTCCCACCTACAATATTCCTGGTTTATCGCAGGAACTTAATTTTACGCCCGATGCTCTAGTGGGCATCTATCTCGGCAAAATCACCAAGTGGAATGACCCTGCGATTGCTAAAGAGAACAAGGGAGTGAATCTCCCTGGTACAGATATCGTTGTGGTGCACCGCTCGGAAGGCAGCGGAACCACGTACGTCTGGGTCGATTACTTGTCGAAAGTCTCAGCCGAGTGGCAAAGCAAGGTGGGGCGGAACAGCTCTGTGAATTGGCCCGTTGGGTTGGGCGGAAAGGGTAATGAGGAGGTCACGGGCTTGGTTAAACAGACGCCAGGGTCGATTGGTTATGTTGAACTGATTTACGCGATCCAGAATCAGATTCCTTATGGCCGGGTTCGAAATTCAGCCGGGGTGTTCGTCAAAGCGGACCTGGCCAGCGTGACCGCCGCCGCCGCGGCTTTCGCGAAGAGCATTCCCGAGGATTTCCGCATTTCAATCACTAATGCTCCCGGCAAAGCGGCTTATCCGATTAGTAGCTTCACTTACCTGCTCATTCCCACAAGGATTGAGGATGCCAAGAAGAAACAGGTGATCAAGAATTTTCTTACCTGGATGCTCAACGATGGCCAGAAGGCTGCCGAGCCTCTGTCCTACGCGCGGCTTCCCAAGGAAGTGGTGGCGAGAGAGTTGAAGCAGATTTCGCTGATTCAGTAAGAACCTATGTCGGCACTCCCCTCTCGGATTAGGAGGGACCGGCGGTGGTTGGCGCACCGCCCCTTATTCCCCTCCTCAGAGAAAAGGGGAATCTGATCGATCATTATGGCAGGCGTTCCAATTCCGACCAAAGCGTCGCGTGCCGGCTCTTATCCAGGGCCTCCGAAGCGGAGATACCTTCGCCCATCTCTTCACGCTTTTTTGCGCGGCAAGCATCCTGCTGGTGACGGTGGCCCTCGTTCATCAACTTTACGTAAATTCCACACTCCCCCTGCACAAGTTTGGATTTCGATTCCTGACCGGCCGCACCTGGGATCCGGTGAGCGGAGACTTCGGCGCTCTGCCTTTTATCTATGGTACGCTGGTCACCTCTGCGTTGGCATTGCTTGTGGCAGTCCCGATGGGAGTGGGGGCGGCCATCTTCCTTTCCGAGTTGGCCCCGCCGCGCATCTCGAATGCCATGACTTTTGTCATCGAGCTCCTCGCCGCCGTTCCCAGCGTAATTTACGGCGTGTTGGGGATTTTCATCCTGGTGCCCGTTCTCCGTCAATATGGCGAGCCGTTCCTGAAGCGCACCTTGGGATTCCTGCCGCTTTTTCAGGGGCCGATGTACGGAGTGGGAATGTTGGCGGGCGGTCTGGTGCTCGCCATCATGGTCGTACCCTTCATCATTTCGGTTTCACGCGAGGTCCTTTTGGCCGTTCCGGTGGAGCAACGTGAGGCGGCGCTGGCGCTGGGCGCTACAAAGTGGGAGTCTACCTGGCAGGTCGTTGTCCCCTTTGCCCGCATTGGCATCACGGCCTCGATCTTTCTCTCCTTAGCGCGAGCTCTCGGCGAAACCATGGCAGTGACCATGGTCATCGGCAATGATCCCAAGATTAGTGCTTCCTTGTTTGCGCCCGCCTATTCCATCGCCGCCGTCATTGCCAACGAATTTACGGAAGCCACGGGCGATCTTTACCTCCAGTCGTTGGTTGAGCTTGGCTTGGTGCTGTTCGCGCTGACGATCGTGATTAACGGCTTGGCAAGAGTCTTTATCATTTCCACGACGAAGAAAGGTTCGGGGCATTAATGGGCTGGCGCAATGTCTGGCGGAAACTCGTCAACGTCGTCATGTTCAGCCTGACGGGACTTTGCGCTCTGGTCACCGTGGGCGTTTTGTTTTTCATTCTGGGCTACCTTCTCTGGTATGGTGGCAGCTCTCTCAGTTGGACTTTTCTGACCCACTTGCCGACCCCCGTGGGCGAAACCGGTGGAGGAATGGCCAACGCTATCGTGGGGAGCGCGAAACTGCTGCTTCTGGCGTCCGCCTTCGGCATCCCGATCGGTTTCCTGGGCGGAGTCTACTTGGCTGAATTCGGCGGCCAGACGTTTTCCTTTGTGGTTCGCTACACGGCTGATCTCTTGAACGGCGTACCCTCGATTGTAATGGGGATTTTTGCTTTCACGGTCGTGGTCTTGCCGATGAAGCACTTTTCAACCTTAGCCGGAAGCTTGGCGCTCGGCGTCATGATGATCCCTATCGCCGTGCGCAGTACCGAAGAAGCCTTGCGGACCGTCCCGCTGATGCTGCGCGAGGGCGCGCTGGCTTTGGGGGCGAGCAAATGGAAAACCATCGCCACCGTGGCCGTTCCGGCGGCGCGCAAGGGGATCATCACCGGAATCGTTCTGGACATCGCTCGTGTCTCCGGCGAAACGGCGCCTCTGTTGTTCACCGCCTTTAGCAATCGGTTTTGGAGCCGGGGATGGAATCAGCCCACGGCCTCGCTGCCGGTCATGGTCTATACTTATGCTATCTCGCCGTACGATGACTGGCACAGACAGGCCTGGGCGGCTGCGTTGGTTCTTTTGACTCTGGTGTTGGTAGCGAACGTGATCGCCAGGTGGACTTTTTCCGGCCGATCGGCCCATTTGTAGGTGGGGAAGGAATCGCGAGGGCCCACTCCGTGGCGTGTTGCTACCTGAATTCTTCATGGACCGGGTACGCTGAAATCGGGCCGGATCGAACTTCTCGCACCTTCCAAGGCGGTGAGGTTCATGACGACTTCGACACTTGGCAGTATGGCTACCGCCAAACAGGCAAGGTATCCCGCGCAGTCTCGAGGAGGGACAGTGGCCGCCGACGACGTGAAGATGCGGGTTTCCGGATTGGACTTCTACTACGGTCCCAAACAAGCTCTTTTTGGCATCGGTCTTCAGATCCTGACGAACCGCATTACGGCGCTGATTGGTCCTTCGGGTTGTGGCAAGTCTACGTTCTTGCGAACCCTGAACCGCATGTACGAGACCCTGCCACACGCCAGGGCCGAGGGCGAAATCCTGTTCGACAATGAGGACCTTCTCGCCATGGACCCGGTGGCGTTGCGCCGCCGCGTAGGGATGGTGTTTCAGAGGCCGAACCCGTTTCCGAAGTCCATTTTCGACAACATTGCCTACGGGCTCCGCGTGAATGGGAGTTATCGCGGGGCGGCCTTGCAGGAGAAGGTTGAGAAGAGCTTGCGGCGCGCGGCGCTGTGGGATGAAGTGAAGGATTCGCTCCACAAGTCCGCGTACGCGCTTTCGGGGGGGCAGCAGCAGCGCTTGTGCATCGCCAGGGCTCTGGCAGTTGACCCTGAAGTGCTGCTCCTCGACGAGCCTTGTTCCGCTCTCGATCCCATTGCCACTGCGAAAATCGAGGAGCTGCTCTTTTCCCTTCAGGACCAATGCACGCAGGTCATTGTCACCCACAACATGCAGCAGGCGGCGCGCGTGGCGGATTACACGGGTTTCTTTCTCTTGGGCAAACTCATCGAATACAACAAGACGGCGGTGATCTTCAAGACTCCAGCCAAGAAGGAGACCGAAGATTACATCACCGGCCGGTTCGGGTAGAGGAGGAAGGCAGAGGCATGGTACGCCATTTTGAAGAAGAACTTGATCACCTGAGAAACCGCCTGCTGGAAATGAGCGGGCTGGTGGAGGACTCCGTTTACCGCAGCATCCAGTCGCTGATTGAGAAGAATGAGGAGGCGGCGCAGCAAGTGCTCCAGAACGAAGCCCGCATCAACCGCATGGAGATTGATATCGATGAGCTGGCGACCAGTCTTTTGGCGCGCGTCCAGCCCATGGCCACCGACCTCCGATTCATTACCGCCGCCATCAAGATCAACAACGACCTGGAACGCATGGGGGATATTTCGGTGAATATCGTGCGCAGGACTCTGGCCCTGATGCGTGAGCCCCTGCCGAAAGAACTGGTCGACATTCCTCACATGGCGAGCCTTGCCCAGTCGATGATCCGGAAAAGCCTGGATGCCTTCGTGAAGAAGGACGCCGAACTGGCACGGACTATCCTTACCTCCGATGATGTCATCGATCAACTGCGCGACGCTGTGTACGAAGAGCTGATCGGCGTGATGGAGCAGGATTCCAGCTCGGTCCGCCAATGTATCAACCTGATGTTCATTGCGCGTGCCCTGGAGCGACTCGCCGACCATGCCACCAACATTGCCGAAGACGTATTGTTCCTGGTGGAGGGAGTCGAGGTTCGGCACCACGCGGAGGTGCACGAATAACAGGGCGGTAGGGGCAGGCCTTGTGCCTGCCCTCCTCAGAGGGCGCCCACCAGGGGCGCCCCTACAAGCATCCAACCCGCAGCAGCCCAATGCATCCAATACTTAGAGCGAGATGAGCACGGGACTTTTGCGCCCATTTTCTCTTTGACTCATTTCGACGTTTAATGGTAAAAGGTGAGTTGGGATCAGGACGTCTGAAGACGACTTTAAGCGCTAGGGCCGGGAGTCAGGTAATGGAGCGAAAGTTTCTCTGGATGTCGGCAGCGGGGTTGGGCTTACTGCTTTTCGCGCTGCCGGCTTGGGCTCAACAAGAGCAACAGCAGCAACCGCAGCAGCAACAGCCGCAGCCAGAGGCTCAACAACCCGCCGAGAATGCGACGGACAACGCTTCCGACAATCCCACCCCGAACGAGAACGAGATCACGATTCCTGAAGGGACGGAATTCAAGCTCCAGCTCCACTCCTCAGTCAGCTCCAAGACTTCCCGCGCCGGCGATAGGATCCTGACCACCTTGCTTGATCCCGTGGCGGTCGAGGACCAGGACGTTCTGGCCAAAGGCACGCGGATTGACGGGCATATTGCCGAGGTGAAGGCCGCCGCGCGGCGTGGAAAAGGCGGCGATCTGTCCCTGGTTTTTGACACCGTTGAGCTGCCCAATGGCCAGAGGCTAGCGATCACCGGTTCACTCACCGAAGTCTTTTCGAGCGAGGGCGGAAGCGACCCCAATGTCGGGCCGGAGGGCGATTTGAAGGGAGGCGGTGCCTCCCGCAAGAAGCAAGTGGCCATTATCGCCGCCAGCACTGCGGTGGGCGCAGCCGGCGGGCTCGGCACGGGCATTGCCGGGGCCGCCACGGGCCTGGCTTTGGCGATCCTCCTTCCTCATGGCAAACAAGCCTCCTTGGCGGCGGGCTCGTTGATCGGTATGCGGCTCGACCGCGACGTTACCTACACACTTACGCCACCCACTGAGTCGAAATAGGCCGGGACCCTGAATCCAGCCGCGCGTGCCGGTGTTGGGGCTAGTGGTGTGCCCGCCCGGAGCGGTCGCCCGCAGGGGGCGGCGCTACTGGGCCGTCCAATCTGATCAGGAGCCTGACGCCGCGGCGCTTGCCGCGAACCGCGGACCTGAAAAGCAGGTCCGCGCTACCCTTCATGCATTAACCCCCTCTGCGGCCGGTCCTTTGTTTTCTATAACATTCTCGCTTTGTTCCGGCGATTTTGAGGTTTCGCCGGCGTTCTCCTCTACCGGACTTTCTGTCCCAGCGTCCAGCCCTACGACCTTACTCAGTTCCTCGGCCGCACGGTCGTTCGGCTCGTTGCGGGGAGGGATTGTTGACGATTGCGTAGGGGCTGTTCGCGAACCGCCCCTACACTCGCGGGCGTGTTC
>JBEKMN010000022.1:0-62924 GCA_050008495.1 Terriglobia bacterium | reverse complement strand
ACGTTCCGGCTGCCGGAAAAAGTCCACCTGATCACCTGTGAATACGATGCCGTAAATCATGTGCCGCGGAAATCGGATTTGGCGCGGGTGGCGCGAGCCGCGGCGCGCGCTTTGTACCCCGGCGGTTACTTCTATTTCGACGTTAACAACCGGCGGCACTTGGAGACGAACTGGCCGGGGACCTCGTACGCGGAAAAGCGTGGGGTCGTCATGATTATGCGGGGCAGCTACGACCGGCGGCGCGCCAAGGGCTGCGTGGATTTGGGCTGGTTCGTCCGTGAACGGGGATGCTGGCGTCGCTTCGAAGAGCGCGTCGAAGAGGTCTGGTGGACAGCCTCCGAGATCCGTCGAGCCTTGCGAGCGGCAGGTTTCCGTAGCATCCGGGCCTGGGACGCCAGGCTCTTCGCTCGCGGGCGTGCGCGCCTTCCCGCCGGCTGCCGGACCTTTTACCTGGCCCAAAAGCGGTTGGTGGAAAGATCACGCTCGAATTCGCCTCTCCGTACGGCCCACGCACCGCACTACTGATCGTCGGTTGCGCCTCGCCGGGTGAAGCGAGGTGGGCCGCGCGGATCCTTCTTCGGTACTGATTTCGAAAGCGCCTTAGCCGCGTCGATATACGTGAGAGTAAGCATGTCCCTGCAGGCGCTGGCGGCGTCAACGATCTCCCAGACAGGTATGGGACGTTGCCCTACTTCGATATGCCAGTTGAGGCGAATGAATGAGTCTCGCCCCGAACGGGCGTCGACAAATGTGGGCACGCCCTTTTCCTCGCTCAGCATATGTCGGCCCGGCGCGACATTAATGGCGAAGAATCTCCCGCGCTTTATCTCTGCAACCGTGATACCGTCGCATGAGACTGGAAACCAAGACCGTGCGGGCGTTTCCTGCTGCACATAGATATAGATTCGTGCACGCTGCTCGGCCCGGGCAGGCTGCCCGAGCGTCAGGGCGAGAAGCGGAATGATCGCGATGTGCGGTGGGTGTGCCACAATGGAAGTGTTGGACCGGAGCTATTTTGAGATCTTAAGTTCTTTTCGCACTTGTCGGCCTGTCAGGGAAGGCCGGCGCTTCTCAAGGCGTGCCTCTGCAAGACAACGGTCCTCGAGTTCTTCAAGATTCTCCTCGATAAGTGCGCGGGCATAATAAGACTTCGTCCGCCCCGAGCGCTGTGCCAGGTCGGCCAATCGCCTTTCGATGCCAGGGTCCAGCCGAATAGAAAGCATTATGTCCTCTCTATAATTCCAATCATACACCGACGACATTCAGTACGCCCGCACGCCGCAGCAGATCCAAAATAATCCGCGATCCTTATCCCGAAGGCAGGCTTTTTGTGTTATCCTCGGCATCTCAACTTCACCGCGTGTTCTGACGGCGCGGGGGCAGCCGCCACGCCGGTGCCACTTCATCCGGAGCTGACTCATGACCGATAACAAATATCTTCTGCCTGAAAGTGAAATCCCGAAGACTTGGTATAACATCGTTCCCGACCTGCCGGCGCCCTTGCCGCCTCCGCTTCATCCCGGGACGCTGAAGCCCGCGGGACCGGGCGACCTGGAGGCGATATTCCCGCCGCAGTTGATCGAGCAGGAGGTTTCGGCTGCTCCGACGATTCCGATTCCGGAGCCCGTGCTCGACATCCTGCGGCTCTGGCGGCCATCGCCGCTGTGCCGGGCGCGCCGGCTGGAGCAAGTCCTGGGAACTCCGGCGAAGATTTTTTACAAGAACGAAGGCGTCTCACCGGCAGGAAGCCACAAGCTGAACACCTCGACGCCACAGGCCTACTACAACAAGGTCGCAGGCATAAAGCGCATCTCCACAGAAACTGGGGCGGGCCAATGGGGAAGCGCTCTGGCGTTCGCCTGCAATGTATTCGGCCAGGAGTGCATGGTTTATATGGTAAAGTGCAGCTTCTATCAGAAGCCCCACCGGCGCACCATGATGCAGTGTTGGGGCGCCAAATGCATTCCATCGCCCAGCGACCAGACCGCCGCCGGAAGGCAGGTCCTTGCCGAAGATCCGGACTGCCCGGGCAGCTTAGGCATTGCCATCAGCGAAGCGGTCGAAGATGCGGCGGGTCGCAAAGACACTAATTACTCACTGGGCAGCGTCCTCAATCACGTTCTGTTGCACCAGACCGTCATCGGGCAAGAGGCGATCGCTCAATTGAAGCTCGCCGGGGCCTTCCCTGACGTGGTGATTGGCTGCTGCGGCGGAGGAAGCAACTTTGCCGGCCTGGCTTTTCCCTTCGTGCCCTTCAAGGCGGCTGGAAAGCAAATCCGCCTGATTGCGGTCGAGCCGGCCGCATGCCCGACCATGACCAAAGGCGTTTATGCCTACGATTTTGGCGACAAGAGCGGGATGACGCCGCTGCTGAAGATGGACACTCTGGGGCACGATTTTATTCCCGCGGGCATTCACGCCGGTGGATTGAGGTACCACGGCATGGCCCCGCTGGTCAGCCTACTGCACCGTCAAGGTGTGGTCGAAGCAGTCAATTACCGGCAATTGAAATGCTTCGAAGCGGCTATAACCTTCTCGCGCGCCGAGGGCATTATTGTTGCCCCTGAAACCTCCCACGCGGTCGCTTGCGCGATCGACGAGGCCTTGAAGGCGAAAGAGGAAGGGAAAGAGAAGACCATCCTCTTCAATTTGAGCGGGCACGGCCATTTTGACATGGCCGCGTACGAAAAGTACTTCGCCGGTGAACTCACCGATTACGAATACCCGGAAGAAAAGATCAAGGAGTCGCTGGCGCATCTGCCTAAGGCTTCTTGATGAATCACCACCGAGGCCACAGACCTCACAGAGGAAACCCTAAGCGAGTTCCTCTGTACTCATAACCCCCAGATTCTTCATGCGCCTGAAGAAAAGCAGATCCTTCGCCTCGCTCAGGATGACATGTCATTCTGAGCGGAACGAATCGTAGCGAAGAATCTGCTTTTGGTTGGGGCTATGCCGCGCTACGCACTCTGCGGTGGTCTTTTTAGCTCGTCTCCGTCAGAACTGGAGAGTCGCCGATCTGGAAAAAGAGGTCCGCGGCAGCTTGCCTCTCCGCGCCTAATTCCCGTCCTGCTGGAAGAATCTCTGTTCAAATCCGAAAAAGTCGAAGAAAGGCGGCGTAAGGCCGAAGTAGTCGCCGATCTCCTTGGCGTCGTAGGGCGCGTTGAGGTCGCCTGGGGCGTTGTCATTCGCGCCCAGTGTGCCGAACCTGAGAACGATGTTCCCCTCGGGATTAACCTCAATCACCTGGCCGGCGAATTGATTGCTGATCAGCGTGTTCCCGTTGAAAAGGCGGACGGCGCGGGTGGGAAACGGATTCGGCACGGCGGCCGAGGCGGTGGAATAGTAAGAGCCGACAAGGTTGCCGTCCATATCCACCTCGAACACGCGGTTGTTATTCGAGTCGGTAATCAGCGTATCGCCATTGGGAAGGCGGCTGGCGAAGGCGGCGCCATTCAGCACGCTGGGGTCGTTCGCGTCATTGTAGGACCACACCACTTCCTTTTGGCGGTTCACCTCGATCACCCGGTTGTTGTTCTCGTCCGCGATCAGGACGTCTTTCCAGCAGTTCGGCACTGTTGGGGTTGTTCAGTTGGTTAAAACCATTGCCGGAGACTCCGGTCATGCCATATTGCCAGATGATCTGGCGGCGCAGCGTCACCTCGATCACACGCTCGTTCACCTGGTCGGTAATCAGAATATTGGTGCTCGGCAGGAAGGTCGCCTGAACCGGCGTATTCAATTCGTTAAAGCCCGCGCCGGTCACGCCGGCCTGCCCGTACTGCCATACGATTCGTCCAGCTTGATTCACCAAAAAGACCCGGTTGTCCGCGCATCCGCTGAGACAAGTGGCCTCGGAGCCCGCGGGGGCGCCGGTGCCCGAGATCAGCGTCAGATTGCCGACGCGCTCCGCGTCGTTGGGCGCCACAACCGAATGCTGGCCCGGCACGCTCGATCCGTTGCCAAACTGCCAGACGATGTTCTTGGTCCGGGGATCGACTTCGATCACCCGATTGTTGAATTGGTCACAGATCAAGATGTTTCCAAGTTGGTTGAAGATACTCGTCGCAGCGGCAAAGCTGGCTGCGAGTAGGATCAGCCCCAGCGCCGCCAGCGACACACAAATCAATTTTCTTGCCATACTTTTCCCTCCATTGATCGATTTCCCATCTTCACAAATTGGGCATTACCTCTTCACCTTAGTCCGCCATGGGCACGCGAGGTGTCATCAAGTTGTCAATAGAGGGTAAAAAGTTCGTGTCGCGCAGTTCCGTGTCCGTGAAGGGGAGCGCGCGCCGGCGTCGGTTGGAGTCAGCAGCCCACGCTGTCTGCTGACTGGGGACGCGGTAGGTTCTACGTATTGAGTTTTCAGAGAGTATTGCGGCTGGCTACTCGGACTTCCGAGGGAATCGCCGGGAGCAGGATGCGCAGCACAGTTCCTTCCGGGCCGGTACATTCCACTTCAACCTGTCCCTGGTGTTCCTGCACGATCTTGTGGACAGTGGCCAATCCGAGTCCGATGCCGTTGTCCTTGCCTGCGGTCACAAAGGGTTGGAAGAGCGTGTCGCGAATCTCCGAGGGAATGCCGCTGCCGTTGTCGGCCACGCGGATCTCGAGCCCTGCCGGAGTCTGCCGCGTCGCCACCCGGACGCGGCCTGACTGAGGCGGCGCGGCCTCACAGGCATTGAGCAGTAAATTGTGAAAAACCCGTTCCAGGCTGGCGGGATCGAACCAGCCTTCGCTTCCGCCGTCAAATGAGGTCGTCACCTTGATACTGCTGAAGGCCGGGCGCGCCTTGACGCTGTGCAGAGCGCGTTCAAAGACCGGCACGATGCTGGCGCGGACGGGCCGGTTCACCATCTTGACCCTCGAGAACTCCAGCAGTGCCCGTAATTGATCCGTCATCTGATTCACTGCTTGCCGTATCTCTTCGTAGTACTCAAGGCGCCGAATTTGCGTGAGCCCTCCTTCGGAGAGAAACTCCGCGTAGGCGAGAATGGTGGTCAACGAATGACGCAGGTCGTGGGAGATGGTGCTGGCCATGCGCCCGACCGTGGCTAGCCTTTCCGCCCGCAGCAACTCTTGCTGGGCGCTCCAAAGGGTGCGCCGCATGGTGACAAACGATTGAGTCAGCTCGGCCACTTCATCCCTTCCTTGTGCCTCGAGCGGATAGTTGAAGTTGCCCTCCTCGAGCGCATGCACGCCCCTCACCAGGTTGGCGAGCGGACGAGTGAAGGTGTCCGAAATCAGAAATACGAGCAGGCTCCCCGCCAGAATTGCGGTCAAGCCCAGACCGAAGAGCCAGCGGTTGAGACTCTTCAGGAACCGGGCAGCCTGGTCGTAGGATCTGAGGACCGCCAGGCTGGCAGGAAGCGAACTGCCAGGTGGGAGATCAGTGGACATGGCAAGAAACTTTTCGTGGTCGAGTTCCACATCCGCAGGAGCCACGTTCAGCCTGGAAGATCCAGCATTGACCTGCGTGGTTGAGGTCCCTGGCCGCAGGGCCAGCTTGCCCAGATCATCTCTTTGCTTGCCCGATAGAGTGCTGACCACGACCGTGGGCCCATAAAGAAATGCGACCTGGCTTGAAGCCACCTGGCGTATGTCCTCGGCAACTTGCTCATTAATCTCCGAACCCAGTACCAGAACGCCGAGTTCTGTGCCGTTGGCAGGCTCCCCAAAGTAGATAGGCCGCATGAATATCCGAAACAGGCGTCCGCCGCCAAACCACCAGTCGCGCGCTTCTCCGCCGCGGAGCGATCGTTGCAGCATTTCGCCCACTTGCGCCGGGGTGATGCCGGGACTTACGGCATGGAGCGCCATCAACTGCCCCTCGCGGTCCGCCAGCACGAACAAGTCTCCCCCGGTTTTTCGCCACAGCGCGGCCGAGGCATCTTGAATTGTTGCTGCGTCCCTGGACGTCATCAGGGCTTCGATGATAGGCAGATTAGCCGCCATCGCCGCCGAGCCTTCTAGCCCAATCTCGCGCTGCCGTTGAAAGATCTGGAAAGTGACCACTGAATTTTGCAGGTCCTGGCGAATCTCTTCTCTGATCTGTATTTGCAGCCGATGCCGGACTACCAGCAGAGTGGAACAGGTTAAAGAAGCGGAAACGAGAAGCAGGGACAGCAGAAACTTGGTGCGCAGGCGGCCCCTGCGACTGATTCCTGAATACCACTCCCGGATTTTGGTCAGCTCATGCATCCTGGTCTAGGAGAGCGCGGGGCGATGTTCTTCGCTTCGTTCTCTCGATAATCACGTCATTCCCGCGAAAGCGGGAATCCATTGTATTCCGAACCAACAATGGACCCCGGCTCTCCCGCTTTCGCGAAGGACAAGCTTCGCAGGGGTGAAGACGTACGTGATTCTCATTCCTTTGGGTGGGTCGAAGACCCATGACCGTTCGGAATGACCGCCTGCGGGTTGGGGTCAGCCCTCATTCGCAGTTTTCAAAAACGGCACGAACTTATATCCAAATTTGTGAACGGTGCGAAAGTGCAAGGGGTTCACAGGGTCTTTTTCGAGCTTTTGCCGCAGTCTGAGAATGTGATTGTCCACGGTGCGCGTAGAGGGGTAGCACTCGTAACCCCAGACCTGGTTGAGCAACTCGTCGCGCGACAGCACCCGTTCGGGGTTCTGGGTGAAGTACTTCAGTGTCTTAAACTCATGGGCAGTGAGCGTGACCGGTTTGCCCTCCCGAGTGACTTCCATTCTTGCAAAATCCACAACCACATCCCCAAAACTGTAGGCATCGCTGGGAAGAGTTCTTTCCGCCCTGCGCATCACGGCGCCAACACGCGCCAGCAGTTCCTTGGGGCTGAACGGCTTGGTGACGTAGTCGTCCGCGCCCAGTTCCAGCAGTAAGACCTTGTCAACCTCCTCGGAAACGGCGCTCAGAATGATGACCGGCTGGGATGCTGCTTCTTTCCTGATCTCGCGCAGAACATCGCGTCCCGACAGCTTGGGCAACTTAAGATCCAGGATTACCACCGAGGGCTTGGCGCTGCGGAAGGCCTCGACTCCGGAAACCCCGTCCGGGGCCACCTTGAGGGCATAGCCCTCCGATTCAAACAGCACCTTGAGCGTCTTGTGGATCCTTGTGTCGTCCTCGATGAGTAAGACCGATGGCATCAGAAACCTCGCTTTCCTCCCGGAACGATTTAGCCCCCGACGGCAGGCGCCGCTTATTCCCCAAGTATATCCCTAGGATAATGAGATTGCACTCGGCGTTGCCTGGAGGGGTGGTGCGGGCGAGGCTCCCGCGCGACGACTCGCTTTGGGGAGTTCAGCAAAGCTCTTACGATTTGTGGCAAGAGTGTTAGATAATAAGAGTGTTTTGGGCAAACACGATTGAACTGGTTTCCAAGCCTTCCCTCTTGATGTAGCGGCGGGAGTGGAAAGAAATTGAAGGCTTGAAGGTCAAGGGGACGGAAGGGGGCAGCACACGCCAACTTTTCGACTCCTCGACCGTTGACTTCGCGACTTGACGTAAGGAGGTCCAATGGAGCTGCCCTGCTTGAATCGCCCATTGAAAGTCGCGAGCGCCTTGCTCGCGGCGTTTCTTGTGACGACCCTCAACGGTTCTCCCCAAGAGCAACCGGCCGGAGCAAAGCCTGCGGAGACACGCCCGACTCCCGCCCGCCCGGCCGACCTGCACGACCAAATCCAGGAGCTGAGCTCCGCTCTTCAATCGATGCGCGCGGAGGTGTCGGCGACGCGCGCGGAAATGGTGGAGCTTCGGCAGGATCTAAAAGCGGCCAGAGAGCAGCTCTCGGCGATCAAGGGTGAGTTGGCCGCAAGCACCGGCCAGGAAAAGGCTCAAGCCGCCCCCGTTCCACCCGCGACGGCTAGCCGCGTGGCCGAAGTGCCGCAACTCGAAGCGCGAGTCTCCAAGATGGAAGAGGAGCACCAGTTGCTCAGCGCGAAAGTCGATGACCAGTATCAGACCAAGGTGGAGAGCGGCTCGAAATACCGTGTGCGGCTCTCCGGCATGGCGCTCCTGAATGCCTTCACCACCCGCGGGGCCACCAACAACTTTGATGTGCCCGACTACGCCACCCCTCACTATGGCTCGGAAACAAATGCCGGCTTCGGCGCGACGGCCAGGCAATCGCTCGTAGGGCTTGAAGTGTTCGGGCCGAGCATCGCCGGGGCGCGAAGCAGCGCCGATATTCAGATGGATTTCTTCGGAGGATTCCCGTCCACTTCCTATGGAGTTACAACCGGTTTGGTTCGCCTGCGCACCGCGGGCTTGCGACTGGATTGGGAGAAGACATCCGTCGTGGCCGGACAAGAAGCTCCGCTATTCTCTCCTCTTTCGCCCACCTCGCTGGTTTCGGTGGCAGACCCCGCTTTGTCTTCTGCCGGCAACTTATGGGTATGGACTCCGCAAATCTACATTGAGCACCGCATCTCTTTGACCGAGGGGTCGAGCGTATCGCTGGAAGGAGGGCTCATGGACCCGCTGACCGGCGAACTCCCTGCCGATTCCTATTATCGTGCCGCGGAGGCTGGAGAGAAATCGGGACAACCCGCCTACGCCGCTCGAGTTGCCTGGACACATGGCTCGCCCTTCGGGCCGGCTTCGATTGGGGCCGGGGGTTACTATGCGCGCCAGAACTGGGGTTATGGCCGCATGGTGGATGCGTGGGCGGGAACCGCAGATTGGAGCCTCCCCCTCAGCCAACGGTTATCCTTGACCGGAGAGTTTTACCGCGGCCGCGCGATTGGGGGACTGGGCGCCGGCGAAGGCCGAAGCATCGCGTATTACGGCTATTTGGACGAACCGCAAACCGTCGTTCGAGCTCCCAACTCCACCGGTGGATGGGCGCAATTGAAATTCATGGCGCTGTCCAAGCTCGAGTTCAACGGCGCTTATGGCGAAGATTTCACTCCCACGCCCGGCCTCCAGTACACTTACCAGAATGAGGCCTACGAGAGCCTGGCGATCGGAAGAAACCAGAGCTGGTTTCTCAACACTATCTACCACGTCCGCTCGAATCTCCTCTTCTCGCTCGAGTACCGACGCCTGATAACGGCGGAGACTCATCCTGGCTTGTTTACGGCGAACCAGGTGGGATTGGGGGCCGCCGCACTGTTCTGACGTGCCTGGAGCATGAATGCCTGATTGTGTAAAGAAAGTTGCATATGTCATCCTGAGCGAAGCGAAGGATCTCCGCAGTTGGTGGTAGATCGCAGGGCCGTAGGGAACTGTAGAGATCCTTCGCTTCGCTCAGGATGACAGCTGCTTGGTTGGAGTTGATCCGATGAAAGTCGCGTCATGGCGCTGCTGCTATTGGCTCTTGCTCGTCGGGGCGCTGGCCGCGCGCGTCGGGTCAGCGGCGCAAGGCCTGACGGTGACGGGCCGCGTTACCTTGCTGGCACCGGCTAGTCGCGGCAAGTCCGTCGACAACTCGAACGTGGTGGTCTTCCTCACTCCCCTTGCCGGAGCCTCCGAGTTCCCTCCTGACCGCCTCGAATCGACGCCGCATCGGTTCCAGCTCGTCCAAAAGAACAAGCGGTTCGTACCTCATCTCCTCATCGTGCCGGTGGGTGCGGTTGTCGAGTTCCCCAACCACGATCCTTTTTTTCACAATGTATTTTCACTTTTTGAAGGCAAGCGATTCGATCTGGGGCTCTATGAGGGCGGCGCCACGCGTGCCATCACCTTCAACAAGCCTGGAGTGAGTTACATCTTCTGTAACATCCATCCCGAAATGAGCGCTGTGATCATCGCGCTCGAGTATCCCTATTACGCCGTCTCCAACGCGGTGGGCGAGGTGACCATAAGCTCCGTTCCCGCCGGCCGATACCGACTCAATGTTTGGCATGAACGCTGCCTCCCTGAGGCGCTTAAGTCTCTGTCACGAGAGGCTGCCTTCTCGCCGGGCTCCACTTCCATCGGGGAGGTTCGCTTGGCGGAGTCAGGCGACCTTCTCACCAAGCACAAGAATATGTACGGCAGAGATTACGAACCGGCTGCCAAGCCCTACCCCGGCGCGGAATGACAGACTGCGGAGAAGCGCTTGCCACCTGTCATTCTGAGCCCGTTCGCTTCGCTCAGGGTAAACTCCGCGGAGAATCTCGGCAGCTCTGATAAGACGGAACTGCGGAGATCCTTTGTCGCCTGCGGCTCCTCAGGATGACAGCCCCGTGAGTTCTTCAGGTACCCGTCAGATAACTATACCTTCAGGTGATTTTCAGATTTCAGGTGTATGCTTTAAGCCTAAATTACAAAAGGAGGTTCAGTCTCATGCGCAAGACCGTCACGCTTCTGGCAAGCCTCGGTGTGGTTCCCCTGGCAGCAGCCCTCTTTACGGGCGTATGCTCCAGTGCAGCCGGGCAATCAACAGGCGCTTCAGGCTATCACGTCATTAAGACTGTTCCTGTGGGTGGCGAGGGTTTCTGGGACTATCTCGCCGTGGATAGTAGTGGACGCCGCCTCTACATCTCGCACGGAACCCACGTCCAGGTCATGGATACCGACTCCTACACGCTGGTGGGTGATATTCCTGACACCCAAGGCGTACACGGCATAGCGGTGGCGCCGGAACTGGGACGCGGCTTCACAAGTAACGGCCGCGCCAACACGGTGACCATCTTCGACCTGAAGACCTTGAAAACCCTTGGCACCGCAAGCACCGGAACCAACCCGGACGCAATTGTTTACGATGGCGTTACGAAGCGCGTTTTTACGATGAACGGGCGCAGCAACAACGCGACTGCCATCAATGCCGCCGACGGCAGCGTGGCCGGCACGGTCGATCTGGCGGGCAGACCGGAGTTTGCGGCGGCGGACGGGAAGGGGAACATCTACGTCAACATCGAGGACAAGTCCGAAATCGTTCAGCTCGATGCCCAAAACCTCAAGGTGCTGAACCGCTGGCCGCTGGCGCCCTGCGAGGAGCCCTCGGGCCTGGCGATGGACACGCAGAACCGCCGCCTGTTTGCGGGATGCCACAATCAGATGATGGCGGTTGTGGATGCGGATAGCGGAAAGGTCGTCGCTACGCCGCCCATCGGCCAGGGCGTGGATGCCAACCGTTTCGATCCCGAGACGAACTGCGCCTTCGCCTCCAACGGCGACGGTACTCTCACCGTGGTGCATGAAGACTCGCCGAATAAGTTCTCGGTGGTGGAGAACGTTCCCACCAAACGCAGCGCGCGCACCATGGCCCTGGACAAGAAAACTCACAACATCTTCCTGTCGGCGGCAGACTTCGAGCCACCGGCCCCCGGCGAGCGACGGGGTAAAATGAAACCCGACTCGTTTGTCATTTTGGTGGTCGGAAAATAGCTTTGCCTTTCTTCGGACGTTGACGAAGGAGGAGAACTACGAGCGTGTGTTTCAAAATAACTCTAGGCGCCATCGTATTGACGATGGTATTTGCCAATGCCTTTGCCGCGGGCAAGCCGGTTAAGATGAAAGATCTGCCGCCGGCTGTGCAGCGTACGGTCCAGGAGCAAAGCAAAGGGGCTACTCTCAGAGGCCTTTCCACGGAAGTCGAACACGGCAAAACGATCTACGAAGTCGAGATGACAGTGAACGGTCACGGCAAAGACGTGTCAATGGATGCCTCGGGGACGGTCATCGAAGTGGAAGAAGAAGTGGCGCTGGGCAGCATCCCTGCCGCTGCGCGGGCGGCCATCGAGAAGGCCGCCGCGGGCGGCAAGATCGCAAAAGTTGAGAAAGTCACCGGGGAAAAGGAAGTTGCCTACGAGGCGGCACTTCGCAAAGATGGAAAGAGGTCCGAGGTCAGGGTCAGCGCTGATGGTAGCATGCTCCCTGAAGATTAGTGGCTTGCTGAGGACGACTCGTAAATTTGTTCAAACGAAAATCCAGGTGGAGCCTGAAAAGATTGCGCTATCCTTAACAACCGCATCCGCAAATTTCCATGGGGCGGTTGAGGGCTCCTTGTGCCGTGTGATGAGGAGATGATTCCGAGAAAACTTCCGGAAATACTTTTCGCATGCTTTTTGGGGATCGGAATGGCGTATCCCCAGCAACCACCCCGCCTAACCCTCCAGGAAGCACTCGACCTGGCAGACAAGCAAAACCTGGACCTCGCAGCAGCGCGGCGGCAGCGCGCCGTCGCCCTGGCGGGAATCCAGATCGCCAAGGAAAGACCCAATCCCACAGCCAACTTCGCCGCTTTACGGGATGAGCCGCACGAAAGCCTCTTTTTCGACCAACCCATAGAGACCGGCGGGAAACGCGGCCGCAGGATTGAGGTCGCTCGCCAGGAAGGCGCGCTGACCGAGGTCGAAGTCGCCACTCTGGCCCGCCAGGTGCGAAAGAACACCCGCGAAGCTTACTATGCGGCGGCCTACGTGCGCGCGGAGTCGGAGAGGCTGTCACGCGTGGTCGCCCTGGCTAAGCGACTCGAACAGATTGCCAAAGACCGCTTTGCCGCCGGGGATGTGGCGCAACTCGAGGTGCTTCAGAGCGGCCTGGAAGTCTCCCGCGCTGAGGCTGACCTCGAGGTGGCGCGGCAGCGCGAGATCGTTTCTCTCAGCGAACTGAACGCGCTCCTGAACGAACGCGCCATCAAACCCTGGGAACTGACGGGGACTCTCGAAGACGCAACCCCCACCGCGCGTTTGGAGGACCTCGTCGGCCGTGCCTACCAATCGAACTCCGACTTGCAGCACCTGGGCGGGGAAAAGAAGGTTGAAGACAGCCGGCGCTCTCTATTAAAGGCGGAGAGGATTCCCGACGTGACCTTTGAGGCCGGCCTGGACTTCAACGCGCCTCACGATTACCGTTACGGTCCACGCAGTCAGGTTTCCCTTGCCCTGCCGATTTTCACTCGCAATCAAGGCGAAATTGCGCAGTCGATTGCGAACTCTCGCGTGTTGGACGCCGAAACTGCCGCCACGGAGCGTTCTGTTTCCGCCCGCGTGGAATCCGCCTTCTATGACCTGGAAGCTCAGCGCACCCAGGTTCGCCTCTACCATGACCGGCTGCTTCCCGTGGCGCGTCAATTGGAGAGCCTGGCGGAAGAAAGCTATCGAGCAGGCAAAACCAGTATATTGACAGCAATCCAGGCCCAGCAGGATGTGCAGAGCGTGGAGAGCAGTTATCTTCAGAGCCTTGAACAACTGCAGGACCTTTATGCCGGTCTCGAGGAATCCGTGGGAGGAACGGTGGAATAAATGACTACGATCGCGCGACCGCGCCATTCTCGTATCATTCTGCGATGTCCTTCTGAGCGAGGCGAAGAATCTCAGCGTTTGGAGTGGAACGAGCTCTGCGCAGCATCACGGCACCTCGCGACGGAACTGCGAAGATCCTTCGCTTCGCTCAGGATGACAGCCAAGAGATTGGGGTTAACAATCAACGGGTGCGAAATGATACGGGTGATGTGCTGTTCGACCCTGATGCTTGCCTTGCTTTTGCCGTCTTGTTCGAAGAAATCAGCCGGAGATGAAGATGCGGCCGGCGACGAAGCCGCAGCCAACATCGTTGCGGAAGTAACCATAACGCGCGTCGAGCGCGCAGACATTGAATCCACTCTGTCCGTCAGCGGAACCATTTCGGCGCTGCCCAACCAGGACGTTCGCGTCAGTTCGCTCGTTCCCGGCCGCGTCGCCCACATGTTGGTGGCGGAGGGTGATCACATCAGCGAGGGGCAGGCACTGGCGAAGATTGACGACCGGCCGATTCACGACCAGGTTCGCCAGGCCCAGGCGGCCGTGGATCAAGCCAAAGCCAACGTGGAAAACGCCGAACTGAGCCTGCAACGCAACCAGAAACTGCTGGACCGCGGCATTGCTGCGCAGAAGGATTTTGAGGATGCGCGCACTCAAGCCGCCGTCAACAAGGCTCTCCTTAATCAGGCGGAGGCCGCTCTTTCGCTGGCGCAGTTGAACCTCACGCGCACCGACGTGCGCTCTCCGCTGACCGGGATGGTTGTCAAGCGCCTGCTCAGCGCCGGCGAACAGGTGGACGGCACGGCGGCGCAGCCGATCTTTGAAGTGGCCAACACCGCGGAAGTGGAACTCTACGGGAACGTGCCGGCGCTTTACCTGGACAAGATTCGCGTGGGGCAGGCGCTCAGCATCTCCACCGATGCCTTTCCGGGCAAGGTGTTTCAGAGCCACATTGTGGCCATCTCCCCCGCCGTTGATCCCGCCACCAACGTCGGGTTAGTGAGAATCCGCATCGTCAATGGCGCCGGACGGCTGCGGCTGGGGATGTTCATCACCGCGCAAGTGCCGCTGGAGACTCACCGCAACGCGCTGGTTGCCGCGCTCCAGGCAGTCTATCGCGACTCGGACGGGAATCCGGAGATTTACCGCGTGGACGGCGAAAAGGCGGAGGCCGTCCCCGTCACCCTGGGGCTCGAGACCAAGGACCGCGTCGAGCTGCTTTCCGGCGCGCAAGAGGGGGAGACCATCATCCTGGGTGGAGGCTACGGCCTTCCCGCTCATGCCAAAGTCAAGGTCAAATCATGAACGTTGTGCGATTCTTTCGCCAGAACAGTCGCGCCGTCTATCTGCTGACTGTCTTGCTGATAGCGGCGGGCTTGGTCTCGGTTTTCCGGTTGCCCAGCAACATCTATCCCGAGCTTTCCTTCCCGCGCATCGTCATCCTTGCGCACTCCGGCGATCTCTCGCCTCAGAACATGCTCCTGACGGTGACGCGGCCTCTCGAAGAAGAGGCGCGAACCGTACTGGGTGTGTGGCGGGCGCGCTCGAGGACCATCCGCGGCGCGACTGAAATTTCCGTCCTCTTTAATCCCGACACGGACATGCAGTATGCGCTCCAGCTTATGCAAGCAGGCGTCAGTGACGTCAGGACGGACTTGCCTGCGGGGACCGACATCTCGGTCGAGCGTATTACGCCTTCTGCCTGGCCTATCCTCATGTTCGTCCTGAACGGAAACGTCCCGGACTCCGATCTGCGCGATTATGCTTACTACAATCTGCGTCCGCTCTTCAATCGTGTGCCGGGCGTGGCGCTGGTGGAAGTCGAGGCGAGCGATACACGCGAGGCTTCAGTCATCGTTGACCCCCAGAAGATGCTCGCTCACCGCCTTTCCTTGCCGGACATCGCGGACCGCCTGAAAGCCACCAATGACATAACCTCTGTCGGAAGGTTGGACAAGGATTACTCACGCTACCTCGTTCTGGCCACGGGCCAGTTTGCCGACCTGGACGATATCCGAAATTCCGTCGTGGCGGTGGACGGCCAGACGCCGATTCGAGTGCGAGACATCGGAGAAGTTCGGGATGGGGTAGAAGATCCCCGCATGTTGGTGTACGGGAACAACCAGCCGGGCGCCTTGATCAGCATCTCACGTCAGATCGGCGGCAACATCCTGCAAGTGGCCGACCAGGCTAAAGCGCTGGCGAAGAATCTGGGCTCGGCAATCCCTAAGACCCTGCATCTTTCCGTCGTTTACGACATGGCGGAATTCGTGCGCGAGGCCGTGGCCAGCATTCGCGACGCGGTCCTCATCGGGTGTTTCCTTGCCGTGGTCATCCTCTTTCTGTTTTTGCGCGAAAGCCGCACCACCTTGATCGCGGCCATTACTCTTCCCATCACCGTCATTGGCACCTTCTTCTTCATGAACTTGTTTCACAGCACGCTCAACCTGATGTCGCTGGGGGGAATCGCCGTCGCGATCGGGTTGATCATCGACGACGCGGTGGTCATCATCGAGAACATCTACCGCCATCTCGGCTTAGGCGAGCCGCCGGCCGAGGCCGCCGAAAAAGGTACGCAGGAGTTGCTGAGCGCGGTGATCGGCTCGACGGCAACCACGGTAGTGGTTTTCTCGCCTTTGAGCCTACTGAAAGGCGTGGTGGGCGAGTTCTTCTCCGCCCTGTGCCTTACGCTGGCGGTGTCGGTGCTTCTCTCGCTCGTCTTGGCGCTCACGCTGATACCTCTTCTCTCCCAGCGCTTCCTTTCCCCGGAGCGGCACCATAAAACGGCAGAGAGTTTCATCGGGCCCGTGAATCGGGCTTATGAAGGGGCGGTTCGGTGGTCGCTTCGCAGACGTTGGGTAGTGGCTGCCGCGACTTTAGTTTCGATTGCTGCGGCGGCGTTTCTCTACACACGAGCCGAAACTGACTTCCTCCCGGAAATGGACGAAGGAGGCTTCGTTCTCGACATGTGGACCCCGCCGGGAACTTCTCTGGCGGAAACCGATCGCATTTTCCATCTGGTCGGCGAGGAAGTTACGAAGACGCCCGAGACTGAGGCCTTCCTGCGCCGCACTGGGGCGGAGATGGGGCCTTTCGCGACCACGCAGAACACCGGCGAGATCGTGGTCAAGCTGAAACCGCGTTCCCAGCGCGAACGCGGCATCGACGAGACCATGGATGATCTGCGCCAGAAGATTCTCAGCACTATTCCGGGAGTGCGCGTCGAGTTCACCCAGGTGCTCCAGGACATGATCGGCGACATGGAGGGGAGCCCCAATCCAATTGAAGTGAAGATCTACGGCAATGACATGCCCCAACTGGAAAAGCTCGCCGACGAGATCGGGCCGAAGATGCAGCAAATCCCCGGCATCGTGGATTTCCAAGGCATCCTGAAAGGGAATCCGGAAATTGTGGCGCACGTCGATTCCGTCCAGGCGGGGCACCTGGGTCTCACCGTCGACCAAGTGTCTCAGCAGATTCAGGCCGGCCTGCTAGGGTTGACGGAGACTGATCTCCGCCAGGCCGACCGCACCATCGGCATCCGTGTGCGTTTTCCTGACTCGTTCCGCTATAACTTTCCGGACGTCGAGCATTTCCCCATCGTCACTCCGAACAAGCAGATTGTGCCGGTCTCCGCCTTGGCGTCGCTCGAGACGCGACAGGGCGAGAGCGAATTGACGCGCGAGAATCAGCGCTTGATGGTGGCACTCGCAGCGCGACTCGAAAATCGTGGCATGGGCAGCGCCGTGCGCGACATCAGAAACCTGCTGAGTTCCATCCAGTTTCCCGTGGGGACCAACTACGAAATCGGCGGGCTCTATGAGAGCCAGCAAAGCTCCTTCCACGACCTTCTTTCCGTGCTGGGCCTGGCGTTGGCGGCGGTTTTCATTGTGCTGGTCATCCAGTTTCGCGCTTTCGCGCCCGCTTTGATTATCATGTCGGCAGCTCCGCTTTCACTGCTTGGCGTCTTCGTAATGCTGCTGGCCACCGGCACGGCGCTCAACGTATCGTCGTACATGGGGATCATTCTGATGGTGGGATTGGTCGTCAAGAACGGAATCATTCTGTTTGAGTACGTGCACAAGTTGTGGGAGGAGCAGGGGATGCCGCTGAGCGAAGCCCTGGTGCAGGCCGGCAAGATTCGCGTGCGTCCAATTCTGATGACGACCTTATGCACGCTCTTTGGCTTGCTACCGCTCGCTCTGGGCCTGGGAGCGGGGGCGGAATTGCAGAAACCCTTGGCCCTGGCCGTCATCGGCGGCCTCTCCATCTCGACCTTCATCACTTTGCTGGTCATGCCTGTGCTCTATTCTCTCCTGGAGCAGAAGAGGTCCAGCCAAGGGTCAGGGAGCGGCGATGAGGTCAGCCCCAACGGGGCGGACTAACGCAGCCCATGCGGTTGAGAGAGAGAGGGAAACTCAGAACGTGTCATCCTGAGCCCTTCGCTGGTCATACTGAGCGAAGCGAAGAATCTCCGTAGTGCGCTCAGGATAAACTCCGCGAAGGATCTGTGCAGTTGCTTGTCGGCCATTAAACCTCAGGAAACTGCGGAGAGCCTTCGCTTCGCTCAGGATGATACGTGGTTGATTTTTCCATGCCTTCTGGTATACCGTGTGGCGGGTCAATTTGAATGCCAAGAAGGAGATAAGTAATGGTCGACTTGCGCTATCAGGTGATTTCTTGGGAACGCAGGGGCCGTATTTGGTTTCACGTGGTCGATTCGTTGGCTCCACTCAGCGAACAGCCGGCCGTCGAGTATTCTTTCCTCACTCGAGCCGCCTCCGACAATGCTGCGCGAGAACTAAACAGAATCTGGATGGCCAGCCAGCAGCGACGCGCTGAGCCGCAGGAATTCAGGCCAAATTGAGCGGGGGGGGGCCCTGCGCGGGATCGCGACCGAACGCCGGAGTGCGCACGCACTCATGCCCGAACTCGACCCGCCGACCTACGGATCCTCGGAATGACACACCGAAAGGGTCTTTCAGCATCCTGCTGACAAGCAGCTCCGCGCTGCTTTCTGTTTTCCAGCTTCTACTTTCCGTTCTTGCCCTCCAGGGCTGCCCGTGTTGAGCCCATGGTCATCTGGAGGGAATCTTTGGGGATGCCGGTTACGAAGGGCTTGATGAGCCAGCCTAATCCCGTGGGAATGTCTCGGGTCAGCGAAATTGACTCGCACTCGATGTACACGCCGCCGTCCTTCTCTTCGAACTTCCAATAAGAATTGATTCTCCAAAGGAATCCTCCGCCGTGTCCGGCGGGTCTTTCACGCTCATTGGGCTTGTCGGCGTCGACCACCTCCGAGATTCGAGTGGAGTAAGACCGGCTGCACCAACGTTTCGAATCTACCGGGAAATAATGGACGTCGTGATTGGTATCGAGCGTGACGGTGATGACCTTCTTTTTCCTCAGGCGGTAGAAGATCTTGAAGTCGTTTTCCTGCCTGCTGAGCAGGCGCGACCGCACCACCTCCGGCCCATAAACGTCCTGGTGGTGATTGTAGTCTTCCATAAGCGCCAGGGTTTGTTGAAGCGTAGCGCCGGGAACGAAAACCACACCCAGCCAATGGTGGATGAGGCCCCCCGGCGCCTCGATTGTCTGACCGGAACGGTCCATCGTCCGAAGCCGCTCCATCAGCACCTCGCCGCGTTGCAGGGCGGCCAGGGCTTGCGACCGGCGCTCTGGAGGAAGCACGTCCACATACAGGAACCTTCCAGGCACCGAGACTTCTCCATTGATTCGTGCTTCCGTCAATTGCACGTAGCGGTTGAAGGCCTGAACTGTCGCCGGCTGGAGTTCGACGTTAGTGACTTCGCCTGAAGGCGCCGCCGGGAGCTGAAGCGCCAGCAGGATCGCGAGCCATTGGCTTTTTAACCCGGGCAGCATCGTCTCCAACGATAGCACATCCTGCCGAGACAAAAGAATTGACTGCGGAGTGAAACGGGGCCTTGCCGCGCCGTGCAAGAGCTTCTCTTCGCGCTATGCGAAGGTTTCGAGCTCCACGCTTCCCTCTCGTTCCACGCTCTTGAATTTGGAATCTGGAATTTTGAATCGCCGCCTACGAAGAAGCTGACAGCTTCGCCTGGCTACGCGGCACGCGTGCACTCACCACCGGCACCATCCATACCGCATATCCGTGTGGATCGCGGATGTCGGAGATCATCTGATTGAAACACGCCCACGCCGAGTCGCGCGCCGAAGGCACCAGCTCTCCGATCAGCCCGGCATAGCCGTCCCGCCAAGCCTCGAGAATAGCGGCGAAGGTCTCCCGCGGCACACGGACTGTGTCGACGATGATGTAGTCCACCGTTATTTCCTCCAGGTTCATCGCCGCCAGGATTCCGTAAGTGTTCCGGCCGATGAAGAGGTCGGTCCCGGTGGCGGCTCCGAAGCGCGCCGGCACCTCGTGCCAGAAGTCTTGCAGATCAGGCGCCCCGCGCTGGAAATGGATCATCCCGTAGTCTTCCGGAATCAGGTGCAGGTAGCCGCCGGGCCGCGTCACTCGCACCAACTCGGCGAGCACGCGGTCGGGGTAGGGAATCGAGTGAAGCACGTGACGGCACACCGTGAGGTCGAATGCAGGGGCGGCGGCGCCGAGCCCGAACACACTCTGGTGCTCGAACGACAAGCGCGGTGCAAGGCTTTGGTAACGCGACCGCGCGAGTTTCAAGTGGTCGTCGATGATGTCGACCCCAAGCACGCGGGCGCGTGGAAAAAGCTCCGCCAGCCGCCACGAAATCTCGCCCGTCCCGCAGCCGGCATCGAGGATGTAAGGCTCATCCGGCAGCGCGTAGCGACGAAATAGCGCGCCTTCCTGCGGCCAGATCGCCCGGGCTTGAGCGTCTAGGTTGCGCACCATCGACTCGTCGGCCATCTGTTTCCCCTGCGGGTTAAGTTTCGTCACATGGCCCTCCGGCTCTTGAACTGGCTCTCCTCCTCCACAGGAGGAGGGGGTGGGGGTGGGGGTGGGGGTGGGGGCAGCAACCTCCCCTGTCCCATCCTTAACCAAGGAGAGGAATCGCTTTCAGGCTCCCACCTTGCCGCTGGAATCCGTGCTCCCACCCCACCATAGCATAGCGGGCCTCCGGTAGTGGGTTGAAATTTTCCTGTCGTCCGGCTAAAATAGTGTCATATTGACTGCTGACTAGGCTCTCGTCCGCGTTTGTTCAGAACGGCTTTAGAGGCTGCCAAACCAATACCGAGGCGGCTTGATCTTTCTAAATCCGTTGCAACAATCGGAATGGTGGCAGCTTCAAGTCGCCGTGAGTGGGTGGAGAAGCAGGTGAACGCCACAAATAGGGAGGTTTATGATGGCTCGGAAAGCTTGGATCTTAGTATTAGCAATGGGTTTAGCGGTCGCTGCGGCGGCGCAAACCGAAACCTGGCAGCTTGATCCGGCGCACACCGCAGCACAGTTCGCCGTGCGCCATATGGGAATCTCTACGGTTCGCGGGAACTTCACCAAATTGAGCGGCACGGTTCAATACGACCCCTCGGACCCGTCCAAATCCTCGATTGATGCCACGATTGATGCCGCGTCAGTGGACACCCGCGTTGAAATGCGCGATAACGACCTGCGCAGCCCGAAATTCTTCGATGTGGCGAAGTTCCCCACAATCACTTTCAAATCCAAACGGGTCGAACCTGCCGGAGCTGGTAATCTGAAGGTAACCGGCGACCTCACGATGCACGGCGTGACCAAGGAAGTTGTGCTGAATGTCGAGGGCCCGTCCGAGCCTATCAAGGATCCGCGTGGCAACTCGCATATGGGCGCCTCTGCGACCACCACCGTTAACCGGCGCGATTTCGGGGTCGGCGCCATTCCCGCCGCCGTGGTCTCCGAAAATGTCGCAATCACTCTCGACCTGGAGCTGGTCAAACAGGGCGCCACAAAGCAGTGAACAGCAGGGCGTGCGCGGCGCTGGCCTGGGCCAAGCCAATATGGTCGATCACCCGCGACGTGTAGGTTTGCAGACGGATGACAAAATGTACGGTGAATTCGATTCCCGTTGCTTCCCCTGCCCTCCGCCGCCCTCACGCGTTAACAAACCCTCCGATCCCCTCAAGCAACCCAAGCGCTTTGCGGGCTTTACGCACTTTGCGCCTTGGCGTTAAACCGCGCGTCCTTTCGCGAATCAGTTCTCCCCGTTCGGCCCAGAATCGATTCCCTTCCGCGCTTTTCACTTGACAATCCCCGAGATGCATGATAGCCTACTACTGTTGTTATATGATGGACACAATGTCGTAGGCGAGCGGGGGACGCCCTGGTTGGAGAAGCCAAGCCGGATTGCCCCGGCGAGTGGGGAAAGCCGAGAAGCTACAAAAAATGGAAAATAGTGGGAACGAAGCTAAGAAGTCTTTGAAAACAAAGGATGTCACCTTTTCGAATGTGCACAAGAAAGGGGGTTTTGCAGCGCAAAAGAGCTCATTTAGCGCGCTTAACAGTCAAGTCCCTGCGCATTTTGGCGAATTCGAAGCTAAACTTCCAACCTCCGGGCTCAGCGTATGAACGACGAGAAGTCGGCTACATGAACCCAGTTCGACACGCCGTCTACGTGCAGCCAGTTGGCCGACAATACGTCCCACACGCCCCCTCTGACGATATGTCGGCTAGCCATGTGGGGTCAGCCAAGGGGGTTTGACAACCGCAGCCAACCCGCGTAAGATTTTCGGTTCGAATCAATTCGGTAACTGAGAACAATGGAGGACTGATTATGCCTGTTAAGGTTGGAATTAACGGTTTTGGGCGCATTGGACGAAACCTGTTCCGCGCCGCGCTTGACGATCCGGGGATTGACATTGTGGCGGTCAATGACATCACCGACCCGAAGACCCTTGCCCATTTATTGAAATATGACTCGATATTCGGCATCTTTGCCGCCGAAGTCGGTTTCGCCACCGATTCCATCACCGTGAATGGCAAGTCGATCCGGGTTTTCAAGACCAAGGATCCCGCCGAACTTGACTGGTCGTCGCTGGGTGTGGAGATTGTGATTGAGTCTACCGGCCTTTTCACCAAGGCGGAAGATGCGAAAAAGCACCTGAAGGGCACAGTGAAGAAAGTGATCATCACCGCGCCCGCCAAGGGTGAAGATATCACCATCGTGCTGGGAGTCAACGAGCAGGCCTACGACCCGGCCAAGCACAACGTCATCTCCAACGCGTCCTGTACGACGAATTGCCTGGCGCCCCCAGCCAAGGTTTTGAACGATAATTTCAAGATTCTCAAGGGTTCGATGACCACCATCCACGCCTATACCAACGACCAGCGCATTCTGGACCTGCCCCACAAGGACTTGCGCCGGGCTCGCGCCGCCGCCCTGTCCATGATTCCCACGACGACCGGCGCAGCCAAGGCCATCGGGCTTGTGATCCCGGAACTGAAAGGCAAGCTGGATGGCTATGCGATGCGCGTTCCCACCCCGGACGTTTCGGTGGTTGACCTGGTCGTGCTCGTCGAGAAGCCGACCACTACGGAAGCTGTGAACGCAGCCCTCAAGAGCGCCGCGGAAGGCCCCATGAAGGGCATCCTGCAATTCGTGGAAGAGGAATTGGTCTCCAAGGACTTCACCGGCAACCCGCACTCGTCCATGGTGGACGCCGGGTTCACCAAAGTCATTGACGGAAACCTGGTGAAAGTCGTCGCCTGGTACGACAACGAGTGGGGTTACTCGTGCCGCGTCCGCGACCTGATCGACTTCGTGGCCAAGAGCCTGTAAGAAAAAACGTCCGTGGTCCGTTGTCAGTTGTCCGTCGTCCGTCGTTCACCCTTGGATTTCAATTGACCTGGGACCTCGACTGGCCGACGGGCAACTGCGGGCTTACGCGGGCGGGGACCGCTTTTTACGTCAACCCTTTGAACGATGCTTTTGACCTGGGCCCAACGCCTACCTGCGCCCAACGGGCCCGACTGCAGACGGACGTAAAGCTGGCGTTCAGTCTGAAACGGACAACGGACTGCGGACAACCAGCTATCACGAGCAACCGACGACGGGCCACGGACAACTGACAACTGACATTAGAGAAAGGAATTATCCATGTCAAAATTATCCATTCGTGATATAGACCTGAAAGGTAAACGCGTCTTCATGCGCGTGGATTTCAACGTCCCACTGAATGACGCTTCGCAGATCACCGATGACACCCGCATTCGCGCATCGCTGCCCACCATCCAGTACGCTCTGGGCCAGGGCGCGCGCTTGATTCTGGCTTCGCACCTTGGCAGGCCCAAGGGGAAACCCAATCCAAAGATGAGCCTGAAGCCTGTCGCCGAGCGCCTGTCGAAACTTCTCGGCAAGCCCGTGGCCTTCGCCGCTGACTGCGTCGGCCCGGAAGTGGAGAAGCAGGCCCAGGCGCTGAAGGGCGGGGAAGTGTTGCTTCTCGAAAACGTGCGCTTCCACCCGGAAGAGGAAAAGAATGCGGCGGATTTCGCCTTGAAACTTGCGGCTCTGGCCGAGGTCTACGTCAATGACGCTTTCGGCACCGCGCATCGCGCCCATGCTTCCACGGAAGGGATCACGCATTTCCTTTCCCCCTGCGCGGCCGGCATGTTGATGGAGAAGGAGCTTGAATATCTGGGTAAGGCGGTCGAGAACCCGGCGCGCCCCTATGTCGCAATCGTGGGCGGAGCCAAAGTCTCGGATAAGATCGAGCTGCTCGAGAATTTCGCCAAACTCGCGGATACCGTGCTGATTGGCGGGGCCATGGCTTATACCTTCCTCAAGGCCGAAGGTGTGGAAGTGGGCCTGTCCAAGGTGGAAGACGACAAGCTGGACAGCGCCCGCGAACTGCTGAAGTCCGCCAAAAGCAGTGGCAAGAAGTTCCTGCTGCCGGTCGACCACGTGGTGGCCGAGAAATTCGACGCCAGCGCACCGGCGGAGATTGTAAACACGGTGAGCATTCCTGCCGACCGCATCGGGATGGACATCGGGCCCGCCACAGGCGCCCAGTACGCCCAGGAAATCGCCGGGGCAAAGACCATTGTCTGGAACGGTCCCATGGGCGTTTTCGAGATGCCTCAGTTTGCAGAGGGCACCCTGGCCATCGCTAAGGCAGTCGCCGCTTCTTCCGCAGTCTCGATCGTAGGCGGCGGAGATTCGGTGGCGGCAGTAAAGAAGATGGGCGTAGCAGACAAGATCAGCCACATCTCGACCGGCGGCGGCGCCTCGCTCGAGTTCCTTTCCGGGCTCACACTGCCTGGCGTGGCAGCCTTGACAGATAAGTAGGAAATGGGCAGAGAGCAGAAGGCTGCCGTGTAGTGGAGAGCGAGGCCATAGCAGCAAGACGATCCAACAACCCTCTCCCTCGGGGAGAGGGTGTCACGCTCCGGCGATTTCATCAGTTGGAGCGTGACGGGTGAGGGGTTTCTCACCTGGTCCTTCGATTACCCAGCTCTAACCAAGGAAATAAAACATGCGCAAACCCGTAATTGCTGGTAACTGGAAAATGTACAAGACCATCGCCGAAGCGGTGGATTTCATTGAGAAGATCAAGCCGGTGGCGGCCGAGGCCGGCCACTGCGAGGTGATTGTCGCGCCGCCCTTCACGGCTTTGGCCGCGTCTGCTGCTGCGGCAAAGGGCAGCAAAGTTTCGGTAGCGGCGCAGAACTGTCACTGGGACAAGGAAGGCGCGCACACCGGAGACATCTCGACGGCGATGCTTTGCGACGCCGGATGCACCCACGTGATCATCGGGCACTCGGAGCGCCGTCACGACTGCGGCGAAACCGACGTTCAGGTGAACAAAAAGGTGAAGGCCGCGCTCGCCGCCGGGCTGACCCCGATCGTCTGCGTCGGTGAGACGCTGGCTGAACGGGAAAGCGGCGATACCGAGAAAGTCCTCGAGAGCCAGTTCGTGGGCGGAATTGCCGGATTGACCCCGGCGGACTTTTCCCGTATCATGATTGCGTACGAACCTGTGTGGGCCATCGGCACTGGACGCACCGCTACGCCTGAGATGGCGGCGGACGCGCATCGCCTGCTTCGCAGTTTGGCGCGGCGTCAGTTCGGCGAGCAAGCGGCGAACGGCGTCAGGATTCTATACGGCGGCAGCGTCAAACCGGAGAACGTAGGCGCGCTGATGGCGCAGGAAGAAATCGACGGGGCCCTGGTCGGCGGGGCGAGTCTAAAGGTCGATTCCTTTACAGCCCTGGTGAATTACCCGCGCGGCTGAGGCGGCCGGAGAGAGATTTCCAAGTATGATGGCGGTTATCCAGATCATTCACATCCTGTCCAGCATCCTGCTGATCGGCACGGTGCTGCTGCAGGGTGGTGAGAACGTTGATATCACTGCTGCTTTCGGCGGCGTGAGCCAGGCAGCTTTCGGGCCCCGCGGTTCCGTAACCCTGCTGGCAAAGATCACCTGGGGTTTGGCCGTAGTTTTTATCGTCACCTCCGTGACCCTGGCGATTCACGCCTCCAGAAGCAGTTCGGGTTCGGTGCTGGAGCATGCGCCCGTCAAGTCGGCGCCCGTGACTCCGGCTTCCCCAGCGCCTGCGAGGCCCGCGCCCGCAGCGCCGGCAAAGAAGTAGAAGAGAAGTCGTCAGTTGTCAGTCATCGGTTATCAGTCAGAACCCGGCGCGAACGCGGGATGCCAAGCTTGGCATAGGGTTAGCAACCGAAGACCGATTGACCACTGAAAACTGACGACTGATGACTGAAAACCTGCCTCTCGTGCGGAAGTGGCGGAATTGGCAGACGCACCAGCTTGAGGGGCTGACGGTCGCAAGACCGTGGGGGTTCGAGTCCCCCCTTCCGCACCACACCTATAACTGCTCACAGTTCGTGTCGCAAGAGCGTATCCCGAAACTGCCCTGAACTGGAAGCAAGTGGCGTAGAATCAACAGGAATGTTAAACGGGGCGGGCGCGAGTTGCTCAGGGATCGTGTCGCAGGATGCGTCAAGGTTACACCCTATCTGCAACACCTTTGCTGAAAGGAAAGGACATAGCTCGGGCGAGTTGCAACTAGGCTGTAACCCGATGGATTAAGAAACGGGCGAGCGCCCATAGGTGACTGACGCGGCTAGAGTTATTCGTGTAACCAGGGCTGAAAAAGGTCGGCAGGGGCAAAAACAGGTGTAACCCAAAAAATGATGGATGGCAAAATCGCTGTAACCTAATTTCCAAAAGCGGCGGGCGCAGTCCTACATTTTCCAACCTGGCGGGATCTGGAATGTCGAAGCGCCCTTTTCGCATTTATCCCTTGCAAGTTGCGCCAAATTGAGAAACCCATTAAGAGCGTCGACGGCAAGCTTTTGCCCATCCGGCGAGTCCAAGTTGAGCTGCATAGGTTTTTCTGACTCGGAACCAGCCTGAACGCGCAGGTTTAGGAGGGCTCCAAAGGCCCAGACCGAGTAGATAAGGAACCTTACATCACTCCGCAAAGCGCGCAGTTCTTCGACCAGATTTTCAACGTCCATGGTCTACCTCCGCGAGTACTCAGCGCTATGTGAAGCGCCAGCTTGAAACCGTCCTTCTGAAAAACGCGATCTGCTCATGTGAGAATGGCAAATTGCGAGAATCGCAGAAAGGCAGAAAGTCACGATACTAAAGCAAGAATATGTCAGCCTTTCCTTCTGAGCATGAGTCTGTGAGCAGTATCCTACCGTCCTCGCAAAGTGTGGCCCCGTAGGAACCGCTCTCCGGTTGGCAGAGCTGAAGGAGCTTGAGCTTCAGGGTCGCTCGCTCTGCCTCGTAGTATGCCTTGGCGATCTCGAACCTGCGATGAGCGTCTGCAACCTTCACCAATTCCTTCTGTGTAATCGGCGGCAGCGTCTTCGGAAGGTCAACACACTCAAGCGGTGGGTCAGGCAACCGGCCTTCTGTTGCGGTGGGAGCTGAGGCGAGCTTACATTTCATATTAGGTACCCTCCATGATCTAAGTTATAAGCTGCCCACTGTACCACCAGTGGGCAGTCTCAATCTAGAAACTTATACGGCTGCTCTGAGCGTGGGGAAGTAGCGCACTGCCCCTTCCAAGGCTTCGATTCCCCTCTTCGCTCCCTGCGAAGCCGCAATTTCATTGGCGTTTTCGAGCAGCGCTTCCGCGAATCCGGGCGAGCCTCCTACCAACTTCCAAAGCAGCGTAAATTCGTCATCGGCTATCGTGTAGCCCATGAATTCGAGCACCTTGCGAAGGTCTGCCTCGCGGAGCGGGCGCTGCTCGAACCGGATGCGGATGCGGCGAAACAGGCGCTCATGCTGGCGATTGAGTTTTTCGGTTAGGACTTCGTTTCCGACCAGGAGCATGGGGAGCTTGGCATCATCCCAGAAGTCCCGCAGAATTTCGAAGCAATCCAAGCGCAAGCGGTCAGACTCGTCAATGATGAGAAGATAAGGGCGCTGGCGGATTCGCTCGACGGCGCGGTCGTAAAGGTCCGAAGCGCGCATCCAGTTGCGGCCGTGGGTAGTCCACTTTTCGCCAGGGGCCAGGGCCAGGGCTTGAAGCAGCGTATACCGCGTGGTGATTTGCTTGCATCGAATCACCTGGTGGTCAAAGCCAAGCGTCCTTTCGGCGTAGTCTACAGCAGTGGTTTTCCCCACACCCGTGGCTGCCGTGAAAGTGATGATCCAACGCTTGGCCCACGCGCGCGCGGCCAGGACGCAGAGATTCTTCACCACTGAGTTAACAAGTTCACTCGGCTGAGGCGTTTCACTTAGACTTTCGGACATTCCCTTTTCTCCCTTCCAACGCGCGTTCCACGGCGCGGGTCAGCTCGTCGCGTTTGTCATTCGGCTTCTGGAAGCGCAGCAGGCGGTAAAGCCATTCAAGCTCGTTTGGGCGGATGCAGTTGCGCAGCACAGCGCGCGCGGCTAAGTGTGTATCCCCTTGAGCGAGCAGGGTTGCGAATTGCACGGGGCCGAGCGATGGAGCCGAAAAGTTCCTGCTTTCCTTCGGTAGGAACTGAAGGAATTCCGCCCTTTCCTCGGGAGTGAACAGGCCGCGATGGAACAGCATTATTGCAAGTTCCGGGCGGATGCGCAGAGCACGGCAAACCATGTCACGCATAGGTCAGTCCTTGACCAGATCAGCGAAGTCCATTGGCTTCGCGCGGCGCTTGTAGCGGTCGCGCTCCATAAGGAATTCCACGCTTCCAACCTCACTTCCATCCGGAAGCGGCGGCGGCTCCTGTGCGGCCATGAACTCCGAGGGGCGAATCACCTGCACCTTTGGCTGCTCAGGAGCGGCGCTGGCATTCTCGAATTGGGAACCAGGATCGTAGTCCAAAGCCTTTGTTGATTCACCCGCTATTTTGAGGATGCGATTCTGTATCTCCATTTGTGCTGCGAGTTGGTCGGGCTCCTTCAATCCTACGCGGGCGCGGCGCGGGGCTGTGATGCTCTCTTCGCCTTTCTGAGCGGGGAGCACAGTCACAGAGGAATGGTCATGTCGCAAGCGCACGACTTCACGTTTCTGCCCTATGAGCGGAATCAGCAGCGGGTGAGAATAGCGCGAGCCGTCGCGAAGCTCGATAATGCCGCCCGTCTCGATACGCTCACTCTCGAAATGCTGCGCTGTGGCGAGTGCAAGCTCCTCTTCGGAAATTCGCGGGAAGCCGGAGGCCGGGGAGGATTGGACAAAGACCGCTTGCGGAGTCAGGCCGTTCATGTCCGTTCCCTCGGAATTGTGCTGGCGCCATGCCTCCATCATTTTGCTGACTTCGGCCAAAACCTCATCCTTTGTCAGGAGCGGCGAGCGCGCACCAGGAGCGAGCTTGCCAACGCACCATTGTTTGTGCAGTTCGGCATCCTGATCGCCTCGGGTCATCTTGCGCTCGCGCGTGTTGGCTCCAATCCATCCGGGTTTTCCCCGAAACCAGTCAGCTACCCAGCGGTGAAAGCGCTCCAGCCGTGTTCCGCGCGGATTGTGGACGCGGGGCATATCGTGCCGTATGCCGTTCTCGTATCCCGCAAGCTGGCCCGCGCGCTGAAGGATGCCATCGGCCGGCGCGAATTCTTTGTCGATGCGCTGTTGGTAGGGCTCTCCGCCCCACACTTTGCCTCGGAAGCGGCCACGGTCAGAGTGGATCGCCTTGGGGACGCCGAAGGCGCGAACAAGCTCGACAAAGAGGTTAATCTCATCCTCGACGGCAATTCCATGCCGGAGTTCGTACTCCGAGCCTTCGCAGAGCGCCCAAACCAGAGGGTACATTGACCGTGCATCGTAAAAAGTCAGAAGCCAGTAGCGGCGAATCCAGGGCTCTCCACGGCGATTCACACAACGGCGGGGATCGTAAGAGAAAAGGTTTAGCTTGCACTCGTCAGATTCGACGCGCTCAAGCGGTGCGAGGTCAGCATAAGAGCGGTCGATGTGGCCACACGCAGCTTTCAGCGCGTCGGGGCCTTGGCGCACGGCCTGGTCGATGGAGTCGAGTGAGCGGAGAAAACGCTCGACTGTGGCGCGGCTGGGAAGGTGGTAGATGTGGGCGACACGGCATCCGGGCGTGTTCTGCTTACCCACAAGGTAGTTAGTCAGAGAACGATAACATTGGCTGAAAGTGAGGTTCTGAATGAGATAACAACCTGTCAGATGCGCGCGCATGTCCGCGTCAAGGACTGCGCCCGTTCCTGGCATGGGGCCGGGGCCGTCATTCGCCAAATCTAACAGGTTCTCGCGCTGCCTCCAGGTTTCAACCCAACGCTGGATTGATCGCCCGCAAATCTCTTCCCGTTCTGCGATGGCCTGCAAGAATTCGCGCTTGGACGAGTATCCTTGCGCCTTCCAGTTGCAGTTTAGGAAGAGTGTCACGATCCGGTAGCGGCGCAAGACAACATCGCGTTCTGAGTGGGGGAGTTTCAAGGCGTCGATTTGATCGTCCACAGCGGTTCGCGGAAGGAGGCCGAGCTGCGCGGGTTCAGGCTCCGGCGCATCGGCAGTTTCGAGGAGCTTCGTTCGCCAGCGCTGCTGTGCATCGAAACTCATGCTACGCGGGTTAATCAGCCTTCCCTGTCGGCCCTCTTCCCCGTTTTTCCAAATCAGGGCATGGGAGTCTCCGGGCTGCATCCGGCGATAGACTTCCACGCGCGAGATGCGCTCGAAATGCATTACATCTTCGACTGTCGGCCATTCCAACTCGCTCATCGCTTTGGGCCTTTGATTCTCTGCTGGCCTAGTTGCATGATTTGCGCTACTGCTTCCTGGGCCGATGCGAGTAAATCGGCGGACGCACTCACCTTTTCGCCGACCGCGAGTAATGTGCGAAGGCGTTCGGTCAGTAGGTGCCGTTGCGGTTCATCGCTCCCCGTCACCTGGCAGAGCGCCGGTATCCACGCGGCCGGGAAGCGGACCATGCGGCCTTTTTTCCTACTTCGCACACAATCATCGAGCATATTCTTTGTGACGCAGCGGCCGAGAATGCCGCTCAATTCACGCGCAATTTGCGCCCGATTCTTGCCTGAGCTTTTCATCGCTTCGGCCAGAAGCCGCCGAAAGACTAGTTCAGCTCTTATCCCCCAGAGCCTTTTTGCTGGAACTTCGTCCCCACGGAGCTTATCTTTAATTGGAACGCTATCAGTGATCTTGACCATTGACTCGAACCTTCCGCACAAGCATACTTGTATGGTACAAGAGAGGATGTTTAGCTGTCAAGAGGAAAATATGGCAAACCGATTGGAGTATTCCGCGCGGATTTCAGCCCTGCGGACCCACCTCGGTAAGACACAGAAGGAATTCGCACTCCTGGTGGGCGTGACGCAGCAGGCAGTCTCAGACTGGGAATCAGACGCTGGCGCCAGCACGCCCTCGACTGAATCGCTCTTGCGGCTCGGGGCGCTCGCTGGTTATCCCGATTGCCTCTGGTTTTGGGAGCAGGCCGGAATGGATCAGGAAGCCGGACTGTCCCAATACACAAAGCTTTCGCAGGCGCGTGGCGAACTAGCGCTGAGCCAAAGTACGCTTGTCGCGCCCTACCGAAAAAAGGGAGAAGCGAGCCCGAAAACTGAGGATTTCGACCCTTGGCCTACCAAATACATTCCTGACCCCAGTTCGGTCGGTTACTGGCGGATCGACCATCGCGCGGGCCAGATTTCTGCGCTGGGGGATGGAACGATCATAGTGCTTGATCTTTCCGATAACGACGCGACAGATTTAATGCCCTTCTGGGATAGAGTTATCCTGGTCGAATCGACAGGCGAGGCCAGCGCCCACAGCCCAGCTCTTTCTCCGGGAATACACATGGGCCGACTTCGCATCAAGGCATGGGCTGGCACTTCCCTGGATTACATGAGCTACCTTGCCGTGCTCTGGCCACTTCAAGGCGAATTGCGTTGGACGTCTCCGCCACCGGGCCTTTGCATAGGGTCGGGCACATCAGGCACTAAATGGAGACTGAGAAGGCCAGGCATTGAAATCGGACATCCCCACGCTCATGTGGTGGCGGAGGCTCAGGCGAGAGAGGACTCGCGGTGCTTTCCCGGCTGTACCGTGCTCGGCCGCGTCCTTTGGTGGTTTCGACCGCCTTCCACAAGCGGCAAATAGCCTCGGAGTTCGAGCGTGACATGTGCGTGCCCATGCCAGCAGGAGTTCGTGCCGAGACGCTGCAATCAGGTTTACCTCAATGCGCGACATCGGCAGAGAGACAAAGATCGGCGATGGCCCCGCAAGCGCGTTCCGGTGGCTTTAAGGAATGGCCCTACAGAACGCCAGGAGGCGAAAGCAAGTGGTGTCCAACCACTTCCAAGTACTGAGAGCCCACCTGAAGGAAAGAAAGCAGTGAGGCGAGAAGTCGAGGCGCGGTTGGCACAACTCGGACTCCTGGCGAAAATCGAGTTCGGGGAGTTCGCTTTGCCTGACTCCGAATTGCTGACGACTTTCGAGGTTGCCAGATTTTTGCGAGTTTCGCGCGAGACGCTTTGCAACTGGCGGAGGGCCAATCATGGGCCGCCCTTCGTCAAACTATCGAGGCATCATCTTTGCTATTTGCGGCGCGGGCTGGGGCGTTGGCTCAGAGCCCGGATTGCAGTGTCAGCTAAGGAAGACAGGAAGGATTAGAGACCGATGACAGACCAGGCCAAGGGCACGCAAGAGCTGGACGTGTACAGCGACCAGAGCCAACGGTCGCTCGCCGAGGAAAGCAAACTCCGCAAGGAGCTTGAAAGAATCTGCCTTCATATCGCGCATGTCGAAAGCGGTCTTGCTGACTTGGAGAAAGACAAACTGAAAATTGCCCGCTCGATTGCGGTCGGAGAGCGGGAGCGATTTCACCAGGGCCACCTTGACGAATGTATCCGGCGCCTTAATGAAACCCGCGATAGCCTGAAGGCTTACCAGGAAGCGCGTGTCGGAACCGAGCAGGCAGTCGCCAAGTGTGCGCCTACGCCGGAACAGATCCAGGCGCGGCGCGGCTTCCAAAGTGAATTTACCAAGCTGGCAGCAGACCGGTTGAAGAAAACCCGAGAGGTTGAGCGTCTGCTCCAGCAGCTCCGTCAGGCGCTTCAAGAGCGCGTCGAAGTGGCCGAGAAGATGAGGAAGGTTGCCGAGGCGCTTGAATGTGAAATCTCCGGTGATGGGCTCGACGAGAGCAGGTTCGAGGTCTGCCTTGCCGCTCTTCCCGACAATCTTCTAAGCGCGAGCGAGCGCTGGCATGAGGTGATCATCGGAAGCCGGAATAAGTAGAGAGTTGACTTCAGAGGCGAAAGGAACCGGGAAAATGCTGAGAGGTTCAGTGGGTTCAGGAGCGGAAGAAAGGCTAACGTTCACTGTTCGACTGAGCGAGGTTGGGGATTCCGGGCGCGTCAAGATGCCTGTCGCGATCACTGGCTCGTGGGTGCATCCTGCCAACGGCAATAAAGTGGTGATTACCCGAGCTGACCTAGGGACGGTGGTGCGGAATTTCCATGCAAAGAGCAACGGCGAAATTAACGTCGACTACGATCACGCCAGCGAGATGCCCAACCTTCTCGGTCAGCCGCGTCCGAGTGCGGGCCGCGTGCTCGCATTGATGGGGCCTGAGCCTTACTTCGACTCAAGACGGGTGCAGCGGGAGATTCTTTGGGGGAGTTACGAGCCTACAGAGATGGCGCGCACGATGATTCGCAAGCGTGAGTATCGCTATATTTCCCCGGTCTTGCAGCGTGAGCGAGTCAACAAGACCACCGGGCTTGACCAGGGAGTGACGATCACGACCATTGCGCTGACGAATACGCCTGTGCTGGAGGAGATGCCGGAAATTTTCGCTTCTGAGGAGGGTCAAGTGCTTAGATGTGCGGAGACTGCTTTCCCGTCGCGTTCGCGAGTCCGCAGATTCAGTGCGTCGCGAAATGCAAACGATGATTTGACGGAACTGGCGTTGGAGCTGGCCGAAAGAGAGCATATCAGTTACGAGGCTGCGTATCGCAGGGTCGGACACGAGAATCCCGAACTGGCTAGCCGAGCGAAACAGGCCGTCGCGCGGGATGTTCCCACTCAGCGCCTAAGCGCTACGGCGTCCGATGAGTTGGCGCGCCAGGCCACGGCACGGGCCAAGCAAGAGGGCATCGAATATCAGACGGCACTGAGCGAGGTCTCGTCCGAAAATCCAGAGCTGGCCCGGCGCTACCGGAAAGAGATTGGCAGAATTGATGATTAGCAGCATCGAAAGTTTCAGGATGAGCGGGTCATCCTGATTTCCCGGGGGCCGCCAAGGGGTGTTTGCTTCGTCCTGGCAGAGCGAAGACAATCCGTCCGGTTCTGTCTTCTCCTCCTTCGGCGGCCTCTGGGGTTTTTACAGTGGACGTCATCGCGCTACTCGGGGTAACTCATGAGTTATTCGCCTGGAGTCGGATTGGTGCTTGGTCTGGGGTTGGATTCCTCCGGCGTTCAGCCGGGAATCGAAGACTTCGACAAGCTCCTGGACGATGCCACACAACAATGGAACGAGAAGTGGGAGGAGACTACCAGGGATGTGGATGAGCATCTCCTCTCCAACCGCGAATCCGTGCGCCTGTTTGGCGAGGAGTTCGGCGTCCACTTGCCGCGCGCGGTATCGAGTGCCGTCGCCAAAATGCTTCCGGACATCGCCTCGCTGGGCGGCGCGCTGCTCGGCATTTACGCCGCCAAAGAGCTTTACGATGGCGTAGGGAAATTCACCGACTGGGTTCGCGCTTCCTTCACCGAGCAAACCGCCGACGCAGAGGAATTCGCCAAAGCCGCCGCCGAGGCTTACGAAGCGGCGGGAAAAGCCGCCGAGGGCGCATTTACGAAGTTCAAAACCGTGGCAGCGGGGTCGTTCGATATCGCTGAAATCGACGCTCACGCGAAGCACCTCGAGGCCATCGTCAGGGCCTATCACGAATTAGCTGAGAGAGCTGGCGGTGACATTCGCGTACTGGCCACTCAGGATGCGCAGGCAGTCCAAACAATCGCCCAGGGCGCCAAAGAAGGCATCACGAGCGTCGAGCAGGCCGAACAGAAATTGGCTGAGGCCGGGGCGCTCCAATTCGCCGCACGCCAGCGCATGGCCGAGGTCGAGAAGAAGACTCAGGCCGAGCTTACCAAGCAGCACGAAAAAGACGCGCGCGAGTGGGTCGAAGGAGAAAGGGAGAAAGCGTCCGAGGCAAAGCGTTCAGCGGCGGAGTGGGACCGCATGATCAGCCAGGAGTACGAATACTGGAAGCGACGCCGGGAAGAAAGGGCGCGGGCCGCGAAAGAAGAGCAGGAGGACCAGAAGAAACTAGCCAAAGCGGAAGGGGAGGAGATCACGCTGCACCAGGAAGAAGAGACGTGGCGGACCCATGCGGAGCGCGCGGCAGAAAAACAGCACGAACAATTACTGAAGGAGACGAGTCAGCGGCAGCTTCTAACAGAGGCGATGTTGGGTAATGCTGAGGCTGCTGTGCAGCTCGCCAAAGAAATCGAGCCGCACGGCGGGCAGATGCTCGAAGAGATACTGCGTCGGCTGCGCGAGGAAACCAAGCGGCTGAAACAGGAATGGGAGAACGCGCATCCGCTGGCCGCCAACATTTCCCAAGATTTGCGCAGCATGGGCATCGACGCGCAGGGCGCGAGCGTGGGCATGATGGAGTGTGCCGCAGCGGCACACCAATATGCGCGCGCCGCAAAAGAAGAGGTCATGGCCGTGCAGAAAGACCTCATCGGGAGCGCTGAGGGCCTTGCCGAAAACGTGGCTAAACAGGTTGGCGGCGAGAAGGCGTTGGCGGCTGTGAAAGTAATCTCGGAGACCGCCAAGGGGCTTGAGTGCCTGGCGGAAGGCACTTGGCCTCCGAACCCCGCTGCAATCATCGCCGCTGGAATTCACTTCGATAGCGCGGCGGAGTACGGGATTCTGGCTGGGAAGCATACGGCGCGGCCCAGCGCTAGCGCGGGCGGTTATGGCGCGGGTGGTGGTTACGGCGCCGACGCCGGGCGGGGCGAGGAATACGGCGGCGGCAGAATCGGCGCGGGGCAACAGGACGTGGCCGGAAACTGGCTTGCCCCTGGCGCGCAAGGCTTGAACGGCGGGCGGCTGAATGTGATTATCATTGGGGAGAGCGAGCAGGCTCGCTTTTTCGCGGATCGAGTGAATGAGGCCGACAAAGCCGGGCACTTTATGACGGTGAGCGCCGCGCGTCGATCCGCGCCTGCCCAAGGATAGATGGGCGCGCCCTTTGGCGTGTAGGTCGAAACGACAAGCTGTGACTGGCGGCTGCTAGGCCGCTAATTGTGTCTCTGCTCTCCGGTTGTGACACGATCCCTGAACATTTCCACAGGCTGCGACACGATCCCTGAGCAACTTGCGACACGATCCCTGAGCGGGCACAACACCTCAGATTTCCTTGCCAGAGCTGGCAGCAGATACCAGGCGGCCTCCGTCAGATCGCCGTAGGCTTTGGCGGGAACGTCTGGGGGCTGAACGCGGCGGGGCAAATTTGGCAGTTCAATGCCTCGACCCAGGGGTGGGGAGCGATTGGAGGATCGCTGGCGCAGATTGCGGTCGGCGCGGACGGTTCGGTGTGGGGGCTCAACAGTGCCGGTCAGATCTGGCGTTTCAACTCCACCAGCCAGACCTTCCAGTCGATAGCAGGTTTGCTGGCGCAGCTTTCGGTGGGCGCGGATGGGACAGTGTGGGGGCTCAACAATGCCGGTCAGATCTTTCGTTTCAACCCCTCGACCCCAGGCTGGGATCAAATTCCGGGCAATCTCAGTCAAATTGCGGTGGGTTCGGCGAACAATGTCTGGGGGCTTAATGCCACCGGGCAAGTCTTTCGGTACGATTCCAAACTCCAGAGCTGGGATTCTATTCCGGGCGTTCTAACGAGTATTGCGGTGGCCTTCGATGGCGCGGTGTGGGGCCTCAACAGTGCGAACCAAGTCTGGCGCTTTAACGTTCAGACGCAGAGTTGGGATTCGATTGCAGGGCAGATGTCGCAAATCAGCGTGGGGGCAGATGCGGTCGTCTGGGGCGTGAATGCCAGCGGCCAGACCTACGAGTATTGGTAGCTGCTGGAATGAACCTTTGATCGCACGATTCTAAGCGAAGCGAGGAATCTCGAAAGGCGGTAGCCACGAGACGCTTTCGGTTCCGTGGGATTTCGAAAAGTGCTGAAGGCTCGCGTGCATCGGCGGTGGACGGCTGCGTGCCAAATTGAAAGCATGGTGTTTGTCGAAGGCTAACCCACCAAACGCAGGAGCGCCGGAAGATCGCCGACTATTTGTCAGTATCATAATTGGTGATTGCTTATTTAACAACTTAATGATTTAAAGCTTGACATTCTCTTTTTCGGCGAGTTTAATGCCTCCGTCAGTAAACAGCCTCTGTTGTCAAACTGAATGTGCTTCATGCTAGTCCGCCGCGTGAGACTCGAACTCCCGGACGAGTCCAACTTCCATATCAGCTTGGGGGTCGCATTAGACGTTGCCGTGGGAGACACGGTTGCAGCGCCGGAGGTTCGCGTCGCACGTGCCGCGCTTTACCGCGGCCGATGCCGGATTTTTCATCAGCCTGCTGGTTAACAATGCAGTGAAGCAATAAGTTACTTAAATCGACGTAACGTTTGTTAGATGACTTGTTATGCAAAATTCGTGGCGGGGTCATGTTTCTTGTCATGTTGCGTCTGTATCGTCCCCGTCCATCGTGAGGTAGTCCAGTCGTCACATTCTGGCTGCAGCCAACGCTGAGGGGGTGTGTGGTGCCTATTTCCCGCTCTCCCCGGCGTACACAAGATCTCTACCCAGGAGATCGCTGAGGAGACACGCTCATGAAGAAACTCATTCTGCATTTGCTTGCAATCGGTTGCGTATCAGTAGCTCTGTCGTCGCCGGCTTGGGCCCAGAGCCAGCCACTTACGTTCGGCGTGGTGGCGACCGGCTCGATCACGGAGGCCTTGCAGACAATCCCATACACCTTTGCCGCTAATGCCAACGACGTCATCGATTTCACGATGGACACAACCAGCGGCAGTCTCATTCCTAAGCTTGAGCTTTTCAACTCAAGTGGAACGCCGATAGCTTCCAATTATAGCGGATCGCCGTTTGGCTGTAGCGGATCTCTCGTGGAAATGAATACGGTCCTGATCCCCGCAACCGGCACTTACACGTTGGACGTCAACGACTGTTCCGGAACGAACACCGGGGACTTCGCACTCTTCGCGCAGCGAACTAATAATCCATCCAACCCAGCTAGCCTTTACTTTGGTCAGGAAGAGACCGGGACGATCAGCTTAGAGACACAGAATAACGCGTATACGTTTGGCGCGAATGCAAACGACGTGGTCGACTTTACCCTGGTTACCACGAGTGGCTCCCTTATCCCTAAGATCCTTCTCTACAACCCTTCTGGGACGCTCAACAGCTCCAATTACAGTGACTCTCCCTTCGCCTGCAGCGGTTCGCTTGTGGAAATGAACACCGTGACACTGCCGGTGGCTGGCACCTACGCTGTGTTTATCCGCGACTGCAACGATACGGCGACCGGCAGCTATTCGCTTTATTCGCAGCGTACGGATAATCCGGGAGGAACAATCGTTCCTCTCCTCTTCGGCCAGGTACAGACCGGTTCGATCACTGCCGAGACTCAAAATAACACCTACACCTTCACCGCCAATGCCAACGACGTCTTCGATTATACTGTGCTCACGACGAGCGGTACGCTCATCCCTAAAATCCTTCTCTACAACCCCTCCGGGACGCTCAACAGCTCCAATTACAGCAACTCTCCCTTTGGCTGTAGCGGCTCCTTAGTAGAGATGAACGGCGTCACTTTGTCGGTGCCTGGCACCTATACTGTTCTCATCCGCGACTGCAACGATTCGGGGACCGGCAACTATTCACTTTACTCACAGCGGTTAAACAACCCAAGCGGGGCGGTCGTTCTACCCTTTGCCCAGCCCGTGACGGGTCTGATTGGTGTGGCTACACAGAATGATACCTACGTTTTTGCGGGCAACGCCAATGAAGTGGTCGACTTTACCCTGCTCACGACAAATGGCAACCTTATCCCTAAGATCATTCTCTACAACCCCTCTGGAACGCTCAACAACTCCAACTACAGCGACTCTCCCTTCGGCTGTAGCGGCTCCCTGGTAGAGATGAACGGCGTCGCTTTGCCTGTGACTGGCACCTACACTCTCCTCATTCGCGACTGCAGTGACGTGAACACCGGAAATTATGCTCTTTTCTTCCAGAGCACAAATGATCCCTCCGGGCCAATTCCGATTGTCTGGGGTGATGTGCAGACTGGTACCGTCGGGTCGGTGGTGCAGAGCAACGCTTACACTTTCAGCGGTACCACGAAAACCACCGTCGACTTCACCATGCTCGCTACATCCGGCAACTTGATCCCGAAGCTCATTCTTTACAACCCGGATGGCTCAGTGGCCGCCTCAAATTACAGCAATTCGCCTTTTGGATGCAGCGGTACTACTACTTCGTTGAGTTCTGTCACGCTTACGCAAACCGGCGCCTACACGCTGTTCGTCCGTGACTGTAGCGACGTCAACACCGGAAATTACAGCCTCTCGTCTCAGTGTTTTGGCACCTGCGTAGTGACACCGGCTATAACTTGGGCTACCCCGGCACCCATACCGTACCTGACGCCACTCGGCCCCACTCAGCTCGATGCCACCGCGAATGTGCCGGGGACTCCCACTTATACGCCACCGAAGGGCACAGTGCTGAAGCCTGTGGGCGTGTATGTTCTGTCGATGACTTTCACCCCGACTGACACTACCGATTATTCAATCGCCGAGGACAATGTCCAATTAACGGTAGTTAAGGCAACGCCGGTGTGTAACTGGCCCACCCCGGCTCCCATCGTCTGGGGCACACCACTCAGTGCGAACCAACTTGATGCCAGTTGCTACGTAGGCGGGACCCTGGTCCCCGGTATGTTTGTCTACAGTCCGCCGGCCGGTACGGTCCTCTCGGCAGGCCTGCAGACGTTGTCACTGACCTTCACACCGAACGACACCATTGACTTCAATGGGGCCACCGCGATCGTTACCTTGACCGTAGTGGAGTGGCAACAGTTGAACGGCGCGCTCTCGCAGATCTCGGTGGGTTTTGACGGTACGGTCTGGGGCCTCACCAGTGCCGGACAGATCTATGTGTTCAATCCCCATACTCCAGCCTGGCAGCCGGTCACCGGCTCGTTGACCCAAATCGCGGTGGGTTCGAGCGGCTGCGTCTGGGGCTTGAATGCCGCCGGCCAGATTTATCGCTACGATTTCACGAGCCAGGGCTGGGATCAGGTCCCGGGGATCCTCTCTAAGATTGCGGTGGGCTCGGATTGCGACGTCTGGGGACTGAATTCCAGCAGTCAGATCTACCACTTTAACGCTGCCACCAAGACCTGGGGGCAGATTCCCGGGGCGCTGGCGCAGCTTGCGGTCGGTTATGACGGAGCGGTCTGGGGCCTCAACGCCTCCGGGCAGGTTTACCGCTTCAATCCCGGAACCCAGACCTGGCAGCAGGTGGCGGGGACGCTGACGAAGATTGCAGTGGGGGCGGATGGCGACGTATGGGGTATCAACGGGGGCCCGACTTATCACTTCAATGCGCTGAGCCAGCAGTGGGAGAGCCGGGGCGGCAGTCTGGTGCAGATTGCGGTGGGCTCGGCGAGCAACGTGTGGGGGCTTGACGCGGCGGGCGGGGTCTGGTCCTTCGCCAGCCCGACGCAAACGTGGAATCAAGTTCCGGGGCAACTGGCGCAGATTGCGGTGGGGGAAAATGGCGCGGTGTGGGGGGTGAACAGCGCGCAGCAGATTTACCAATTCGCGCAACCCACGCAAACCACGCAAACCTTCCACCTGTTTTCGGGTCCTCTTGCGCAAGTTGCGACGGGGCTAGACGGAAACGCCTGGGGAATTGACGCTTCGAATCAGGTCTGGCACTTCGACGCGCAGCTCCAGAGCTGGCAGCAGGTCCCGGGGGGCCTGAGCGAGATCTGCGTGGGCTTTGGGGGAAACGTTTGGGGGCTCAACGCTGGGCAAATCTGGCAGTTCGATCCTTCGAACCAAAGCTGGAATCAGATTTCGGGTTCGCTGGCGCAGCTTGCGTGCGGCGCGGACGGCTCGGTGTGGGGGCTCAACAGTGCCGGTCAGATCTGGCGTTTCAACTCCTCCACTCAAGGCTTCCAGCAGATTGCAGGTTCGCTGGCGAAGATTGCCGTGGGCGCGGATGGCACGGTGTGGGGGATTAACAGTGCGGGTCAGATCTTTCGTTTCAACCCCTCGACCCCAGGCTGGGATCAAATTCCGGGCAGTCTCAGTCAAATTGCGGTGGGTTCGGCCAACAATGTCTGGGGGATTAATGCCGCCGGTCAGATCTTTCGCTATGATCCCCAGGCGCCTGGCGCGTGGGACTCGATCCCGGGAGCTCTGACGCAGATTGCGGTGGCCTTCGATGGCGCGGTGTGGGGCCTTAACAGTGCGCAGCAGGTCTGGCTCTTCAATGCTCAGACGAAGAGTTGGGACTCGATTGCAGGGCTGCTGTCGCAAATCAGTGTGGGGGCGGATGCCGTCGTCTGGGGCGTGAACGTGAATGCCAACGGCCAGACCTACGAGTATTGGTAGTACACGGCGACGAAAAGCGCGGTTGACGGTCTGGTCAGTACGATTTTGTGTAGTGATAGCGGGGTTGTCCCGACGACGCTCGGAATGTCCATAGGATCAGCACTACTCAGTGTAACCGATCGCCGAGGTATGTATCTGGCTGAGCAGCGAGGATGTAGCCATGGCATGCCGTGCAAAAGTGGCAATTGTCACCGGGGGGTGGCCGAGGGGTGGACCGGACCATGGGGCTTGGCCTGAGCTGCGCCGGCTTCCGCGTCGCCATAAGGGTGGATCAGGGAAAGCCTGAGCGAACCGGATTTCGCGGCCTGGACCAAGCGGATGGGCCTTTCGGACGAGGCGCTATCCGTAGCGGCTACTGTTCGGTCCTCGAAACCAGCGCGGCGGGTGGGCAGCGGCCACTCGAATGTCACCGGTCGCTACCCCAACAGGAAGATGGAAGCCACGATCCAGTTTGAGAATCACCGCGTGGAGTTGCCGACCGTGTACGAACTGGAGCACAACGACGAAGTCCTGGGGTGTTGGGACCAGCCCAATTCCATCAAGCTGGACTGTGAGTGTGTCCACGGACGGCAACGCCCAGGGGTGAATGGAGGGCCATTATGCCAGCCCGAAGTAGCCGAAGGCGTTGACCACTTTCACCATCTCGTAGCGACTTTCTGCTCCCAGTTGCTTCATAATTCGGTGGATATGATTCCTTATTGTGAACTCCGACAAATTCAACTGCGTAGCGATTTCTTTGTTCGTCAAGCCCTTTGCGACAAGAGAAATGATCTGCTGTTGCGGTATCGTAAGATTGTGCATTGATCCCCGACCAATCTGACCCGGCTTCCCGCTGGCAGTTTGGGCCACACGGCGAAAGAGCGCAAGGCACAGCCGCGGTGGGCAGACAGCTTCCCCTCGGGCAACGGCAAGCACGGCAGAAATAATGTCGCTTGCCGAGGCGTTACTAAGCAGATAACCCGAAACCCCGGAGCGAACTGCTTCAAGGAATTGCTCTTCATCGTCTTGCATGTCGATCAACACGACACCCATCGCCCCGGGCGGCTTAAATTCATCCAAAAGTGAAAGGCCGAGGAGCGATGCCGTGTTTAGATCGTCCAGGACAACGATATTACACTGGGAATTGAGGACGTCCTTCGCTTCGGCAGACCTGCCCTGCCCGACCACGCACAAATCCGACCGTTCTTGAAAAAGGCGAATGAGCGTCTCACGAACCAAACGGTTCTCCACGAGGACGTAAACTTGCGGCCGATCAATGGTCGGATTGCTGTCTATCGCCTTCATTTTCAAAAACCTCAGCTTGTTTTCAAGGAAGAAAACGCGTTCCTGCGAGGGCCGCTGGGATCGATCGCGAGAAACTAGACTACGTGATGAAGTAACTTGTCGATGTTACTTTTAGTTGTTAGTACTCTAAGTAATCAATAAGACATAATGTCGCTTTGACTTGGCAGAAACAAGTGGAGCTTGGATTTCCGCTCACCATCGGGCAATTCGTCACGGGGCGTTTGCCACTATCGAAATAGGTTCGAGTGCGATGTGTGCAAGTTTGTCTCCACGTCATGCACCTATTTCGTACCTATTCTGTACTAATTCCCCGTTAGTACATTTTGGGTACATCTTTGGTACTTGAACCTGCACAGTTCGTGACGAATACTGGCGCTCTTTGAGGTGACCGTGGAAACTCCAATTCGGGTTTTAGTGGCAAGTGGGCCCCGCCTCTTACGCGACCTGATCCTCAATATGTTCTTGGATCAACCCGATATCGAAGTCGCGGACCACGTCCCCGAGGGCGCCGATATTTTAGAGACAGTGGAGAAGACAAATCCGGATTTTGTGGTTATTGCGCAAGACAAAATGGCGGAGCGGCCTAACATCTGCGACACCCTGCTTACGGAGCGCCCCGACATACGCATTATCACCGTCGCGCGACACGATAACTACTTGGTTTACTATTGGGCTTCACCTGACATTCACTCACGCCGTGTAGAAGCCTCAGAAGATGCCCTCCTTGGCATCCTTCGAACCAAGCCAACCCGAGGGGTAGCCTGAAGGGGTTTACCCAGCCTAGCAAGGAGCAGTGAAGATGCTGCGCAATCAAAAACTGGCTCAAGGGAGCTTCTCCAATTGCATGGTTCATTTTCCCCCTGGCACCCTTAAGGTCGCGCGATGGACCGCCGCCGCGGCCCTCGTCACGTTCCTTGTCGGATTCGCAGCCACGTCAGCCGCTCCTGCTCAGGAGCACGAGCGAACCTCCGAGCCTCAGGAACGTGAACGGGCCTCTGAGCGCCTTCTGCACGACCGAGCCTCTGACTGGGCTATGGATAACCTTGACCGAGTGTCTGCTTCGGCGGCGCAAATCCGGGAAGTCTTGGCCAGGGATCCTGGCCTGATGGTGGAACTGAAGCGCCTATTGGCCAAGCAGGCCACCGAGAAGGGGCAAATCGTTACGGAACAGGATATGACGGATTCGGCCATCCTGGATCGGCTGGAGAACGATCCGCGCTTCCGCTCCCTCGCCACCCGCCTTTTGCAACGCTACGGCTACCTGACACCGCAGATCAACGAACAATCACCCGAAGGGCAAGAGCAAGACCTGCTCCGCAAAGCCCGCGCCGCACGGATCGCCCGCGAGGCCACGGAGGCAGGGCCTGAAGCGGCGGCTTCGCCAACGACCATTATCATACCGGCCGCGAGTCCGGCTCCGGCTGGGCAGCCGGGGACCGAGGCGCTTCCCGCAGACATTCCCCGCCCTGACGGGACTACTCCCTCGCTGATCACGGCCAGCGCTGCTTCCTCTGCTGGGGCGGCAAAGGCGAGCCTGCAGCCCGCTTCGCTTCGGTCAGAAGACATCAGCGATGTTACGGGTGGCATGCCTGCCGTCCTCCCCGAGCTTGCAGACAAGCAGGTGCCGCGCTCAGTTGTGCCCCGCGTCCCGCCGAAGTCGCCTGCAATCCCCGAGCCGGTCGAGATGGTGAAATCCTCCAACCCCTATGCTGATATCCCCTCGCTTTACGATCTTTACGTGCAGGCCGCGCCGCGCACGGGGCCTCTCGAGCGCTTCGGCTTGAATGTGTTTCGCCAGCCGCCCGAGAGCACGGGAATTCCGATGGACCTTCCCGCTGGCCCGGAGTACGTCCTGGGGCCGGGCGATGGATTGACCATTGATCTTTGGGGCGGCGTCTCGCAACGCCTGTTCCGAACTGTGGACCGCGAAGGCCGCCTTTCGTTGCCGGAGGCAGGGCCTCTCCTGGCGAGCGGCAGAACGCTCGGTGAAGTTCAGGAGGCTGTGCAGCGTATCCTACGGACGCAGTACCGGGACGTATCCGCGGACATTTCGCTCGGGCGCCTGCGTACGGTGCGCGTTTACGTGGTGGGCGAGGTGGCATCACCGGGTGCCTACGACATCAGCTCGCTTTCGACGCCGCTCAACGCCCTGTTTGCGGCCGGGGGAGTCACCGCGCGCGGCTCGCTCCGCCTGCTGCGTCACTCACGGGGTCGCCAGCTTGTCGAAGACGTGGACGTTTACGACCTGCTGCTGCATGGCATTCGCGGTGACTTGAAAAACCTCGAGAACGGCGACACCTTGCTGGTGCCCCCGGTGGGTGCGCTGGTTACGGTGGACGGCATGGTGCGCCGGCCGGCGGTCTACGAACTGCGCGGCGAAACCAATCTGGCCGAGGCGCTCGACCTGGCCGGTGGCGTGCTCCCCGCAGCGGCACTGCGTCACATTGAAGTCCAAAGGCTCGAGGCGCATGAGAAGCGCACCATGCTCAGCGTCAACCTCGACGTCACCAGCGATCCCCAGGCCGTTCGCCGCCAGCTTGCTGCCTTTAGCGTGCGCGATGGCGATGAGATACACATCTTCCCGATCGCTCCTTACAATATCGCGGAAGTTTACCTCCAAGGTCACGTCCTGCGACCCGGCCGTTATGCTTTCACTCCGGGCATGCGCGTCCCCGACCTCCTGGCCTCTTACCGAGACCTTCTTCCGGAGCCGGCCAAGCATTATGCGGAAATCATTCGACTGTGCCAGCCGGACTGGCGGCCGGTGGTGGAGAGTTTTGACCTAGAGGAGGCGCTCGCGAACCCCTCGGCCTCGCCGAAACTCGAGCCGCTCGATACCGTGCGCATCTTCGGCCGGTACGATCTCGAGGCCGCGCCGGTGATCTGGCTCTCCGGGGAAGTGCGCAACCCGGGCCAGTACAGCACCTCCGGCCAGATGCACCTGCGTGACGCGATCTATCAGGCCGGAGGGTTACTGCCGGATGCGGCGCTGGATTCGGCGCAACTGTTCCGCGCGCAGCCGGACGGCTCGGTCAGGATCCTGGATATGAACCTCGAGGCGGCGCTCAACGCCGATCCGCTCGAAAACGTCCTCGTGCAGCCGCGCGACCGCATCATTGTGCATCGCAGCATCCAGCGGGTGGACCCGCCGACTGTGTATGCCGAAGGGGAAGTGGTCAACCCAGGCCGATACCCGCTCGCGGCTGACATGCGCCTGGAGGATTTGCTACGCGCGGCGGGGGGTGCGAAAAGGAGCGCCGACCTGAAGAATGTTGACCTCACGCGCTACCATTCGGCGAGCGGTGCCACGCCATCGAGTGAACACGAAAGCGTCGACTTAACGGCGGCTTCTCGCGATCCCGGCCTGAACGTTCCACTCAAGGATGGCGACGTACTCAGCATCCCGCAACTGGCCGGGTGGAACGATCTGGGCGCGGCGGTCTCGGTGAAGGGCGAGGTCAGAAATTCGGGCGTTTATGGCATCCGTCCCGGCGAGCGCTTGAGCTCGGTTTTGAAGCGCGCTGGAGGATTGCTCACCACCGCCTATCCCCAGGGCGTCATCTTTACGCGCACGTCAGTTCGCGAACTCCAGGAAAAGAGCCGACAGGAACTTATCCAGCGCCTCGAGCAGGAGACGCCGGTGGTCAAGACATCCATGACCACCAGCGGAACGGAAGAAGCCGCGCTCCAAATGGAAGCGATGCGGGAGCGCGAGCGCGCGCTCGAGGCCCTGCGTCGGGCGCCTGTCACCGGGCGACTGGTGCTTCGTCTTCAACCGGGACTCAAGGGATTGGAACACTCTGGGCAGGACATCGAGTTGCGCAATGGTGATTCGATTGAGATTCCCAAGCTGCCAGGATTTGTTCTGGTGGTCGGCCAAGTCTACAACACCAACGCCATCACCTTTACGCTTGGCAAAAACGCTGGTTGGTACCTCGCGCAAGGTGGGGGAGCTACGCGGTTGGCGGACAAGGGCGCCATTTTCGTTATTCGTGCTGATGGAGAAGTCATAAGCCGCCACGGAAATGAGTGGTGGTCCGGCAGCGTGCTCTCGGCGGCTATTCGTCCAGGCGACACGATTGTGGTCCCCGAGAAGCCGGCGCTTGGAAGCACCCGCTGGAAGAATATCATCGCGCTGGCACAGGTTGCGGAGGCCGGCGCGATCACAGCGGCGGTGCTTCCATGAGTGGGAAATCCCTTGCTGCGACGCTGGCAGTGTTCGTTGTTGCCGCCTCGCTGGCGCGCGGGCAGGAGACAGCGTCGAAGGACGCGCCCGTTCAGTCAGACAGCATGACAGGCGGGACCGCGCGGCATTCGTCCCATGACCTGGACAACGCCAAGCAATGGATCAAGCGCTTTGCGGGGGACCAGCGCGATCTTTGGACGGGTCCGGATCGAGTGCGATCGAACGACACAGATTGGCTATTGATGCTCGGCGGGGCGGCCGCAGGGTTAATAGCCGCGGACCACTCCATTATGCAGCACAACACACTTTCGGCGGTTAACACGAGGAGAAGCGTGGATTTCTCCAACCTTGGCGTGGGAGCGCTGGTTGGCGTAGGCGGCGTGCTCTACCTGTGGGGGAAAAAGACGGGAGACGATCACGAACAAGAAACAGGCCTCTTGAGCGGAGAATCGGCTTTAAATGCTCTTGCGGCCGGCATGGTTCTCGAAGGGATCCTCGGTCGCGAGCGTCCTGGCGCAGGTGGCGCACAAGGGAAATTCCTGAAAGGCGGGACGTCGTTTCCTTCGGATCATTCGGCGGTTGCCTGGTCCATAGCCAGCATGATTGCCCACCAGCATCCCGGGCCGTTGACGAAGCTCTTTGCCTACGGGCTTGCCGGCGCCGTGAGCCTCACACGTGTTACTGGGAACGAGCACTTCCCGTCTGACGTGCTCGTGGGTGGGGCTCTAGGATGGCTGACCGCGCGGGAAATGTACCAGAAACATCACGACCCGAACCTAGGGGGTGAAGCATGGGGCGACGCACCGGGAAATGACGGCGGGGAGACATATCGCGACCCTCAAAAACTCGCCTCCCCCTATGTCCCGCTCGACAGTTGGATCTATCCGGACCTCGAGAGACTGGCGGCCTTGGGTTACATCCACACGGAATTCCTGAGCATGCGGCCTTGGACAAGGACCGAGTGCGCCCGCCTGGTCGAAGAAGCCGGCGCAACGATTCGAGAAAAGGAAACCCACACTGCGGAAGCGAGCCGCATCTACGACGCCCTGGCGCGAGAATTCTCTCTTGTCCCGGAAACCTCTGACCCGGATCCTCCCGGCGCTGAACCGAACCGTAATCTGCACGTGGAGTCGCTCTACACGCGCCTGCTGGGAATTTCCGGCCAGCCTCTCAGCGACAGCTACCATTTCGGCCAGACTCTGATTAATGATTTCGGCCGCCCTTATGCTGAGGGGTTCGATCCCGTGACAGGATTTTCCGGCTGGGCCAACTGGGGGCGCGTCGCTCTCTATGCACGTGGCGAGTACCAGCATTCGCCTGCCGCGCCTGGTTATTCCCAGGGCGTTCAGGACCTGATCGCTCAGATCGACATGACACCTGTGCAACAGGCGCATCCGGTGCCAGAGATTAACCAGTTCACTCTGCTCGATACCTATGCTCTTACCAAGATCTCAAATTGGGACCTGTCCTTTGGCAAGCAGAGCCTGTGGTGGGGCCCGAACCGCGGCGGGTCCCTGCTGCTCAGTGACAATGCCGAACCCATCTGCATGTTTCGTGTGGCTCGCGATATCCCGTTCACGCTTCCTGGGTTGTTGGGTCGCCTGGGGCCGGTTAAGGCGGAGGCCTTTATCGGCCAACTCGCGGGGAACCAGTTCCCACCTCGCCCTTTCTTCCACGGAGAAAGATTGAGCGTCAAGCCCACAGAGAACCTGGAAGTTGGCTTTTCGCGAACGGCTGAATTTGGCGGCGTGGGCCGGCCCCTGACCTTCGGCTCGCTCTTCAATACCTATTTCAGTCTGAAATCCTCAGTGTGGTACCCCGCCTGGGACAATCCTGGCCAGCGCAACGGTGGCTTCGATATCGCTTACCGGGCGCCGGGGCTGCGCAACTGGCTGGCGGTTTACGCCACGCTCATGTCGCGCGACGATCCCACCCCTCTCTTTGCCTTTTTCCCCGTGCGCGCGCTGATGAGCACCGGTTTCTATGTGCCTCACTTCCCGCATGTGCCGCGGCTGGATTTCCGGTGGGAGGGAGTGACCACCGATCCTCGTAATGGCGGAAATAAGACCGGGCAGTTCGCCTACTGGGAGGTCTTCTATCGCGACGATTATACGAACAGAAACAATCTGATCGGCGATTGGATTGGCCGGGTGGGTACGGGCTACCAGGGGTGGAGCACTTACTGGTTCAGCCCCCGGACTTCTCTCCAGTTTGGATGGCGGCACGCCCAGGTGGCGAGTACTTACATTCCCCACGGCGGCACGCTCAATGACGAATCCGTGAAGCTTGATTATCAGCTTGGCAGCGGGCTTACCTTGTCCGCCTATGTCCAGTACGAACAATGGCTGGTGACCGCACTCGCTCCGGCTACCAAGAACAACGTGACGGGATCGTTGCAGCTCACTTACTGGCCCCGGTATTGGGGTGTAAGCAAATGAACGAACCTGATTCAAACCCGACGGCCGGGCTTTCGAACCTCGAAGCCCCCACTTCTGTAGGCCAGGAGAACAGCGATATCCTTTCCGCTGACTCTGCGCAGCAGCTTGAATTGGAGCAGCGCGCCGCCCGCGAGCGCACGGTGGCTCAGCTCCGGCTGCTCTGGGAGAGTCGTCGCTTCCTGGCGCGCGTCGCCGGCGCGGGCTTGGTGTTATCTGTGATAGTGTCGCTGCTCATTCCCAGTCGCTATCAATCGGTGGCGCGCCTGATGCCGCCGGATAGCCAGCCTGGTTCCGGGCTGGCGATGGCGGCTGCCGCGCTCTCCGGACAAGCCAGCGGGATGGCGGGGCTGGCGGGTGACTTGCTCAGCATCAAGAGCACCAGCGAGCTCTTTGTGGGCATCTTGGCCAGCCGCACGGTGGCGGACAACCTGATCCACAAGTTTAACTTGCAGAAGCTTTATCACGCCCGCAGGATGGAGGACGCGCGCAAGGCTCTAGCGGCTCATACCGGTACTGCCGTAGATCGCAAAAGCCAGATCGTCACAATCACGGTCACCGACAAGAACCCGCAGCGGGCGGAGGCCATGGCCCAGGCCTACGTGGAAGAGCTGAACCGCCTGGTGGCGGATGTGAGCACGTCTTCAGCTCGCCGCGAACGGATTTTCCTCGAACAACGATTACAGGCTGTGAATCAGGACCTCGAGGCTGCGGAAAAGGAGTTCAGCGAGTTTTCGAGCAAGAACACGGCTATTGACATCAAGGAGCAGGGCAAGGCCATGTTCGACGCGGCGGCCGCTCTGCAGGGAGAGTACATCGCCGCCCGATCTGAACTCGAAGGTTTGAGGCAGATTTACACCGACCAGAACGTCCGCGTTCGAGCCGGGCAGGCTAGAATGGAAGAACTCCAAAGCCAGCTCAACAAACTGGGCGGCAAAGGCGAAAGCACCTCGCTTGAGAAGGCTACGCTGGTCGATCCACTTTACCCCTCCATCAGGAAGCTACCCTTGCTCGGCGTAACTTACGCTGACCTGTACCGCCGAACCAAGGTTGAAGATGCGGTGTTCGAAACGTTAACGCAAGAGTACGAGCTAGCCAAAGTACAAGAAGCGAAAGAAATCCCAACCGTGAAGGTGCTCGACCCTCCCAACGTCCCGGACAAGAAGTCATTTCCCCCACGCACTCTGATCGTTGTGTTGGGGACAATGCTGGCTTTCTCGTTTGGCGTGGCGTGGGTTTTTGGCAGCGCGCTTTGGGAGGGCACCGACCCAACTGATCCCAGGAAAGTTCTTGCGCAGGAGGTCTTCCTGACGGCAAGAGCGGCCTTACCCTGGGGCGGTCGAAACGGGTTCAAAAATGGCCCGAGGCCCTGAACCGGACGGCACTGACTCGTGATTGAGGACAGCGGTCGGTGGCAGTGGTTAGCGGTCGGTGGCCCGACTCTTGAATCGCAAATGTGCGGTTCTTGAATCTCTAATCCGCGATCTGAAATGGCGATCGCCCGAAGCTGTGAGCAGTGTTAGCTAAGAACGGACGACCGACGACTGAAAACTGCCGTTGTGCCAGTGGTCAGTACTTGTCAGTGATCAGTTGACTGAAAACCGAGAACTGACGGCTGAGGACGATTTCCGGGTGACATACGCCCCTGTAAGTCACAGGGCGGAGCTGTGCAGGAAAGCAGTTAGTAGTCGTTTGTCAGTAGTCGGTCACCTTTGCTCACGAAAAGTCGATGGCTGCAACGGAGAACCGTACGTTGCCTTTGCCGGTCCTATGAGCACAACAACCAGAGACGCTTCTTTCGCTCTGAACCCGGTCAGCCCGGGAACGGTGCCGCTGGGTCGCAAATCACAAATCACAAATCGCAAATGGTGGGGCCTGGCTCTGCGCCTGAAGCACCTCTTCGGCGTCGACCGCGCCATCGCCTACACCGTGCTCGCGCGCGTCCTCCAAATTCTCGGCAGCACCGGAACCGTCCTTCTCATCTTTCGCTTTCTTACGCCGGTCGAGCAAGGTTACTACTACACTTTGCTGAGCCTGGTCGCGCTACAAACCGTGTTCGAATTGGGTTTCTCGTTCGTGATTCTGCAGATGGCCGCCCACGAATGCGCTCATCTGACGCTCCATCCGGACGGGCGAGTCGAAGGCGACCCGGTGGCACACGCCAGGCTGGCTTCCATTCTTCAGAAAACCCGGCGCTGGTATCTCGTGGCGGCAGTCGTCCTGTGCGTATCACTTCTGCCGGTTGGGACGTACTTCTTTTCGCATCATGCCCGCACCGCAACTCCAGTAGCGTGGCAGGGTCCCTGGGTGGTTGCAGTATTCGCCACCGCTTTCGTGTTCCTGCTGAATCCCTTCTTCTCCTTTCTCGAGGGCTGCGGCCAGGTTTGGCAAGTCGGCCGCATGCGCTTCGGCCAAGCCCTGCTGGGAGCGGGCATGGCGTGGGCAGCGCTTCTTTCCCATCACGGACTGTACTCGCCGGGCATGGTCAACCTCGGCTATGCCGCGGCAGGCCTGGTGTTCCTCTACAGCCGGCGCGATTTATGCCTGGGCCTTCTCCGGCAGCCCAGCCGACAGGAGGCCGTCTCCTGGCGCCGCGAGGTCTGGCCCTTTCAGTGGAAGATCGCCGTCAGTTGGATCAGCGCCTATTTCTCTTTGACGGTCTTCACTCCCATCCTTTTCGCCTATCGCGGACCGACGGAAGCCGGGCAGTTCGGAATGGCACTTAGTATCACCGGCTATCTTTCAACCCTCGTACTTGCCTGGGTGTCTACGAAGGCGACGCCGTTTGGACAAATGATTGCCCGCGGCGAAATCTCGCAGCTCAGGCGAACATTCTTCCGCACTTTGGGGCAGGCGCTGAGCCTGCTGGTTTTCGCAGCGGCTGGGTGCGAGGCGGCTGTCTTTGCGCTGCAACACTTCTTCCCGCGCCTGTCCGCACGCATCGCACCGCCCCAAATCTTCGCGCTACTGCTGCTCGCATGCGTGAGCAGCTTCGTCGTGCAGAGCATGGCCATTTACCTGCGCTCTTTCAAGCGCGAACCATACCTTGTGCAGTCAGTCGTGGTTGCGGCTTCCACAGTTATCCTGGCCTTGCTGGCCGTCAAAACTTGGGGAGTTGCCGGCGTTGCCCTAAGCTACTTTGTCTGCACGGGGCTCATAGGTCTTAGTTACGGGATCGTGGTGTTTAACCGCAGTCGCGATCTGCGCGTGTGATTATAAGGGGGCAAAATGCTTCAGAAAGTTCTGCGATTCGGACGTTTCACCCGGCATCTCCCGAACGTCCGCGGTTTGACCGCGCTTCGCGCCTTTTATGAATTCATGCTACCGAAGGGAGAACTGCGGTTATCGGTAGACAACTTCGATGGCGACCTGAAAATGGACGTCGATGTCCGTGATGTTATCGGCATCAATATATGGCACCGGCCTGAATGCTTTGAAAAGAACGAACGCAGACTGTTTTGCGCCGCAATCACCCCTGGCAGTCTAGTTCTAGACGTCGGTGCGAACGTGGGGATCTACACACTGCTGGCAGCAAAGCGTGGAGCTAGGGTGATTGCAGTCGAGGCCGACCCCCGTAACGTCGAGATGCTGCGTCGTCACATTCACCTCAACGGATTTGACGACCGCGTCTCGGTTCTGCACATGGCAGCTTCCGATAGGGACAGCGCCTTAACGCTCTACCGCAACTCTGGGAACTGTGGTCACTCAAGCCTGTTCAAGGGCCATGATCCCGTGGTAGTCCCAGGTAAAACGATCGATTCACTCGGACTGCCCCCGATAGACGTTTGTAAGATGGACATCGAGGGTGCCGAAATGATGGCTCTCTCGGGTATGCGGAACAGCATATCCCGCTCTCCCAATTTGCGACTACTAATCGAGTACAACCCGTCCTTGGGCCAAACGAACGGAATGCTGGAGTTTCTCTGTGAACGCTTCCGCACGGCATATGAGGTCCGCCAACCGCCGCTGCGCGCAAAGGGTCCTCTTGCAGCAACTCAGAGGCTGCCAGGATTTTGCAACCTCTGGGCATCGAAGGTCGCCTCAGATGCCTGCTTCGACTGAAGGACGAAGAGCTGTCAAAGAAGTGTAATGCCAACTCCGGACAAGGCCCTGATAACCGGCGGTCGCGAAACCAGCGGCTTAACGGCGTTTGCGCAGGGGCTATCTGAAGGGTTTACTAGCCTCGGTATTGCCACCGAGGTTATCCCACCCAACGAGATCTTCAGAAGATGGCGTGACCTGCGCGACGCGAGCATCGCCACCAGCTAGCTGCTATGCACCGGTTTCATTGGTCTGATTCTGGGCACAGCAACTTTCCGCTCCTGGAAAAGAATTGCAGAGGCACTCACTTGGGAGGCAGTATGTTTTTATCAGGGCTTCGGAAGCCCGTTGATACATTTGTACCATCTGCGGGGCACCTTTATCGACGTCTGCGCGACGCCAGTGTCGCGCAGCGATACAGGCAAACAATTTATGGCTTCAAATTAGCGGGTGATGCGCGAATCGCAAGCAGTGATTTCGAGTCCAACGAGGTTACTGGATTTCTCGAATTGCTCGAAAGTCATGACACGGTTTTGGACATCGGCGCGAACATCGGCTTTTATTCCTGTCTGGCCGCCAGCCGTGGAAAGCATGTCGTTTCATTCGAGCCGGGCCCCAGGAACCTCCACTTCCTATACCGGAATTTGGTGGAGAATGGGCTGCTCGATGTCGAGGTGTTTCCTCTCGGTCTCGCGAAGGAGCCTGGATTACTCCACCTTTATGGGTTCAGCGATATGGCGTCGTTTGTCACAGGGTGGGCGCAGGCTGACAGAAAGCGCCGCGCGCTAGTGCCCGTCACGAGCCTGGACAGGATCATCGCCTCAAGGTTCGGAGGTCTGAAGCTGCTTATCAAGCTGGACGTCGAGGGATACGAACTCGAGGTGCTTGGCGGAGCGGAGAACACACTCAGCTCGATGCCGAAGCCGACGTGGCTCGTCGAAATTCTTCTCTGCGACAGCGTGATACCAGGAGGAACCAATCACCGTTTTCAAGATACCTTTGAGACCTTCTGGGAGCGTGGGTACCAGTGCAGAAGGCTCGATAAAAGACACGCACCTGTGCAAAAAGCCGATGTGGATCGCTGGCTCGATCGCGGTTCAGCCGATTGTAAGAGTTTTCTTTTTTCCTCGAAATAGGAACGTTTCGCCGCGGGGCCCTCACCGGTTTAGGATTATCAATGCCAACACCAGAAAAAGTTCTGATAACGGGTGGCCGTGAAGTCGGCGGTCTAACAGCGTTTGCTGCCGCGCTATCCCAAGGTTTCACCGCTCTCGGCATTCCCAGCGAAGTTATTACCCCAGGAGAAATCTTCTGGCGATGGCGCGATTTGCGTGACCCGGGCGTCCTCAAAGTACTCAGCACAACTGCTGTCTTTGCCGCGCCGGTTGCACGCCGTGCGATCTGCGTAGCCCACGGATTTCCCCGTGTGGATGTGGCGAAATGGATTAAGGCCATCGCGCTTTACGCGTCGTACAGAGCAGCAGGCGCCACTTCCCAGACGAAGCTTGTGGCAATATCCGACTACGTGGCGGCCCAGTTAAGGTGCCTCTTCGATATCAGGGCTGACGCGGTTATACGCAATCCAGTGCAGTCCTGTTTCCTCACGCCTCCTGATGAACCATGCCAGCGCCGTTATCTGACATATGTCGGGCGCTTGATCGCGGCGAAAAACGTCCATCGTCTGCTGCCGGCGATGTGTGAGCTTCAAAGAGAGAATCCTGAAATGCGCATCTGCATTATCGGAGACGGTCCGCAGCTCGAGACTCTGAGGTCTTCCTTCGGTGGCAACCGATCCGTCGAATTTACCGGCGATCTCGACCCCCTTAAGGTGCGAAGCTACCTCCGGAAGACAAAGGTGTTTGTATCGGGAAATGAGATGGAGCCGTTTGGAATTACCTACCTGGAGGCGTTAAGCCAAGGGTGTGCTGTGGCAATGCCTGCCTGCGGCGGCGGCATTGAAATAGCCCTCCCATTCATCGGGACCCAGGTCCACCTGCTCCCGCTGTCTTTTGACCACGGCAGTGTCCTCGACACGCTGCGGCTCGCGGTTAGGTGCGCGAACGCACCCGTTTCATTGTCAGCCTATGAACCCAGGGCCGTAGGAGAGGCTTACCTCCAAGTTGACCCCGGCCGTTCGCTAGTAAGGGCGTCAGCGATTTACAAAATGGCTGCATCCGAAGAAAAAGCGTCATGACACTCCCCAGCGACCTTGCCATGGCCTGTCTTATCGCTGATGCACATTGCCAAGCCAATGGAGTAACGGCATGAGCGTTCGGTCGGGTTACAAGAACGTCTCTTCTGTTCCCCAGGAGCGTCCAGGAACAAGTCCTCTAGTCCGCTTCGGGGCCAATGCAGTCCTCGCCACTGCGCTTCTGCCCTACCTGTCGCCAATTGTCGTACCGGACATGGACGTCCAGTTGATGGCTCTGGGGACTTCGATCGGAATCCTCTTCGTGCTCTTCCTGTTCGCCCCGCGCCTGTTTTCTTTCGGGCGCGACGACCTTCTCATCCTCAGCCTGGGCCTGCTGAGCTTGATATATGTGGGCCCCAATGTGGCATTCCAAGACCTGCCCGCAACACTCCGGGCATGCGGGCAGATCGTGCTGGCATTCCCCGTTTACTACGTCGTACGCAATCTCTATCGGTACATGTCTCCGAGGGTCTTTGTCGGGGTCGTCGCGCTCTATTGCGCGGCACTCTTTCTACAGATGCGGCTTCCCTCTGTGTACGGAGCGACATTCGCGCACATGCTGTCCGACACCCGCTGGTACGCCGAGGAGGGGCGCGGCCCGAACGGACTCTGCACGGAACCCTCCATGATGGGCGATGTCTGTATACTTTTCGTGGTTTCCCTATACTTCTTTCACCGCGAATACTGGCGAACCCACAAAAATAGCGCCCGATTCGTTATTGCCGCTTCATGCGTCATGCTGTTAGTCACCGGTTCTGGTACCGGCGTGGTCCTCGCCGTGGTGGTTGCCTTGGCGGCGTTACTTAGCTCTCGGCTGGCGAGAAGTGCAAAGATAGCAATCGTCGCAGCGTGCCTGATCGTGATGGTCCCAATGGGGCGGCTTCTCAGCACCTCGGATTCGAGAGGCGCATCGCTGATTGCGTCCGTATCCGACAATCCATTCTCATTGCTGGCCGAATACAGCTTTGCGTATCGCGTGCTTGGGGCTTATGTTGGCCTCCACGAAATCCCTCACGCGCCTTTCGGTTCATGGGACATTCACAACGATCCGGATGCGTGCGACAGCGCGCTCAGCGGAGGCCTCGCTGAGCACCTGTGGCCTGACGCCTCCTTTCGCGGACTCCTGGCCGACTCTTGCTCGCTTCCCTACGACAATCACGGCGTTGCAGCGCTAATTGAGCGTATGGGCATGGCCGGTTTGGTGGTCCTCGCAGCGTTGCTCCTTTACCCGCGTGGTTTCCACGGCCACTGGGTAGTTCGCGTCTTCCTGCTGGGACTGGCTCTGAATGCCTCAATGTTTATTCCCACATTGTGGTTTGTCCTGGGTTGCTGCATCGCGGTTCGACGGACCGAGACCGCATCAAGTTCCATGCCTCGCCCGATTCGCTCCGCCTTGAGGACGACAACGCGCCAACAGGTAGCTAAGGGATCCGACGACGATTCTTCATCCGGGAGAGCCGAGTATGGGCGAAAAGAGGCGGCATTCCAACAAGGCGTAACGGGAAACCCTTCGTTTCCGTCACCGCTCCCGTCTACACGGTTATCGTAGTCTGACTTGTTTTCACGGATAGGTCCGTTCCATTCCTGTTGCGGCACCTGATCCTCAGTGTGTACTTCATCGACCTGCACCTGTTGGCCTTCCGCTTAGATTGCCTTGGTCCAACCGCGTGCGTGGGGTGTGATTCGGAGGGAAGCGATGCGTTTCCTATTTCATTTTTACGATCTGCAGCAGAAGGCCGGAATTCAGAGAGCAATTTGCGAACTCTCCAACGCCCTCGTAGCTGACGGTAACGAAGTATTGATTGTCTCAGCGACGGCGCGGTGCAGGATTGCGTACCCACTCGACGAGCGCGTGTCGCTGATTGTAGTTGATCATCCGGAGCCCGCCTCGACGGGGGTACGCGGGTGGCTGCGAAAAATAGCGTGGGCACTGCGGCAGTACCTTTACGTGTCAAAGATCGCAAAACGCCTCAGGCCGGCGATCTTCGTCGATCATGGCACGTCGTTGGGTCTCCTTTATCCTTTTCGGATGATCGGCGATGTTCCATTTGCCTTGCAGAGACACTTTCCCGCCAAGGCGTTTCCTAATGGCCGACTCATTTACAGGGTTCTGTCCTGCCTTAAATCCTCCAGCGTTGTAGTTGTTTTGACGGAGAGCCTACAAGAACGTTTACGTGATTCCCAACGTTCTGGCAGCGGGAGCAAAGCCGTCGGAGTACTTGCCCCAAAGTCCAAAGCTCGGACTGCTTATGGGGCGCGCAAACCCGCAGAAGGGGTTTGATCTCTTCCTGGAGGCACTCGGGCGAAAGAGGATTCCGGGCTGGAGTTTCCAGATTGTGGGGCCAGGAGTGGACAAAGACCCATTGCTGAGGCAACTGATGAAAAAGTATCAACTGCAGGATACCGTCAGCCTGTTGCCAGCCACGAACAATCCTTTCGAATACATTAAGAGGGCATCCTGCGTGATCATGCCTTCGAGATATGAGGGACTGGGAATGGTGGCACTTGAGGCCCTCGCCATAGGTCGCCCGGTGATAGCTTCCGACGTGGATGGACTGAATGAAATCGTCCTCGATGGCGTCAATGGACGGTGTTTCCCTTGCGAGGATGTTCAGAAATTGTCGGATTGCCTCGTGAGCGCATGCGGAGATGAAAACAAGCTGGCAGAATATGCGCGGAATGCACCTTCATTTCTTGATAAATTTCGCGCAGAGAGCGTAGTGAAGGCCTGGAAAAACGTTGTGATGGATTGCACCTGCGTAGACATTGACGCGGCGGCGAAGCGAAGCTCCGTCGTGACAGCGGAGTAAGATGCACTCGGCACTTTAGGGCTGCGCTAACACTTCTTTTTAGCTTGCCCGAGCCAGGATTTTGTCCACTCTTGGATGCAGAGAATGGTAACCAGGGAAATATGATTACAAATCTAGCCTCTGTGATTACACCGGTTTTCAATGCGGTTGATTTTCTCCCGGCGACGCTCCGCTCCGCACAAAACCAGACGCTGCCTGATTGGGAGCACATTCTGATTGACGATGGCTCCACGGATGGATCGCTCGAGTTAATGGAGGAAGAGGCGGCGGCCGAACCTCGCCTTCGCCTTCTTCGTACTCAGATTCGGGGCGGTCCGGCCAAGGCCCGGAACTTGGGCCTTAAATACGCGCGGGGGAGGTATGTCGCGTTTCTGGATGCCGACGACCTGTGGCTCCCTGAAAAATTGGAACACTGCATCGCATGGATGAAGTCAACCAATTACAGCTTTATCTACCACGATTACCGGCATCTTTCTCGAGACGGCAAAAAAACCGGCGCTCTCATTAGGGGGCCGAGCCAGCTCGACCTTCAGAGTCTGCATACCCGCCGGGGCGTGGGCTGCCTGGCCGTTGCGATCGACTTGCAGCAATTGCCCGATTTCAGATTCCCTGACGAGCACCCCAGCCTGCACGAGGACTTTCTCGCTTGGCTCGAACTCGTGCGGAGGGGGCACGTCGGACACCGCCTTCCCGAAGACCTTGCTCGTTACCGCCCCCACGAGACCGGCAGGAACAGAAAGAAGTTTGGAAGCGCAATTGGCATTTGGCACACTTACAGAAACGAGTCGAAGCTGCCGTTCGGTCTTGCCCTCAACTGGTGGGGACAGTACGCCTGGCATGCTTTTTGGATGCACTTGGGTGCCACACCTCGATGAATCGAATGCCAGCAGACTTACCAGCCAGCTAACCCTGATTGAACTGACATGCATTGGGGACACCCAAACCGGGATAAAGTCGCGCTATTTCTGGGCGACATCATGCTGATTTTGCTTTGTGCAGTTGCGGGCTGGAAACCGCAGCAGCGAGCCGGGGACATGACGCACGAGCTGGTGTCTCTGTTGGTGCTTCTGCCCGCGTACGTGGCGGCCATCTACGTATTTGATCTTTACAGCCAGGCCAGGCTGAACGGACTGGGCACTTTCCTAAGAGCGATCCTGGCTGTGGGTTTGGGGAGCGGCTCCTGCTACGTCTTTTTCCATCTTTCCCAGTGGCAGAATGCCTGCTATCGATCGATCGAGCTTTCCAATTTCATCCTGCCGGCGACAACGTATGCCTGGCGGAGATGCTATTTTTATAATTTCCGCCGTTTCCGGCCTGCGGACAAACTGTTGCTTGTCGGAAGTGCGAAGGACGCGGAGATCCTGCGCGGTGCGGTGGGCCAGGACAATCCGCGCTATCACCTGTTCGGAATGCTGAATCTGGGGCTTGGCAGACCGAAGGGGTTAGAAAAGGCGGAGGCTTCGAGATCGCTGACCGGATGGCTGGGCGGAGCACCTCGAGCGTATGCGTACGCTTTCTCTTCGGCGGGGAGCGAAGCGTCTTTGGATCATGACCCGGCATTGCCCATGCCTCGCGTGGAGGCAGCTTCCAAAAGCGCCCGCAGCGTGCGCAATTTAGGTCCGGCAACTTCGGAGACCCTGTTACAAGTCGTGGCAGGCAGCGGCGTCGACGTGGTCGTGGTTCGCAGCGACTCCATGACCTCTGAGCTCGCGGGCGTGCTGACTCAACTGCGCTTCAATGGAATTCAAGTTTACTCCTTGCTGGAATTCTGCATGCGCGCGTCGGAGCAATTGCCGCTGGAGATTCTCAATGAGTTCTGGCTTTGCGTGGCGGGTGGCTTTGATTTGTTGCAAGCCCGTTTCTTCCGGCGCCTCAAACGGCTGACGGACATAGTCTTATCATGCGCGGGCCTGCTGCTGGCTTGGCCTTTAATGTTGGTGGCGGCCTTGGCCGTCCGGATCGATTCCCCAGGGCCTGTCCTTTTCCGCCAACTGCGCGTGGGCTGGATGGGGCGCCCGTTCGAAGTCTTGAAGTTTCGCAGTATGTGGACGTATGCCGAAAAAGAGGGACGGCCACAATGGGCCGCCGTGAATGACCCCCGCGTGACCACGGTCGGGAAAATCCTGCGTAAGCTTCACCTCGACGAGTTACCCCAAATGATCAACGTTCTGCGAGGTGAAATGAGCTTCGTCGGCCCTCGCCCGGAGCGGCCTGAGTTTGTCGAACTCTTGAGCGAGTCAATCAAGTTCTACCCTCTGAGGCATTATGTGCTGCCGGGCATCACCGGATGGGCGCAGGTCAACTATCCTTATGGTTGCAGTTTGGAGGATACCCGGCGGAAGCTTCAATATGACCTTTACTACATCTGTAACGCCTCGCCCCTTCTTGACCTGAGGACGTTGTTACGAACCGCGCGGGTCGTGCTTTTCCGTCAGGGCAGTCGCTAACGGTCCTTCAACATCGGGACTTTTTCCGGGGGTTACTGGCCAATCTGACCTGCGCCGGTCGCCGGATCGGGACACCGGTGCCGCTTAAAGCGACTCCGCCCCACCGTCCGGCGGATTCCCTCCTTTCCTGAACTCACCTTTGCCTTCTCTACTCTTCTTTGCCACCTAGCGGCTGGCAGTCCCCCTCGTTACTTAGCGCCTCCCATGAGAGCGCCCCGACGCCTTTTGGAGACTCATGCCCGGAAAGGCTGAAGCTCTCGAAAGGCACGATTTCTGCGCTATCCCTCCTCGTTTTCCAAGAGCCCTTTCCTGCCTCCTAGGAGAGCCAGCCCCAGGAACGACATGCGCGCCTCCAGTGGCCAGCCCGCCGTGAGTTGGGGCCGTATAGGATTACCAGAAATTTTAAATCGCCCCCGCAGTACTTAGTCCCCAGATGGCGGCGTCAGCAGCAACTGAAATACTCATCAGCGCACCCGGAATCTCATTCCAAACCTGCGTCTGAGCGTCATAGGACCAGATTTGTTGCGCGCTGTTAATTCCCCACACGGTGCCATCGAAGGCCACCGCAATGCTCGTTAGAATACCTGGAACAGAATCCCAGGTCTGGAGTTGGGAATCGTGCCGCCAGACCTGGCCGGATGAATTAATCCCCCACACATTATTTGCGGATCCTACGGCAATCTGAGCCAGGCTGCCGGGAATCGAGTCCCAGTTCTGTGTCTGCGGATTAAAACGCCAGACCTGCCCCGCACCGTTGATCCCCCACACTGTCCCGTCTGCCCCCACCGAAAGCTGTACCAGCAAACCCGGGATCGAGTCCCAATTCTGCGTCAGCCGGTTGAAGTGCCAGGTTTGTTGCGCACTGTTGATCCCCCACACGTCCCCATCGATCCCGACTGCAACTTGAGAGAGGACACCCGGAAGTTGGTGGAAGGTTTGCGTTGGTGGTATCCGTCCGGTGAACCCATCTTCTCGCCCAATTGAGCTAGCCCGATAATCTCCGGCTGGAGGGACGTAGCGTGCGGAGTGAACACGTCGCAGTCAACGCGGAGGTGTGGAATGCCCATAGGCAAGGGTGATGCGAGGAAGGTGAGATATTGGCAGCAGACGTTGGGCGAGGCCGCGCGGAGCGGGTTGTCGATCCGGGAGTTCTGCCGGCGACGGCGGCTGAAGGAGAGTCAGTTTTACTGGTGGCAGCATCGGCTTCGGATGGCCCGGCCGGAAGGAGCAACAGCGAAGCCGGGAGGGCGGGAAGGGGCGGCCAGCTTCGCCCTGGTCAGCGAGGACGCCGCCGGGGACGCCGGGATCGAGTTGGTGTTGAATGGGGGGCGGCGGATGCGGATTACGAAGGGGGTCGATGAAGAGACATTGCGCACCGTGTTGGCGGCTCTGGAGTCAACCGGATGCTGAGTTTTCCGGCGGCGATCAAGGTTTACTTGTGTACCGTTCCGTGTGACATGCGACGCTCCTTCGACGGGTTGTCGATGATGGCCGAGCATGTGATCGGGTGCAACCCCTATGCCGGCCACCTGCTGGTGTTCTCAAACCGGCGAACGGACCGGGTGAAGATTTTGTATTGGGACCGAGACGGCTGGGCGATCTGGTACAAGCGATTGGAGGCAGGAACGTTCCAGTTTCCCTTTGCCGAGAGCGGGCGGAAAGAGATTGCGGCGTGGGAGCTGGCGGTGCGGTTGGAGGGCATCGACCTAAGCCGCGGCCAGCGGCGGAAGCGCTACAGCCTGCCAGCGGCAACCTCGTCGGAAGCTACACCGGAGGCGGAGAAGGAATAATTTGCGCCGAGGGATCATTTTTTTGTTGACAGTCGCCGATAGACATGATATGTCTATCGGTATAATGGATTTGACCCAAGTTCAACGACGCATCGCACGGCTCCAACGGCAACTGCTGGAACTGGGGCCCCTGCATCCAGGGAGCATCACTGAACAGTACAATGTGTGCGGCCAGGCGGGCTGCCGCTGCAAGGACCCGAAGAAGCCCCAGAAGCATGGGCCGTATTACCAGTTGAGCTTCACGTGGCAGGGCAAGGGCAGCACTCGTTTCCTGCGGCCCGAGCAGGTCGAGCCGATGCGCCGGAAGGTGGCGAGCTACAAACGGCTGCGGGAGCTCGTCAACAAGTGGGTGGCGTTGGAGATCGAGCGGGAGCGGGCGGAACGAGAGAAGGAGAAGCGCGCCGGTGGAAATTGATCCCAAGCAGTTGCCGGAAGACGCCTCGGCCTTGCGGCAGATGGTGATCGGGTTGTTACAGGAAGCCGAGCAACGGGAGCGGAAGCTGCGGCAACTCCAGCACTGGGTGGAACAACTGCTGCGGGCGCGCTACGGGCCCCGGCGCGAGCGGGTGGATGAGCATCAGTTATTCCTGTTTGCGGCGGCGATCCT
>JBEKMN010000021.1:0-57689 GCA_050008495.1 Terriglobia bacterium | reverse complement strand
CAGCAATAAGTTCGAAAAGGGGACATTTCTAACGAGATAAGAAAGGGGACATTTCTAAAGAGCTTTGACACACTTAGCGTTTTTCACTTGACAACCCCTCGGAGGTATGGTAGCCTATAACTGTGGTCATTTTGTGGACAGATTGTCGTTGCCGGACTTTGGACCGCGAGGAAAAGCGCAATAGTCCCGGCACTGGGGACAACCGGGGTCCGAAAAAAACAAAAAATAGTACGAACGAAGCCAGTATGTCATTGAAAACACATGAGGCAATTTGAAAACGAACTCAAAACGAACTCAAAACGAACTCAAATTGAGTGCTTAATGCGCGCAATAAACGCACAATTCGAGCTTTTTGACGCCGCACATGTTCCGGTTGGGTCCGGAGCGGGGGAACGGGGCAGGCTTATCGGCTGCTTGGTTGGCGGAATGACGAGGCGCGCGAGAAAATACAAAAACAGTGGGAACGAAGCTAAGAAGTACCTGAAAACAAAGGACATCACTTTTTTGCATGGTGCAAATGACGTGCGTTTTGCGCGCAGATTAACACTAATCAGACCCTGAAAGGAGCAAAGAACAGCACATTTTGCGAAAACGAAGTCAAGGCCCCGGAGTCGCAACACCACGACGAGACCGTGACAAGTAGTCGGCTAGGCAGGCGCATGGTTTTCATCGGGACTGTTATTTCGGGTTTATGTGGTGCGGGCATCTCGCCCGCTGTGGCGGGATCGTGCCGCACCCACGTGCGGGCAAGATGCAGCGGGCGGGACGCCCGCACCACAGCGGGCAAGATGCCCGCACCACATCACGGGTTGACATTGGCTTTTGGCAATCTGATAATTCTCAAGCGGCTCATAGAATGGCCAGCTCGGGGGAAACAAGGCGGCGAGGGAGCGCGGTGCAGTCCCCCGCCATGAACTCACGAGGGTCAGGTCCGGGGCAGTACTATTACTTCTGTAACTTGGCACCCGGGGCTTGATGTCGGCACAATACCGTGTGGTTCTTAGCTCCTTCCAGCGAGGGCACATGTCCACTGTCACCAACCATGAGGTGAAAGCTACGAAGCTTACGAAGGAACTGCTCGTCGATGCCTATCGGATGGTTTACATGTCGCGGCGGGTTGACGACAAGGAGATTCAGCTCAAGCGCCAGAACCGGGCCTTCTTTCAAATCAGCGGGGTCGGCCACGAGACCATCGGGGTTGCGGCAGCCCTGCATCTGAAAGCCGGCTACGACTGGTTTTATCCTTATTACCGCGACCGGGCGCTTTGCCTTCAACTGGGCGTAACGCCTTACGATATGTTTTTGGGTTCCGTCGGGGCCCAGGACGACCCGGCATCCGGCGGACGCCAGATGCCCTCGCATTGGAGCAGCAAAAAGCTCCACATAGTTTCCCAATCCAGTCCCACCGGGACGCAAATCCTGCAAGCCGTGGGCGCGGCCGAAGGCAGCCAGTATTTCGAGCTGGTGAAAGAAGCCGCAGAGCTTGCCAAAGGCTTTCATGCGGATGAAGTCGTCTACGTCTCGCTTGGCGACGGGGCTTCGAGCGAAGGTGAATTCTGGGAATCGCTCAACTGGGCGTGTGGCCGCAGGCTGCCGGTCTTTTACGTGGTGGAGGACAACGGTTACGCCATTTCCGTGCCGGTGGATGTGCAAACCGCCGGAGGCAGCATTTCGCGCCTGGTGAAGAGTTTTCCGCACCTCCTGGTGCTCGAATGCGACGGCACGGATTTTCCGGAGAGCTATGAAGCGGCCGGGAAAGCGGTGGAGTACGTCCGGCAGCGAAAAGGGCCGGCGCTGATCCATGCCCACGTCATAAGGCCTTACTCCCATTCTCTCTCGGACGATGAACGGCTTTACAAGTCGGACGAGGTGCGCCAAGAGGAAGCTCGGCGGGATCCTCTGACTCGATTGGCCAACCTGTTGCGACAGGAAGAGTGGGTCAGTGAGAAAGCATTGAAGGAAATTGAAGCCGGGGTGGACCGTGAAATCCGCGAAGCGGTGGACCAGGCTCTGGCGGCTGAGCCCGCTCCGCCGAATACCGTCTTGCGGTTCCTATGCTCGCCCACCGTGGACCCCACTTCCTCACAATTCGACCAGCCGGCGAAATTCCATGGCGAGCCGAAGACCATGGTCGATCTCATTAACGCCGCCTTGCGCGACGAGATGGCGCGCGACCCGCGCGTGGTGGTTTTTGGAGAAGACGTGGCGGACTGCAGCCACGAGAACGAACTTCCCAAGGTGAAGGGCAAGGGCGGGGTGTTCAAGGTGACGCACGGGCTGCAGCGGCACTTCGGCAGCGCCCGCTGCTACAATTCCCACCTCGCAGAGGCGAGTATAGTGGGCCGTGCCATGGGTATGGCCACGCGCGGCCTGAAACCCGTGGTCGAAATCCAGTTCTTCGACTATATCTGGCCGGCCATGATGCAGATTCGCGACGAAGCGCTCACCCTGCGCTGGCGCTCCAACAACGACTTCTCCTGCCCGTTCGTCATCCGCGCGCCCATCGGAGGGTATCTGGCGGGAGGCGCGATTTATCACAGCCAATCCGGCGAATCCATCTTCACGCACTTGCCCGGCTTGCGCGTGGTCATGCCGGCGACGGCCCTGGATGCCAATGGCCTGCTGCGCACCGCGATCCGCTGCGACGATCCCGTCCTCTTCCTCGAACCGAAGCACCTTTACCGGCAGACCCATAACCGCGCTCCGTATCCCGGACGCGATTACATGATTCCGTTCGGAAAAGCCCGACTGGTCCAGGAGGGGACGACGCTGACCATCGTGACCTACGGGTCGCTCGTGCACCTCGCCGTCCAGTCGTTAAAGCCACTCGAGCAGGAGGGGATTCAGCCGGAGATCCTCGATCTGCGCTCGCTCAATCCTTACGACTGGGAACTGATCGCCGCCTCGGTGAAAAAAACCAACCGGGTTTTAGTCCTGCACGAGGACAACATTTCCTGGGGCTATGGAGCGGAAATCGCCGCCCGGATCGCCGACGAGCTTTTCGAGTTTCTCGACGCTCCCGTGCGGCGGCTGGCAGCCAAGGACGTGTACGTTCCCTATCACCCGGTGCTCGAGGACGCGGTGCTTCCCCAACCGGCGGATATCGTCCGCGCGGCGAGAGCGCTCGCCTCATACTAGACGCGGCGCGGCCGGTCTTCGCGTGCTGCGGAAAAACGCGTGGACACTGTCATTCTGAGCGAAGCGAAGTCCGATTTCCGGTCCGATTCGGATCGGACCATCGGACCCCAGAAATCGGGGAATCCCGGCAGTTGAGGTTTCATCAAACTACGGAGATCCTTCCTTCGCTTCGCTCAGGACCGCCTATGGCTTCTCAGGATGACACCATGCTAGGTTGCTAGCCTATCCCCAGTTCATCCACCCGTTCGAGCGCCGTCCCGCATTGGCGGCAAATCACCGCGCCGCAGTCGCCGCACACCAGCGGCTCGACCACCTCGCCGCATCGGGGGCAATAGAGCGGCTGGCTCTCCTGACCATCGTCTTTGTCCATCGGTTCGCTTCTCCTGCGTGGTGCGGGCGTCCCGCCCGCTGTCGCGGGGGCGTCTCGCCCCCGCAAGAACTCGCGGGCAGAGCCTGTCCTGAGCGCAGCGAAGGAATGCCTGCGCCACGGCGGGCGAGACGCCCGCACCACAGCGGCCTACTCTGCGGCGGGCAGATTCCGCACCGATTTCAAGAAGTCGCTGAGGACTCGCTGGACCTCCTCGAGCTTGCCGGTGAAGAAATGATCCGCATTCTGAATCCAACGGATTTGTTTAGGGTCAGCCAGCGAGTTATAAAAACGCTCCACTTCCTCGCGCGGCCCAAATTGGTCGAGCGTTCCCTGAACGATGAGCTTGGGTTTCAACACCCCAAGCAGGAAGTCGAGATTCATGACCGCCACGGGAACTCCCAGCCCCGCCAACACTGCGACGCGCGGGTCGGTAGCTCCAACCCGAAGTCCGACACTCGCGCCGAAAGAAAACCCGATGAGGCAGACCGGAACAGCAGGGAAGCGCGCGGCGAGGAAATTCAGCGCCGCCGTGACGTCTTCGCCTTCGCCGATGCCGTCGCTGTAGCTCCCCGCACTCTTCCCGACTCCGCGGAAATTGAAGCGCAGAGCCGCCAGGCCTGCTTCGACGGCAGCCTTCGCGGCTCGGAAAGCCACCTTGTTATGCATCGTCCCGCCATAGAGCGGGTGAGGATGGCACACGAGCGCCGCGCCGCGTGGCTTTATCCGGGGATCCCACTCGAGAAGGGCTTCGAGCGTTCCTGCCGGGCTCGGGATTAGAAGTCGTTCGACTTTCGTAATTCACCTCTATAATAGTGTAGAATATGCCTCAAGATTTTGAATACTTCTTGGAGTGCAGACGCGGAGTTGCCGTAACCCAAGACGCGTCGAGCCTGGCGTGAGGACAGAATCCTGAACATGGGGAGGCTGCATATCCGATTCAAACTTCTTGCCTTCCTCTTGATCATCGCTGCCGGAATCATTGGCTACCATTATTATGCATCGTGGCGCAAGGCGAGTTCCCCCAAGGATGTGGCTTATGTGCTGCCGAGTTCGCTGGAAGTGGTGGATGCCCCGGGCCAGATCCGCTTGGCCGTCGAATCGGTAAAGGCTGGAGACCGGGTGCAGGTTCTTCTTCGCTCGCGCAACTGGGCAAAAGTCAAACTCGAAGATGGCCGCGCGGGATGGGTGGAAGGCAAGGACATCGTGGATGGGCCGGCCTACGAAGGCTCTCAGAAGCTGCTGAGGGACCTGGAGAACATTCCTGTGCAGGCGGAAGGCCACGCGCCGCAGTCGATCAATTTAAGATTCGAACCCTCGCGCGACTCGGTTTCTCTCGCTCAACTTCCCAACAACCAGAAACTCCAGGTGTTTGGGCGGAAGATCGTGGAGCGGCCCTCTCCATCTGCCGATCCATCTTCACAGCCGGTCAAGGAAGCGTGGTATCTCGTCAAGGCGGACACCCGCGCCGGCTGGGTTCTGGGCCGCTTCGTTACGCTTGATATTCCGGCGCCGATCGGCGCCAACGCCCAGGGCTATAACTTGGTGGCTTGGACGGTGCTCAATACGGTGGCCGACAATGGCCGCCAGGTTCCACAATACCTCGCCGCCGATCGCGCCGCCAACCAGGACGCGGACTTCACTCACATTCGGGTTTTCACTTGGTGGGTGAAAAACCAGCAATACGTCACCTCCTACGCTGAAAGCGGCCTGCGCGGGTACTTTCCCCTTCGCGTGACGCAGAATTCGAAAGTCCCTCAATTCCGCCTCAATCTGCTGGACGAACAGGGGAACAGAGTTCAGAAGGTGTACGCTTTGTTTGATACCATTACGCGCCCGCAGGGGTTTGTCGAGGGATGGGACAGCAATTCGCCGCCCACACGCGGACCCTCGCGCCGCGCGCAGCGCCGCCGTTGATCGACGGCCAGATGAAACCGGAGAGGGCTTCGGATGGAAAGCACCACGGCAACTATTGAGTTTGCTCCCAACCCGGCGCCGGCCATACCCGTTATTTACAGGTTTTGGCGAGGCGTGATCCGGCTGTGGTTTGCCCTCACGTTTCGAAAAATCCTCGTCCTGCACGAGGATCGATTGATGCAGCCAGACCCGGCCCTTCTGTTGGTCAGCCGCCCGGAGAGCTTTTATGACGCCCTGATTCTGGTGGCGGGATTCGAGCGGCAGGTGCGCTGCCTTATCCCCGCGAGATTAGCCAAAGGACTGCTCCCAACAATTCTGGCGCGGGGCTTGGGCATGATCAGCTACACTCCCGAGAACCGCCCGGCGGCGCTTGAAACCTGTCGTGCCCTATTGGCGGAGAAGGCTGCGGTGGCGACCTTCGTCGCGCCGGGCCCGGCGAATTCTTCCGGGGGACGCGGCCTCGCCGCGGATGCGGCTTCGATCGCCCTGAACGCAGTCGGCCCGCAATCCGTGCTTGTGGGACTCGAGATGTTCCCCGTTTACCTTTTTGTGCCCGTGGGTCACACACATACAAGAGAGGTATTGGTCGATATTGATTGGCCGGAGATTGCGAAAGACCTTATTTCAAGCGCTGTAGGCAGTGAGCAAGATCGAGCGCAGGAAGTCGCCCGCCAGCTCGAAAAGAGATGTCAGGAAAACTCTTTCCGCCTTCAACCCTCGGCGCTCTCGGATTTCCTGGAGGACCTCGAGCATGCCTTGCGCGATGGCCTGAAGGAAAAATTTGAGGCGCAGCCGGGAGGGATGCAGAAGCTCGAGGGGTTTGAACTCAGCCGTTTTGTGGTTCAGTGGGCAGAGCAGATGAACTACTTGCATCCCGGTTTGCTGGTCTCCCTGCGGGAAATGCTTGCAGCTTGGCGCGAGGCCAGCCGTAGGGGCGCACTCCACCGCCTTGAAACCGAAGGGGCGGGTGCATGGCTGAGCACACCTCCGGGCCGCGCCGTCGTTTTACTGGAAACGGTTTTGGGGTTTCCCCTCGCCATCTACGGACTGGTCAATCACCTCATGGCCTTGGCCGTCCTCTATTGGACGGGTTTACTCAAGAAGGCAACGGACGGGGACAAGTTCACCACATGGCTCTGGCGCGGGATGGTAATCTTGGGGTCGTATATCCTCGAGGTCGTCTTCGTCGCGCACTATTGGGGCCGGCGCGGAGCGGGATACTACCTGCCTTCCCTTCCTGTCTCAGGCTTGTACCTGTGGCGGTACACTTGGCTGTTGCCTCACCAATCTCGCATCGCATTTCTGTCAATGAATCGCTCCGTTGAGACCGCCGGCAGCACACGCCTGCGGAAGGATTTTCTGCACGAAATTTACCAGGCCCTGGACCTCCACGCTGAAATGCTTGGTCTCCCACACTGAGTTCAAAAACCCTCAGAGTTACGATGCGCTTTCTGGCAGAGTGGCAAGTCGAACTGCCGCCGGATGAGCAGAAATTCCTCTTACACCGCCGAACCAAGCAACGATTGAGGGAGGCCTTGACAAGGGAGGCCGCCAGAGCGATACTTTTGAGGTAGGCGAAGAAAAAGCGAAGATGAGGAGTAAGCCCATGGCTCGGGATTCAAAACTGTTGCGCTCCCAAATTGCCTCGCTTCTGGCTTCCCGCCTTCCAGATCCCTCTACTTGGCGGACCCCCAAGAGGGGTGCAAGAGTCCCCACGGGAAACTTTGAGGCTGATTCCCTGACCGGAGGATTGCCCCGCGGCGCCATCACGGAGATTTGCGGGCCCAGCGGTTCCGGCCGGACCAGTTTGATGCTGTCGGCTCTGGCCTTGCGCACGGCGGAAGGCGAAGCCTGCGCTTTCATTGATGCGCACAACGCTTTCGACCCCTATTCCGCGGAAGCGACCGGTGTGGAATTAAGCCGGTTATTGTGGGTGCGCTGCGCCAGCATCGATCAGGCCTTGCGGGCTACCGATCTAGTCTTGCATGCCGGCGGCTTCGGGCTGGTCGTTTTGGACCTGGGCGACTTCCCTCCGGAAACGGTCCGCCGCCTTCCTCTCTATGTGTGGTTCCGGTTTCGTCGCGCTGTCGAGCACACGCCTGCCATCTTCCTGGTGCTTGAGCAGGAACCGCACGCCAAATCCTGTGCGTCGCTCGTGGTGCAAATGGAGACGGGAACCGCCCAATGGTTGGAGGCTACACAAAATCACGGTGAGATTTCAGGGGATCCGGGGGTGCGCCTGTTCCGCGGTTCGCGGTTGATGGCCAAAGTGGTGCGTTCAAGAGCTCGCTGAGCTGCGGCGGGAAGAGATGAGTACCGAGTTTGTTCCTCGTAGGTGCTGCCATGTCGTTTGCTTCCATTTTCGTTCCGGATTTTATGCTGCAAGCTGTGGTGCGCTCAGCGCCGGGACTCGGTATGAGGGCCATGGTTCTTGTAGATGCGGCTTCGCCGCTCCGCCCAGTTATATGCTTAAACCCGCAGGCCTCGACGAGAGGAATCAAGCCTGGAATGACCAAGTCCGAAGTAGAGCAATTCGGTGGGATTGGGATCCTCCAACGCTCGCGCCTCCAGGAGCGAATCGCACACGCCGCGTTGCTCGATCTTGCCTGGTCTATTTCACCCCGAGTTGAAGATACTGCGCCGGATGACATCGTCCTCGATCTTGCCGGGCTTGCTTCCTTATTCGGGTCAGACGAGAACATCATCCACCGTCTCGCTGAAGGTGCCAAGAGCCTTGGCCTGGAAACGCAAATTGCCACCGCCTGCAACATCGAGGCCGCTATTCTTGCTTCCCGTGCTTTCCCCGGGATCACAGTTATTCCTGAAGGTGAAGAAGCGGCCATTATTGGGAAGGCGCCGGTTACTGCCCTTTTATTCTCCGCTGCAGGCGTGAGTGTTTCCCCACCGAACGGCGAAACTGCGAGTGCAGCACACGATCTGACGGACCTTTCGGAAACGCTGAATCGTTGGGGTGTCCACACCTGCGCATCGTTTGCGGCCTTGCCAGTCCTGGAGCTTTCGGAGCGTCTCGGGCAAGAAGGGGTCCGCCTGCACAAACTGGCACGCGGCGGCGCAGTGCGAGCGCTGATCCCGGCGCAACCGGCTGGTTATTTTGAAGAGGAGATGCAGTTGGAAGACGCCGTAGCTGAGATGGAGCCTTTATCAATTCTCTTGTGCCAGTTGCTGGAGCGAATGTGCTCAAGAATAGCTGCGCGTTCCCTGGCTGCGGGGGGCATGGATCTGCGGCTCCAGCTCCAGCCATCGTTCGAAGACGGTCGAAATGCGGCCGGGCATCCATGCGCCGAGACGACTGATCCGGGGGAAGGGGAGGCGTCGGAAATTTTCCAATTGGCTTTGCGGCTTCCGGTGCCGATGAGCGATCCAAGGACTCTCTTGAAGTTGCTAGTCTTACGTCTGCAATCTGCTCCTCCTCCCGCGCCGGTTGTGAAAATCATGCTGGCCGTGGACGCGGTGCGTCCACGCACTTCGCAAGGAGACCTGTTCTCCGCGATTTGCCCCGACCCTGAAAAAGTTGAATTGACGGTTGCGCGCCTGGCGAGCTTAGTCGGAGGTGCGAATATTGGCTCCCCAGACCTTTTGGATACGCATCGGCCGGAGGGGTTCCGGATGTGCCGGTTTGATCCTATTTCAGCTTCGAGGGATAGTTGCCGGCCAGGGCGGAGCTCACTTGGGGGCGGAATCCAAAGAGAACAAAGGGCTCATGCCCGCGCGCTTCGATCTCCGAGTCAAGGACTTGAAAAAGAGGTTCAGAGTGCGTTGCGAGTGTACCGCCCGGCGCCGGCCGCTCGAGTCGAAACTCGCAATGGCTATCCTGTGCAGATTGCTTTTTCGGGCTTTCGCGGGCGAGTGATTGCTGCTTCAGGGCCCTGGCGCTCTTCGGGAGATTGGTGGAGGGAGGACTCTTACGCCAAGGATGAATGGGATCTCGAGATTCAATCCAATTCGAAGACAAAAAGCGGCAAGCCACAAGGGGTTTACCGCGTGTGCTATGACTGCGCCAAAAAGGGGTGGTACGTGTGGGGGACCTTCGATTGAGCTACGTTGAGCTGCACGCTCGCTCTGCGTTCAGTTTTCTTGAGGGGGCCTGCACCCCGGAGGAATTAGCGAACCTCTGCGCGCACTATCAAATGCCGGCTATGGCTCTGCTTGACCGCGATGGCGTTTATGGATCACCCCGGTTTCATCTCGCGGCACGGAAATTATCCCTCAGCCCCCACATCGGCGCCGAAGTGTCATCGCCACAAGGTTGGCGTTATCCCCTGCTCGTCAAATCGCGCGCAGGGTATCAAAACCTTTGCCGTTTGATAACCCAAATGAAATTGAGGGGGAAGAAAGGGGATGCTTATGTCCTCGATGAAGAGGTGGCGCAGAAGGCGTCTGGGCTGGTCTGCCTGACCGGGGGAGACGAGGGACCGCTGGCATACGCTCTGGGAACCGGTGAAATCCACACGGGAATTGAGCAGGTGGAACTGCTTTGCCAGGTGTTTGGCCGGGAAAACGTTTATGTCGAACTCCAGCGGCATTTCAACCGTGAAGAAGAAAGACGAAACCAGGCGGCTATAGAAATTGCGAGGAAATTGCGCCTGCCTCTGCTGGCGACCAATGGGGTGTGTTATGCGCGCCCGGAGCAGCGTCAACTGCTCGATGTATTTACTTGCCTTCGGAACCATCGAACACTGGCCACCGCCGGGCGATTCCTCTCCCAGAACTCCGAGCGCTATCTCAAGCTCCCCGCTGAGATGACGCGGCTTTTTTCTGACCTTCCTGAAGCAGCGGAGAATACCGGGATTCTTTCCTCTCGTTTGGAGTTTACGCTCAACGATTTGGGGTATCGGTTTCCAAAATACCCTCTTCCCTCAGGCGAGACTCAAATGAGTTTCCTGCGGCGGCGTGTCGAGGAGGGAATGATCGCTCGCTACGGATCGCATAACGAGAAGGCTCGAAAACAGGTTGAGCGTGAACTCGCCTTAATTGAAAAGCTTGATCTGCCGGGATACTTCCTGATTGTCTGGGACATTGTGCGCTTCTGCCGGGAAAAGCAGATTCTGGTGCAAGGACGCGGCTCGGCGGCCAACAGTGCGGTGTGCTATTCACTGGGTATTACGGCTGTCGACCCGGTTGCCATGGACCTGCTTTTCGAGCGCTTTCTTTCTGAGCAACGCGGAGAATGGCCCGACATCGATCTTGACCTTCCCAGCGGCGCCCAGCGTGAACGGGCGATTCAATACGTCTATGAGCGCTACGGGAAATTGGGCGCGGCCATGACGGCGAACGTCATTACGTATCGCGGTCGCTCTGCCGCTCGTGAAATCGGCAAGGTGCTTTCCTTCCAGCCGGAAGTTCTCGATCGTATTTCAAGCTTGGTGGGAGCTTGGCAGTACCCCGACCCGGGCCGGACACTGGAGGGCCACGTTCGCGAAGCAGGCCTGGACTACCAGAACCTGCAAATCCGGAAATTCGTCGAACTGTGCCTGATGGCTCAGGATATGCCCCGGCATCTGGGGCAGCATTCCGGTGGGATGGTAGTGTGTCAGGGAGAACTCGATTCGATTGTTCCGCTCCAGCCGGCCACGATGCCGGGACGTGTGGTGGTGCAATGGGATAAGGAAGATTGCGCCGACATGGGGATCGTGAAAGTCGATCTGCTTGGCCTGGGCATGATGGCTACCCTGGAGGATTGTATCGAGATTATCCGGGAAGATTATGGAGAGAAAATCGACCTGGCGCATCTGCCGCCCAATGATCCAAGGGTCTATGCAGCGCTGCAAAAGGCGGACACGGTGGGGATGTTCCAGATTGAGAGCCGCGCCCAGATGGCGTTTTTGCCGCGGCTTCAACCGAGGTGTTTTTATGACCTTGTGGTTCAGGTGGGCATCATCCGCCCCGGCCCGATTGTCGGGAAGATGGTTCACCCCTACCTGAAACGCCGGCAGGGTCGTGAATTGCCGCAGTGCTTGCATCCTTCGCTGGAGCCCGTACTGGCACGCACACTCGGAGTGCCGCTTTTCCAGGAGCAGTTGCTGCGCATGGCAATGATTGCCGCGGGATTCTCAGGAGGCGAGGCAGAGGAGTTGCGGCGGGCATTCGGATTCAAACGGTCCGAGCTGCGCATGAAGGACATTGAGATAAAGCTTCGCGCCGGAATGGCGAAAAAAGGGATTGAGGCGGAAACGCAAGACAAGATTGTAAAGGCGATTACTTCCTTCGCTCTGTATGGATTTCCGGAATCGCACGCGGCGAGTTTTGCTTTGCTGGCCTATGCCAGCGCCTTCTTGAAGTGCCATTACCTCGCGGCTTTTACAGCGGCGCTTCTGAACAACCAGCCCATGGGATTCTACCAACCGGCAACCCTAGTGAAGGATGCGCAAAGGCATGGTTTGAAGATCCACCCGATTGATGTGATGCGTTCGGATTGGCTGTGTACGCTCGAAAAATACAAACAGGGTTTTGCTTTGCGCATGGGGCTTCGCTACGCGAAGGGCTTGCGGCAGGAGATTGGATTGCAGATCGTGCAGGAACGCCGCATTCGACCGTTCTCCTCGGTCGAGGACTTGAAGCTTCGGATTCCGGCAATCCAGAAATCCGAATTGGCAGTTTTGGCGGATATCGGAGCTTTGAATTTCATTAACGGCCGAGAGGCGGGAATCCATCGCAGGGATGCGTCTTGGCAGATCGAGCGGGCGGCAAGACGCACCGGTCCGCTTCTTGAGCGGTTGCCCGAACTTAAGTCGGCGCGCGAGAATTCTCCCTTAGCTCCCATGAAACCCGAGGAGAGGCTCCTTGCGGATTTTCGGGGCACGGGAATGACCATTGGACTTCATCCTATGGCGTATAAAAGACCACAACTCATAAAGGAAGGTGTGCGATCGGCCGCCGACCTTCACCGTTTGCGCAACGGATCGACCGTTCGGATCGCCGGGGCTGTTATCGCCCGGCAGCGGCCGGGAACGGCGAAAGGTTTTGTGTTTCTCAGCCTTGAAGACGAAACAGGCATCACCAATGCCATCATCACGCCTCAATTGTTTGAGGAAGATTATGCGACCGTGGTCCAGCAACAATTCTTACTGATTGATGGCAAGCTGCAAAATCAGGAGGGCGTAGTTTCCGTGAAAGCAGAACACGTCCGTGCGCTGCCGGTGGCATTCGCCGAAATGGCCTCACATGACTTCCATTGATGGTCTATTTTGGGGGCGGTGCTTTTAGCAGTGTAATCCTCTGCGCGGCTATCTCGCCGCTTTCGGCAAGATCGCCTTCTACCCTAATTCTTGAGCCCACGCGAAGATCAGTACTGTGGGCGGGCTTGCCGTCTTCATCCTTAAACTCGGTCTTGTCATCGTAGTTCACATGGAAAATGATGTTTTCCTCAGTGTGTACGGTGAGTTTGTTGTGGTCCAGAGAATTGACGGTTCCCTCCAAAGTGAAATCCATTTCGGGAGCCGCGCGCAGAATCGCGGTCGCCTGCCTGTCAAGGCGTGAGCTCCATGCGCCACCAGGCAGAAACATCACTATAGCTACTGAAAGGGAGGCGGTGCGTAAGAAGAACATAGTTTACCCTCTGGGCCCAGTATAACCCAAAGGGAAGTGCCAGGATACCGGTGATGGGAGGAATGAGACGGTCAATGGCTCCAGCCAACCGAATTCTGGCAGGAGTTGTCTCTTTAAGCGCTCCCGCGGCACTGGCTTCCTTTTCGGTCCCAACGCCGCGAGCCTGGTGCCTAACGATGGCTTTTCTCAGCCGGCGTGGTGAAGTATGCTTTTCTCACCACACAATCACCCGAGCGGTAACTCCCGCATCGGAAGCCACATAATAGACGCGAGTGCCATCGTAGCTGGTTGGAGTTTGAAACCAGATCGCGCCGCCGCTGGTCATTTGAATGATGGCGCAGAGCGGGGCTCGGCCGAGTAAATGCGCGGCCGAACCATTGCCGGCGGCAGCGGAGGTGATGTTTATCGAGCCATAGATGGGTGTGGCTTGCTGGACGGCAACCACGGTCGTGGCGTTTGTAGTGACCGTGCCCACCAGGGCGTCGCCGGCCTGCGCACCTACTGCCCCAGTCTGGTAGTAAAACCCAGTGCTTGAGTTATAAAACAGGTAGCTGGTCTGATTTGCCGGCGCCGGCCCGAGCGTTGGCGCGCTCGTGGGCGCGTAGTCTGCGCCTTGCGCGAAAAGTACCCCTGACGTGATGCCGGGGACCAATGTGCCGGAAGTGGAGAGAACGAATCCCGACACCAGCCCGTTGCACCCGAGCGGCTGAAACAGGGAAACAGGAAGGTCGCTCAGGAACGCCACATTCGCATCGAGGAGCGTCCAGTTTTGGTCCTGGTCAGCCTCATAGCTGGTCAGGCCGTGTTGGGATTGGATCAAACCCTTGCGCGGGAGAACTGTTCTTGTTACCGCCATGATTAAACCTCAGTGACGAGTGATGAGTGACGAGTGACGAACTGGATGACCAGCGGTCAAGGGCGAGTGATCGGTTAGGAGCCCCAAAGGGTTCGCTCGGACGTTTCTCTTTCGCTCGTCACTCGTCATCGGTCACTCGTCTCTGCCTTTTAATTTGCGCTGTTCAAGCTCAAGCGTAAGCAGACTGCGTAAACCTTTATGATTCCGTCGTTGGTCACGACTTCCGTCCCGTTTTGCCAATAAGTTGTCCGGAGACTAACTACCCCTGTCACATCGTTGACGTCCCACGAGCCGGGGTAGTTGTAGAGCTGGCCCGACTGTGAATTGGCTTGGGCTGGTGGGGGCGCCTGACCGGGAACGAATCCCGGAGCGGGTGCGCGATTGCTGTAGATCATCCAGACGAACTGGCACTCGCCGCGCGAATAGGCGTAGCCGTCGTCAGGGTCGATCGGGGTTGGCACCGTGTTGCCGTTGGCATAGAAGCCCATGAAGATCAGCTTGCTGCGCACCGTACCAAACTTGGCGTTATGAGAGATCTTCAGCATGCTATCGTCCGTGAGGGGCTGGCCGGCTGCGATGGCGCTGTCCGCAAGATCGAAGAATCCCGGAATCGAACCAAGTGTTAGTTGAGACATGCATCACCATTTATGAACAGGAGACTGGAAACTGGAAAATAGAAAATGGAAATTAGAGAATCGAGACCTGAATAGAGCGGTGTGATCTGGAAAAACTTCGCAGGTTCCCAGTTTCTATTTTCCAGTTTCCAGTTTCCAGTCCTCATTTTCCGCTCTCAAAAGATTGTGTTCCCCGCTGTCCCATCGCTGTTCTCACCACCCATGCTTGCGGAAGAAATGAACATGTACTGGGCTCGCTGCTGGGCCGAGGCCTGACTCCAGGGTGGAATATTGCCTGGGGCCGCCGCGATCTGGTAAGGCGGCGAGATATTGATGAAGCGCGTGTCAAGCAGGGTGAAATCGACCGTGGCCTGGCTATAATTGGGTTGCCGGTCAAGTACTTCGCAGATCACATTGTTCAGCCCCAGCTTGCCGGAATTGAGATCCAGGACTTTCGGGTGGCTCAGCCAAACGTAATCGCCCAACTCCACGGGCAAAGTAGCGAGCTGCGCCGTGAATTTATAAGTGGGCGGGCCGAAGGCGTGACGGCGAAAGATGCGATCGGAGAGTAGGCGCGAGAGCATCATGCCACCGCGCGCCACGCGAAGGCCGGTAGACTGAATTTGCTGTTCGAAGACCTGCCGATAGGTTTGAAGTGAGGTTTGCTGTTCGTAGTTCACCTGATAACCGTAACTGCGCGCCGACGTGGTGACGCCGCCTTGCTGGACGTCCAACTGAAAGGTAACCAAGTTGATGATGTTTTGCCGCTGGGTCGTGGGGATTCCCACGATGTTCTTGGCGCTGAAAGAGAAGACAGGCGTTTGCTCAACCGGCGGCTTCATGGTCTTGAGCGAGAGGTGGCCATCCGCGCGAACGATCCAGTAAAGGCCGAGGGGCTTCAAGATCTGCTCTTCGAGGAACTGCTTTCCATCGATCGGCCGCGTGATGACAAAATCAAACCAGAGGCCGGAAAACTGAGCGTCGCGCAAAGCCAGCAAGCCAGGCACGTCAATATAGGGATTGGGATTGATTAACGTTGAATCTTGTCCAGGCGTATAGACGGCCCAGCCTTCCGGTGGCGGCAAGGGCTCATAATTCTGCTGCGACTCGTACACGGGTGCGAGGCTTTGCATCACGTAATTCGAGGTAAGGAGCGCCGGGTCCTGGCCCACGCCCAGTTCGTTCTGGAGCACCGCAAGGATAATGTCGATAGGGTTCCCGGCCACGTAGCGCGGGTTCTTGTCGCTCACCGCGTAGCCGTTCTCGATCCAGGATGCACCCACCGGTTGCTCCGCGGTGGGCTCGCCGGGCGCCCACCAGAGGGGCCCGCCCCTCAACCATATTTGCATCCCTTGAATGAAGCGCTGCACGTCCGCGCATTGAATGGTGATACGTCCGTCCGGGTCCTGGCCAACCTGGGTGATCTGCAGGGTTTGCAGGGTTGTGAAGTCGCCCACCGCCATGCCCGGAAATCCTTGCTTGAGCTTCACAACCCTGCCGATCAACACGTTCTGAGCCGCCAGACCCTTGAGCGTGCCATTGGGGTCGATACAGGTCACCGTCATGCTGCCCAGCGAAGAAGCGCCTTCGAGTTCATTGACAGACTGGCTTGCCCCCTGGGGAATTTGAAGGTAAGGAATAATCGTCGGGAGATTACCAAGTGTGAGCAGCAGGCCCGGATGTGTTGAAACAAGATAGAACCATGCCGTTGGGGAGAAGCCCGGCCAGACCTCGAACTCATAAGGTAGATCGCGAGAGGCCAGGGAATACGTCAGGAACGAGCCATCGCCGGTGGTCGACCGTACGGTGCGTTGGCTGGTGATCAGCGTGGTGAGGTAATTATCGAGGCTGCCGTAGACGCCCGCGAAATAATTGGCCACTCCCGAGACATTGTACAGGTCCAGCAACCCCAGAATCATGCTCCAGCTCTGCTCTTGTGAAACGCTCGGAGGCGAACCTGAATAGCCTCCCGGAGAGTCGTTAAAGAACTTACTTCCACTAAAGTGCGTTAGCTGCTGGTAAGTTTCGTTATAGGAATTAGTGGCCGAGGACAACAGAATCTGCTGATTCTGAAGCAGGAAATTCTGGTCGACAAACTCGAGGCATTGCAGTGCCAGGTCGTCGCGCCCGATGGCGTGGCAGAAAAGCGCCGCCCAGGTGCCTGCCGCGTCACAAGCCTGGCTGGTATCAAGACCCGTTGGCGGGGTAGCGGCAGTTCCGGCGCCTTGAGCGAAGTGCCCGGGGACTCCGCTGCTCGGGGGAATATAGAGGGCGCCAACGGCGTTTGCGGCGATGGTATTCGAGGCGAGGGCAACCTGCGCAGCCGTGGCATTCAGTGCCGCTGCTTGAGTTGCAGTGATCGTGCCGGTTTTCTGAAGCTGGATCGCCGCCGTGGGCAGCGTTGCGGCGCTGCGCTGGAAAGCAAAATAGAGGTCGATCTGGTGTTCGGTGGACACTCGATATTGAAGGCCAGGCACGAACTGATACCCGGGGTTGATGTAAGAACCATAGCCAAGGTAGAAGAGACCCGTGGTGATGTCGCCGGCTCCGTAAGGAGCGATTCCGTATAACCCCACGCCGTAACCACCCCCACCGGCGGATTGAAGTGTCAAAAGGAAGTCGAGCATGCGCTGGAGGTAGAGCGCAGGACTGTAGTCTTGGGTGATCTGCATGTAGATGCAATAGGCATAGCACACCCAGGCCATGGCTCCAGCACGAACATAAGCTTGATCCACCAAGCCGTTGTAAGTGTCGTAACTGAAGGCGAGGGAATTTGCAGGCTGAACGTTCCCGGCGGAAAAGTTGTCAAAGTACAGGTCGCCGGCGGCCGTCAGGGTCACCACGAAACTATGGATCGAATTGAGCGTGTCACCGGCGAGCGTCGAGACTAGTCCGCTCACGTTCACCAGTTCGAAGCGGTAGAGGCCATTCCCAGGACCCACGGCGATCGTGATCACGGTTCCGTTGAGAACGGGATCCGCCGGAGCGCCTGAGGTCACCTGGAGGCTCGTTACCTTCTGAGCCGCCGTGGTCACGTCAAGGGTGAAATTAAAGGTGACGGCTTCGACTTCTTTGTGCTGGAACTGGACCTGGGTGTCCGTGGTGTCGGGCAGCCCGCTGCTACTGTAAGTGAAGGTGTCATTGGCAGCAAGCGCATGGAAATCGACCACCAAACCTTCACCATAGGGCGGCTGCGTCGGATCATTGATGTCGGTCACGGTATCTGACGGGTTGCTCTTCGTCCAGCGAGTTGCGGATTGCCCATCTTCACCGTTCTCGAAAATGATCGAAGCCAGATAACCGGGATCGTCCAAGATCTCGTCAAGCTGCTTGATGATTCTCGCCGCTGCGACGAAGTTCCCCGAGGCCGTGAAAGCGATAATCGCCAGCGCGCAATCGTAGATATAGCTGCGATTCTGGAGGGCCGCCCCGTTGGTCATGGTCGGGTCGGGGAAGTAGAGAGGGTCGGAAGTGGGAATAATAAAGCTGAGGGGCAGAGAAGGGAAAGCCCAATCCGCGGCCAGTGAGGTGCAAACCTGGGTGGGGCCCTTCACCGGATCGTTGTACAGCACATGCACCGTCGGCGTGCCCGGATTAAGCGGATGACTCGACCCACACCGAGCGCGGTAGTCGTCCTGGACAATGATCGGGATATTGTCTTCCTGCAGGTACTCAACGTCCGTCTTGGCGTAGATGCGCGCAAAATAATCCGTCAGTTTGTAGCCAACTCCGGTATTCGAGTGGCACAGCCAGCCGGCGGGCAGATACTCGCCGGACCAACTCTCCGCGGGCTGCGGCACGGTGGTCGGGTAGAGCACCGCGATGACTAGCCCCGGGTGGGGCACCTGCGCTCCCCAGTATCCGTAAAGTCCCTGTTGAACCAGCAACGACTGAAATTGCGAGGGCGTCGGATATTCCCCTACCATCGGCCCTGAAGTGTAAGGCCCCGTGCCTACCGCCGACCCCTGGTAATAAAAGAGATCTGTCTTGGCGAAGAGGTCGACCCGATAATTCGTCATCACCTGTTGAGGGTTGAAGAGATACCCATAGATCGTAAGGCCCGGCAGCACAGGGCAAGTGACGCCATTGATTACAGAGCCATTCGGGTTGTCGGCGACCATTTGCTCGTAGTAGGCGCTGATCTCGGCAGCCGTAACAGGCAGCAGGGGCGGAAAGAGCAGACCATAGGGAAGAGGGATCGGCGAGAGGTCGATGGGGCAGCCGTCCGGACCAAGCTGGTCATCTGCTCCGAGCATCAAAATGCCGGGTGGAACTACGGCGATGCTTTCGCAGGCGGTTTGGGCAACCTTGCTCAGATCGTTCTGCGAAACAATGCCGCACTCGACAAAAGGCGGCGTGGTCGGGACGCAGGGCGCCCCCGGCCACGAGGTTGCCGGAAAGCCCGTTTCCACCGCATTGGCTTCCCAGCCTTGGACCAGCTTTTCCTGGCGCGCGTAGAGCCAAGCGAGCGACTGGGCAACGTCGCCGTAAAAATCGCCGGGATAGTATTGCGCAACAGTAGGCATCTTCAAAAAGGTTAAGGTGTAAAGTGTAAAGGCTGACGGAGTGTTCGCCTTTATCCTTTAACCTTTATCCTTTACCCTTTTTCACGTTCCGTACCCCCCAACACCATAAAGCGTGACGCCATACCCGCCGAGGGTTGTCACCACGTTAGCCGTTGAGGAAAAGCTCGCGATGGCGATGGCGAAGTCCGGGATCTCGACTAAGTAGTAGGGCTGCTTTTGCGCTTGCGCCAACGCTTGCGTCCAAGTTTGATTCCCTTGAATCATAAAAGCAGGAAACTGGAAAATGGAAAATCGAAAATGCCCCAGTTTCTATTTTCCATTTTCCAGTTTCTCCTCACGAAACCACTTGCCTGAACTTCAATTTAAAAGAATACTGTCCGGGCGCTTTATAGCCTGCCGTCCAACTGGTGTCCTCGAGCCAGTAATTGGTGAAGGCCGGTTGGGAGGCGTCCGGGTAGTAGCCGAACTGCCCGCCGCCGAGGGCAAATTGCATGAACTGATTCCAGGCTTGCACATCTGCGCCGATTCCCACCCACTCCATCTCCAACTCCAGGAAGGCTTCGATACGTTCGAGCACGGCTTCACGCACGCCGGCGCTCGAAATGTTGTCGTGCCGGACGGCGTTGTAATCGTAAGCCGGAACCTTACGCGGAGGACGAGTGAACGTCAGCGTCACTGGGCCCGTTCCGGGATCGTAAACAATCTGTGGGTTACTCATGTGTATTCTTCAGTTCTCAGTTATCAGTCTTCAGTTCTCAGTTATCAGTCTTCAGTTTCTCCTGAAGGCCGACTCCGAAATAATGGTTATCAAACCTCTTCTGCTCTCAGTCATCGGTTCTTACTGAGCACTGACAACTGAGAACTGATAACTGATAACTGATAACTGATAACTGATAACTACCCCGCCGCATACGGCGACTTCTGCACCGTCGTGGCGTTCAGCGACACGCCACGCTGCACTGCCGTGTTCAATGTGGAGGCGAGCCATTGGCCGGCTTGCGCCTCGCCGACTACCATGACGGTCAGGTTGCCGCTGGGGGGATTCAACGCCCCCGCCGCACCTGGAGCAAGGCCGTAGCTGCCGGTTTGCGGAGTGCTGCCATAACCGCCCCCCGCGGATCGGCTGGCTGCTTCGCGATTGGAGCTTGAGCTTTTGCCGCCCGGCATCGCGGCGGCCGCCGCGCCGGCCACTCCGGCAATGGCGCCCCATTCCGCCGCCGCTTCAAAATCTGTAGCCGCAGCGGCCGCCGCATCGGGGTCTCCGAAAAAGATCGCTTGGGCGAGAAACCAGAGTCCCTGCGCCAGAGCATTGAGTGCGTTGACGCCTGCCTGCTCGGAGATGGAGGCCAAGGCGGCTTTAGCGGCCTGCTCCATCGCTTTGCCGACGTTCTCGCCATAGACGGACGCCGCGATCCCCGCCGCCGTCATGGCATCGGCGGTTGCCATGAATGCCCCGCCGGCCACCATCTGAAAATTCTGCATGGCGTTTTGAGCGGCGTTGATCGACTGTGTCGCTTCGCTCGCCCAAGTTTGCATGCTCGGCGCCAGATCGTTCACCATATCCTCGGAGACCTGCCGGGCCAAGCTATCGAACTCCTGAAGCGGGGCGACGATTTCCCGATTCAGGTCGACCATCGAATTTGACGCCGTCCCCGACATGCCCGGCGTCCTGCCCCTGCCTTTGGATCTGTCTGTGGCCATTTTGGGTTCTCAGTTCTCAGTCTTCAGTTCAAAACCGTGAATTCCGAGCCCTCTCCCCTGGGGAGAGGGTGTCCCGCTGCCGGCGCTTTCATCAGCCGGAGTGGGACGGGTGAGGGGTCGTTTCGAGAACCATCGTTTCGTCCCGGTCGTCCATTCTCAGTTGGCGGCTCTCACTGACAGCCGGCAACTGACAAACTCACCAAAAAACGTTCTTTGCCTTTCTGTCATCTGCGTGATCCACGTCATCCGCGGCCATCAGCGCCTGGGTAGCGGCTTCGTCAATTCGCCAACGCGCCACGGCACGGAAAAGCATCTCACTCGGTGTTTTGCCGTACATCCGGCCCATCGCAGCCGCTTCCCTCAATATGCTCCGGCTTGCCGCGACGAAAGGACTCCAGGTCCTGGCCGTTTGCCAGAACCTGGCCTCGCAGGTACTTCAGAATAAAATCCGAGTCCTCTTTAGGGAGCCAGTTGGGATCGAACTGACTTGCACCTGGCTCCAAAGAGGGCTTCGGGTCAACGAAGGCCTCCGAGAGCATCTGCCGGTCTTCGCGAACCAGTAAGAGTGTTTCCTCGGCCGTTAATTCCGTCCGCACGCCGACGCCGACCAAATCCAGCTTCTCGCGTAACTCCGCCGGCCACCCGCTGCGGCGCAACGCCCAATAGAATTTCGTAGGCCGTCGAAGCATTACTGCGTAACCACTCACGGGCAGCACCACGCGCCTTGCTTCCTCGAAGGCACTCTCTTGGGCCAGCTTGCGGAAGTCGGCGGCCGTCGCGATTTCGTTTCCTGTGGTCATAGCAACGACTCGTCATGAAAATGCCCTCTCCCCCTTGGGGGAGAGGGTGACCCGCGACGGCGCTTTCACCGGCCGGCGCGGGTCGGGTGAGGGGGGCCGGATCCGCTACTCTCATTCCAGCGTAAAATGTCACGCTGTTAGCCGGCCACCCCTTCAGACCATCAATCAGGCTTCCGATGCAACTTCAGCTCTTTCTCCCGCCGCTGGGCCTCGAGCGCACGCAAGATGGCTTCCGCGGTCCCCACCGTGGCAAGTTCTTCCACGACGTCGGCCCTCTCGTGCTGCACCATCGCCAGCCCATCGAGGCCAACGAAAATAATCAGTTCCTCTACCGGGACTTTCATTGTCTCCATCCTTCTGTTCCACTGTCCGGTGCCACGGCGACGTGGGGTGAATAACTTGGTTACCCCAATCGCATCGGGGATAGTCGAGGCCGAGTACCGTTCACCCGATCACCCGATCACCAAGTCAACCGATCTCCGGTCAGACTTGTCTCCAAACCATACCCACCTGGTCCCCGGCTGGACGGCTGGAATCTGCGACACCCTTGAACTTCACCCCAAAAGTAGTTTCCTTCCCGCGCTGGAAGGGGAGTTTGACCGCCTCTGCTTGATAGGCCTGGTAGAGATGCGAGACTACGAACTTCCCCGTCGTGTCACGGCGCGGGGAGATAATTGCGACGCCCAGCTTAAGTACAGGGATAATGCCTCCGAACGTGATCTGCTCGTAGGCCTGCGCGCCGGATGGCTGGTTGGCGTCCGTGCCGGTCGAGAAGGTGCCCGGAGCAAAGAAGCTAATCAAGTTGGCCAAGTTCGACTGCTTGATGGTGACGTCGATCTCGTAGGCATCCGCAGTCATCACCACGTCGATGGGAGAGGCCACTTGGTCAGCTCCAATCTCTTGATACTTGGGTGTCAAGGTGGAGGTGATCGCCCCCTCCGTCGCTCCTGCAAAGTAGGCCCCGTAGGGTCCGACGAACAGCCAGGCAGCCCCGCCATCGCTGATGGCTGGGCCGGCAGAAGTCAGCCAGGACGGGGCAGAGGAGCCGGAGGTGCCGGCCGCCAGGCAAAGCTCCGTATTGTTGTTGGCGTCTTTGATCATCTGCCCGGCCATGTAGGCAGTTGTCGCCGCCCAGGACCCCAGCACGCTCGGCTGCGTCGGCGAACCGTCCGTCCCGACAACCAGCCGATTTCCGTGTGCAGGCGCGGGCACGTAAAGCCAAAGCCGGCCCGGGCCTTGATGTATTGAGGTTGGAGACAGTGTTGGAGCCATGTTCGGACTGCTTTCAGCTCTCAGCTTTCAGCTATCCGCGAGCCGCCGCCGGCCTGCCGAGAGCTGAGAGCCGGCGGCTGATAGCTTCTTTCAGTTTTCTTCGATCTCCGCAACAATCGACATCGTTGCCGCCATCGCAAACCCGCTTTGGGGGGCGCGGCGAATTTCCTCAAACGTGTGGCGCTCCGCAAAGAGCCCCGTAAGTTTTCCGTTTGCCAGGCCGGGCGAAAGTGCGCCCTGCGGAAAAGGCGGCGATGGCAAAGGAAGACTGGTGAGCATAAAGTCGCCCGGCGTCAGTTCCCAAAGCGAATCGAGCACTGCACGCGCGGCGCGCACGTAATCCTGGATGAGTTCCGCCAAGGCATTGCGGTCCTGATGCGTGACGGTAATCACGCACGTGAGCCGCATGCTCTGGTGTAAGGTAAAGTTCGCTTGTTCTTCGACGGATACCGTATCGGGAGTCAACAGAAGCGCCGGGAACTGCTGCACAGGAAGCAGCGCCAGATCGTATTCGGCGAAGGGCGCGTAAGTCCCAGGCGCGCCCGATACAAAATCCAGCGCCGCCTGAATGTCCCGTTTGATCACCGCAAGGAGTTGCCTTACCACTTGCTTCGATAAGCCCGCGTTGTAGTATGAGATCCACATCAAAACACCTGATCCTTGCTGAAGGCTTTATTCTCACTACGATCCCGGGCCGTGGAGCCGTCGGTCTCGCCGCCTGCTGTGCCGCCGAGCGTCGGCTCGATCTCAACCGTTCGGGCAAGCTGGCTAAAGAACTTGTCGTAGAGACCTTGCTTGATCTCTGCGACTTGCCGCTCGAAAGATTGCCGCCGCTGCGCGGCGTGGGCGTCCTCGCCTGCTTGCAGCGAAACGTTTCCTTGCAGCGCGTCGGCTAGGTCCGCAATAGCTCCATCGCGATTAAGCGCTCGAAGGAAGTTCGCCTGGTCGGGCGTCAATGCCATCGCGTCGGGATCGATGCCCCGCGCGTAAAGCGCGGAGCGGATACGCGCCTTTCGGTCATCGATCCAGTCCTGGATCTGGGTGTCCTGAATCGAATTGGCCGCATTTCGCACGAAGCGTGGAAACGCTGTACAGACATCATCAACGGTGCAGTAGCTCATGAAACCTCCGGCAGATCGGCAGATAGTGAGGTAGGCAGGTTGCTATCCGCCGACCTGCCCACCTGCCCACCTGCCTATCTGCCTATCAGTACTCGACGTAAATGTTGCACGACGTTCCCGACCCCGCCCCGACGCCCACATAGATGTTCGTGCTGTCGGCAGCCTGATACTCATAAAAGGTGTTGTTCGAACTGGGCTCGATCGATACGGTGATCGGTGTGGCGGCGTTGCCTTTGCCATCGCTCAGGCCGTGGGGCACGCTGTTGTTTCCGCCGGTCGTGAGTCCGGTCACGATGAGCTTGGCATTCTTAACGTACGGACCGGCCAAAGTCTCCTCGATGAACTGCTCTGTCAGTGAAACGCTGACTGCCATAGAACCTCCGGTCGCGCGGAGCTCCCTTGGGGATTTCCGCGGGTTTTTGAACTGGTGTAGGAGATGTGCTAAGGGCTCCTACATTCGTAACGGTTGACTGCCTGTTACTTCGGTTTACCCGGCGCGGTCGTCGGAGTTGCGGGGAGCCCTCGCGCCCCGGCTGCCGGAGCGGGCGTCTCCACCGCGCTGAGGGCCGCCCGCGCGGCATGCTTGAATTTCAGAAAGATCTTGGCCAGCTCGTCCGCCAGCTCCACAACGCCGCGTTCAAACCGCTTTCCGTCGTGCTCGATGGGATTCAATATCTCGATTTTCATACTTTCCCCTTTCCAGATAGATCGGGAGATCGGTAGATCGGATGATCGGGTGAATTATTTGTGATTTGTGATTTCTGATTTCTGATCGGGCCTTTCAATCACCAATCACCAATCGCCAATCACAAATTGTTCACCTGATCATCCGATCACCAGATCACCCGGTTAAATGCAGGACATCCACAAGTACGCCGCTGCAGGCGCCACGAGCTGTTGTGCGTAGTACTTCTTCACCCGCAGGAAATCCGATTCCAGCGAGAGCTCGCGCCACCTCAGAACTCCGCTGCGCTTCGCCCAGAAGAAGGTATAGCCCAGGCTGGGCACGCGCAAACCGGGCCGGGGCGGGCGGTAGAACAGCAGGGCATTGTTGGCCATGAGGTAGCCCAAGCTATCCGCCTCGCCTTCGTTCGAGCTCTGGTAGATCGCGGCTGAAACCAGCACTTTGTCGACCTTGAAGACCCGCGCCAGATCCTGCTCGTCGAGCTGGGTTCGCGCGCCGTTGGCGGTATACTTCACCCGGTCCAGAATGCGCGGGTGATTGGCCAGCGTGTCGAGCACCGGCTGCGAGAGCAGGAGGTAGTTCGGGAAGTCGCCGATCTGCTGCTGCACGGCGCGCCGCGCTGCCAGGACCACACTGACCGGGTCCGAATTGACGTAATCCGACCACTTCGAGGTCCCGGAAAGCGTGAGGTTCTGCGTGATGTTGGCGGTGGTAAGAATGTTGTTGAAGAGATTGATTTCCTCGTTGAGCGCGATGATGTTGGTGAGCTTCTCGGTCTTCTCGATTTCGATCTGCGCGCTCGGGTCCGCTTGTTCGCGTTCGTCGTCGGTGATGGAGTCTTCGAGGGCGTGTCCGTCGGCCATGTAGAATCCACGCGCGTCGAGATCGACTTCGATCTGCTGCGCCCGCTGGCCGGCCGCGTAGGCATCTTTGTATGCGCGGAAGTGCTGCTTGGAAAACTTGAAGAACACATCGTTCTTCTTCATGACGGGCACGACCGGCAGCACCTCCTCCGCAACAAACGCCTGGTTGCGATAAGCGATGCTGATCTGGGTTAGCGCCTCGTCGACGTGTATCTGGTTGAGGCTAGGCATTGGTTTCCTCCGAAGTTTTCAGTCATCAGTTGTCAGTCATCAGCTCGAACTGAAAACTGACGACTGATTACTAATAACTGTTCTTCCTCGCCTCGGAGTTATGCGCGGCAACACCACGAGGCTCTATGTCGGGCGAACGCCGCGCCGGACGCCCGAAGGAAGGGAAGAGGGAATAGGGAGTAGGGAAGAGCGAACGGAACGTGTTCCCTGTAACCTGTTCCCTGTTCCCTACATCTTGTACGTAAACGGCAACACTAGCACGCGGATCACGTCGCCGGCATTGACAGCGGCGTCGATGGCGATGCCGACCACGTTGATGTACGTGCCGACGGCTTCGCTGACCGCTTTCACCTGGCCTTGCGCGTTGGCGATGTTCACATAGGCGCCGCGCGTAATCGCGCCCGACGCCACCACCCGCGAGATCCCGAAGATGCGGGTGCGGATGTTGCGTCCCAGCCCGCTCCCCGGAATGGTGTTGGCGGGCCAGGCGGTGCCGCTGGTGAGGGTGTAAACGCCGCCGGAATAGTCGGCCATGGCGTCCGGCAGGACGGATTCCTGCGCCACGCCCAGGAACGCCCCGTTGGCCCCGCTCGGCACGTTACACCCGTCGGCAGACACCGTGGAATCCGGCGCCAGGCAAGTGAACTTGCCGATTTCGATGTTGTAATTCAAATGGTAACTTTGGTCGATCGCTGTGATGTCACTCATTCGGTTTTCCTCCGTAGCGCCGACCTTTAGGTCGGCATCTCAAATGCTGCTGACCTGAAGGTCAGCGCTACATCTTCGGCTCGGGTGATCAGGAGATCGGCGGCTCTCAGAAAGCCTCTCGCTGAAAGCTGACGGCTGATAGCTGAGAGCTGGCTACCCGATCTCCCGATCCGCGGTTAGGGCGTCGGCACTGGAGCCGATGTGGTTCCAGTCGGGTTCACCACCGGCCTTCCGCTTGCCATGTTGGACAGCACGGCGGTGATGGCAGCGGTCACGGCCTGGGTGATTTTGGCCAAGTCGTCATCGCCGATCACGGTGCTGGTTGCCTGCTCCTGCCACTGGTCGGCCGCGGCCAGTTCGGCATGGCGTAGACCCTGTTGCGCGGCCGCATGAGCGACTCCGACCGCATTCAGCAGGGCTAAATTAGCGGCGTTTTGCGCGTCAGTCAGAATCTTGGTCTGCGACGCGAGCGCCGTATCAAACATCAACTTCACGTTCGCCGGCCAAGCCCCTCCGAGGCACCCCTCGGGCGGAGCGGACGGTGTGTTTACGGTTCCATCTGGCATTGTTTCTTCTCCTTCTCCGCCCTGTACCGTCTGGTACAGGGCTCCGCGCGTTAGGGGCGCGGATTCCTGATTGAGATTTCAGCTTTCAGCTATCAGCAATCAGTCCCAGCCTGCCGTGATGGGCTTGCTGAAAGCTGAGAGCCGATCGCTAAGCGCTATTCTTCTTCCTCTTCTGCTGCCTCGACGGCGGTAACGATTTCTTCCGAGTACTGCCGCCAGAGATCCGGGTTGCGCTTGGTGATATCAGAGAGCGCCACGCTCAGCGAACACTTGTTCTCTTTGGCGTACGCGTTCACTTCCGCCATCAGCGCCTGTTGTGCGGTGGGTTGTTCGCCGCCGCCCGCATGCCCGTGGCTGCGCAGGTCGACCACCGGACGGGCCTGATCCACCAGCGCGTTGAACACAGCGGCATCGGAGAGCGCCAGCTTCAGCGCCTGAGCGCGGTTTTTGGGCAGCACCTTGCCTGCTTTCACGGCCGCGTCCACTCTGCGTTCCGCTTCCTGAGCCCGCAGGATGGTGGAAAAACTGACGCGCCCCGCATCCGCCAGCTTGCCGGCTTCCAGCAAGTTGATCCGGCCGTCGTGGATGCTTTCGGAGAGGGCGGCGAATTGATCCATTGGGGCTTCGATCCCGCGCTTCACCAGGGCCGCGATATCCACGAACGACATCCCGGGCAGCCCGATTTCTGACGCGAACACCTCCGCCAGCTTTTTGACCTCTTCGCCGTCGCCGTGCTTGGCTTCCCAAACCTCGGCGCCGTCCGCAACGCCGATCAATTCCTCGCCGTCGAAGACTCCAATCTTGCCCTTCAGTTCCGGCTCCAGGCCGTGCTTCTCGATGTGTTCGTCGGTGAGGCACTTCAATTTCAGAATTTTTGCCATTTCCTTCTCCTTTTCTAACAGTGACGAGTGACGAGGGACGAGTGACGAACCTGTTTTTCCTGACTTCTGACTTCTGGCTCCCGACTCCCCCACTTCTGTTCTTCCGATCTTCCGATCTCCCGATTTCCCGAGCCCTGAATCCTGAATCCTGAATCCCGAATCCTGATTTACGGGCGCAGGAACGTGGAGCTGGCCCAGACTCACAAAGGCCCTCGTGCCGTCGACCTCACACAACTGGATCTCCGGCATCTCTTCCAGGAAAGGCTTATTGACCAGCGCCACGCTGGTGAGAACGGTTCCCGCGGTTTTCCCCGTCACCTTGTCTTTGGCGCCCCAACGAATGGCCGGCGATATGTACCGGTATTCCTTGGCCGCGATAAGCTGCCGCGCCCTGTCCGTAGGCTCGTACCAGCCCCACAGGATAAAGTGGGCAAATGGGGCTGCGCCGGCAGATGGTGAGGTAGGCAGTTGGGCAGATGGTACGGATTTCCCACTGCCGATCTCCCCATCTGCCGATCTGCCCATCTGCCCACTGCCGTTCTGGAATCTTTCCGGCTCATCCAACTTCACGATTCGCCCTGCGGACAGGACTGGGCCGCCGGTTCCGAAGGGCACTTCCGAGGCGTGTTCGTAATCAACGTTGATTTCGCGCGTCGGCTTGCTCGCAAAGTTCTCCCGAATCTCCTTCAGATCGTCGAGCCCAATCGAAAATTCCTTCTCTGCGCCTTTCCATTGGCCCGTCACGGCAATCGGAATCCGAATCAAGCCCGTGCCCGGCGGCTCAGAAAGCATCATCACGAATCGCGGCCCGCCAGGATCGGTGATTGTCGATGGACGCCGGTCGATGGCCGTTCTGGAATCTTGAGTCCTGAATCTTGAATCTCCGCCCTCTGCCGGTCGGCCCATCTGCCCACCTGCCGCTTTCGCGTCCGGCATGTCCATTCCCTCCGCCCTGTACAGCGCTTTGAGCTTCTCGATCGCCGCGTTCTTTCCCGGCCCCTCATAGCTGTTCCCGCGATAACCGCCGTGCAAAGCGGCCCAGGCGGCGCCCATCAGGTGGTGGTTCAGCGGTCCATCCGGCGTGTCTCGCACCGGCAGATGTCCTTTACCGTTCTCATCGACAATCAAGTACTGCTTCAAGCTGGCACGTCCTGCCATGGTCCGTCTCCATTTGCGACTTCTGATTGCCGCAGAGTCGCAAATCACAGCTCTCAAACTTTCAAATCTCAGATCTCAAATTTCAAATTTCAACTTTCAAATCCCAAATCCCAGATTCCCACTCCTCGCTACCTGTAAATCACGCTGATGTTCACCGGCGCGGCCGTTCCGTAACTCGAGCACGAGAAGTTGAACGCCGTCGCTTGTCCAAATCCCAGCGCCGCCGTCGAACTCGCGGTCGAAGTCGTTACGGAGTTTGTTCCCAGTTGTTCAATGAGGGTCCACGCGTTGACGGCGCCGGTCGTTGCCGTCACCGCCACGGGAGACCCCAACGTGAGGTAGTTCGTGCCGTCGTAGCTGGTCTTGGCTTGCACCGTGCAGCTCGAATAAGTGCCGCTCACCGTGCCGAAGGTCCACTGAACCTGGGCCTCGTGCGCACTCGTGGTGGGCGTAGCGCTGGTGGTTGCCGTCGCGTTCGTGATCGCAATCGCCGGTGTATCCGTCACGACGCCCACCGGCCGCACGTTCGCCGCAGGCGCCGCCTTCACAAAGTAGGCAGTGGGCAGTACGCAATAGGCAGCCAGCAGCAAAACCAGCGTCCCCAGGAGCGGCAGCGCCGCCCTCGACCGCTGTTGATTGCTGAATTCCGAATCTTGAATCCTCTTGTTCATTTCACCAGTCTCCTTCAATCGCAAATCGCCAATCACAAATCACCAATCCTGGACTCGTTCCCCTACTCCACCACCCGCAGCGTCACATCTCCCTGGTACTTCTCCCCCACCGAGGTAACAATTTGCACTGAGATCAGGTGCGATTCCCCAACCACTCCTCCGGTCACCTCGAACGCCACCGCCGTACCGGAAGAAGAAATCGCCGGAGCCGGCGCGGCGGCAATGACCTCCGCTGTCGAATTCGCCTGCGTAAGGTTATTTACCGCTGTCACCGCGCTGATGCTGGTGACGGTGTTCCCCGCGCCAATGTCCTCGCTGAAATCCAGCGAAACCCCGAATTGTTCGTACGGAGATTTATAAATCGTCATAGTGCACACCGGAAAAGCGAAGTTCGAAAATCGAAACTCGAAATTCGGTAACAACTGGGCTGGCGCAGAGTGAAGCTCTGCGTTGCAGCGCTCGGCGGACCTTGACTCTTGAAATCGCAAATCACAAATCACCAATCAGAAATTGAGTGTCCACACCACCTGAAGCGTGTCACCGCTGTTCATCGCCACCGGGCTGAAAGCATTTTCGAAGCAAAGCGTCCCGCTGCTGGGAGCGTTAAAAAGGCCCGCCTTCTGCGCGGATTGTGTCCCCGTTGCCGAGAACGTGTAGGTCAGCGTATAACTCGAGGTATTGCCTGAATGCGCAGGCGTGGTGTTCGCTCTGGCCAGGCCGTTGGTCGTGATTTCGGCGGCGAGGGCCGTGTCCGTGGCGGACGGTGCGGCGGAGTCGTTCGAAAGTGCAAGGTAAGTGCAAACTCCGGCCGTCGTGCCCGCCATCTGGTTGAACTGCCAATTGACCCCGGCGTTGGTGCGCAGGTTGTGGGCCGTTTGATCGTAGAAGACCGTCCCATCGGCATGCCGGGCGATGAGGTGCACCAGGTTGGGCACCCGCGGCATCACGCTGTCACGCACGCCTTGCTCGATGTCATTCCGAGCGGAGCGAGGTCCGAATTCTGGACTCCGATGGAGTCCATCGGACTCCGGAAATCGGAGAATCTCGCCCTGCCCCCCTGCCGGGGCGCTCTGCGCATAAGCTGCGTCACCGGCCGCCATGATCTGGGAGAGCTCGTGGCTGGCGACCACCGACTCAACCGCTATGGCAAGGCTGACGACGAGCAGAACGTAATTCAGAACGGTAATTTGTTTTTCCACGGCATTAGTTCCTTCCGCATCTGATCGGGCTGGTGCAGAGCCTCGCTCTGCGTTGCAGCGTTTTACTTCCTGCCCGGCGCAGCGCTTGGTTCTGCGCCAGCCGGAGTCTCCGGCTGGATGGCCGCATCGCTTTGCGTGATTTCTTCAAGCCGCTCCTGCACCGGCGCATAGCGGGCCCGCGGCGTTGTCGACTTGAGCGGCAGACCGCACTTTTTGCGGATCCAATTCTCCGTGTCATCGTCCGGTTGCAGCAGGTCCACGTCGAACCTCCCCACGTCCTTGGCCACTTCGAGCAGTTCGAGCGGGTTGACCACCAGGATGTTCGAGGTGATGAGGCGAGGGTAGGGAAGCCGCTGGCCCGGCGGCGGCGTGTAGTTGTAATTCACCAGGCGCCGGATGCTGGTGTTGGAAATGGTTTCGTCAATCTTGTGCGAGATCGCTTCGAGCGAGAGATAGAAGAAGTCGCGCATCGATCCGCCCAGGGCGCGCGAGCCGGTCTGGGTGGTCCCCAGGGTGAGGAAGTTCGCCAGTACGGAGCGCATAATCATTTCGCTGTGGTGCTGGATCGAGGGCTGCGGGTCGCGCACCCGCCCGGAGACTCCCGTCAACGCGAACTCCCATCCATTCGGCAAGGAGAGCCCGGTGCTCTCGTGCGCGGCCAGCATCTGGACCCAGCTCTGCGCCGCCTTGCGATCTTCGGCGGAAACGTTGGCGCCCTGCTTGATCGTGGGCACGCCCAGGCCGTTGCGCTCGATCGAGATCGCGTCGATGCGGTAGATCTGGCTTTTCATGTACCAGTGCTGATAAGCCGCGCGCAGCACGGAGCGCCCGTAGAAGTACGCCCCTTCCATGTCGTTCACGAAGTAGGCAAGCTTCTCGGCCGGCACGAGTACATTGACGAAGTTGTTGCCCCGGTAGCCGTACTGTTCGAGGAAGAGGAGCGACTCCCCGTCCTCATCGACGTGGTACCGATAGAAAGTATAGGGCAGGCGCGGCGCAAGCTTGCGCAACCGGACTTTTTCACCGTCGATGTGCCATAAGTCCTCGTGCGCGGCGCAGCCGAAATCCAAACAAAGAAGCGCATTTTCTTTCACCGTTTCGAAGTTTTGAGTTACCCAGCACCCGGTGCTGGTAGGCGATTCGAGCCCCACAAAAAGGTTTTCCCGGACCTCATCGGCAATCTGTTTGGCCAGGGCGAAGCCCGGCTCGTTTTCCTTGAGGCCCGGCACGATCTGGTAGTCTGCCGCCCGGATGGGCAGCTTGCAGGCCAGCAACGCCGCCTTCACATCCGCGTCCGAGCGCCGCATCTTTTCGTAGACCAGGAAAGCGTTGCGGCCTTCCAAGCTGGCGTTGTACTCGCCCAGGTCTCGGATGAAGCCGGCGAAGTTCGCGGTTCCCACCGCGCCGAGCAGCGCGGTCTCCGGCTTACCGGGGACCGCGCCGGCAGATGGTCCGCCTGCCGAATTTCGATTTTCGGTTTTCGAATTTCGGTCTTCCGGCACTTGCGGTTCGGGAACAGCACCGCCGCCAGGCTGCGCGGCGGGATTCAGTCCCACATCGTTTCCGATCGGCCCCCCGGGGAACAAAGTTACCATCGGATAGCTTGTTTGCGGCGTAACGATCTGGCGAACTGTTTCAAACCAACTCATCGTTTTTTCATTTCCGATTGGCAATCGGTGATTGCAATTGCTCAATCACAAATCACAAATCACAAATCGCAAATTCAGAATTCCGCCGGCAACGCTGCCGGCATCCACACCGCCGCGCGCGGCGTCCCCACGATCGCGCCGTCGCTCAAACTCGAAGCGACGCGCTGTTCGGCCGCGAGGTCGGCGAGGGCCTTAGCCCAGAACTCATCGGCGTGCCCGAGGTCCGTGCGTTCGGCATCGAAGCGGGTGTTGCCCGCCAGCGTCACCAGCTTTTTCACGGCGCCGAAGGCGCGAGCGATTTGCGGCGCCTCGGGAAGGAGATCCAGGCGCTGTTCCATGCGCCGCCGCACGCGATACGCCATATCTTCTTTCACCGCCGCCGTAAACATCACCGGCTCGACGCGCGGCCCGAATTCCTGCTGCAACGATTCAGCCAGCGGTGCGCCCATACCCGTCGCGTCGATGCAGGCGCGCCGGATCAGTGGGCGGCCGTCCGGCCCCTGAAGGGAGAGCAATTCCCGGGCGTACGCAAGTTGCTCGGCGAACGGTGTATTCGAGAACGTCCGAACCAAGCGCGCCACGGCGACCCTGCCGCGCTCGTCGTAGGGGCGGCCCTCGTGGGCGCCCTGGGCGGCCACAAGGGCCGCCCCTACTTCGTCCACCCAAAAGACCGTCCGGTCATGCCGCCGCCCGATGTCGATGCCCAGGTAAAAGTCCGCAGGAAGGGGCGCACCGCTATGCGACCCCACAAGCGCATGCTTACCCGACGTCCCGGGAGGAACGGGACCATGCGCCCCTACCTGCGAACTCCCCGATACCAATTCGGGGTGGGGCGCCGAGGCCAGGAACTGAGGAGGGCAGTCCGTTGTGGCCTCGGCGCTGGCGCACTGGGCGACGAGTGCGGGCGGGATGAAATTCTCCGCGGTGGAGACGAATTGGCAGCAGTATTCCTGTTGCCACGAAGTTTCCTCGTCGCAACCCGCGCGGAGGAGTTGCAAGTCAATGTTCAGCCCCTGGCGGATGGCTTCGTAGATGTCCACACGATGGCCGGACCAGGCCAGGCCTCCACGAAATTCGAAATTCGAAAATCGAAAATCGTCCCGAGTTTCGAATTTCGAATTTCGATTTTCGGTTTTGCCTGAATCCTGAATCCTGAATCCTGAATCCTGCTCCACCAGCCCTGCCGCCTTCGCCAGCTCATAAAACTTCCCTTGCTGTCCGTTGGGCGTCGAGATCACCTCCAGGCCATACCCGCGGGTGATGGTCGGGAAGAGTGCGCTATAAATCTTGTCGGCGTCGGCATGGAAAGCGAATTCATCCAGGGTGACGTTGCCCGAGTAGCCGCGCGCGGTGTCCGGGTTGGCGGGAAGGCCGTAGATGACAGATCCGTTGGCGAACCGTACTTCCAACTGCTTAATCAGCGTGCCTTCGAAAAAGCTCGACTCGCAGGCTCGCGCCAGAATCCCGCAAGACTTGGTGTGTTCCTGCACCTTTTCCATCAGCAGCCGCGATTGCCGCTCGCCTTTGGAGAGGAATATCCAGGTTGTTTTTCTCTTCAGGCATTCGAGCAGAGCGCGAATCGAGGCCGCAAAGGAATAACCGATCTGGCGTGCCTTCACCACGATCTTGAGGTGTGAATCGTCTTCAACCCAGCGGCGCTGATAGGGCAGCAATTGCAGAACCGGAGCTAAAGACGTCAGAACGGTCACGCCTTTTCTGTCATCTCCCGAAGCGTGCCTGTCATCCCTGGAGTTGCTGCTGTCACCCCTGGAGTTGCCGCTGTCATCGCTGGAGTTGCCGCTGTCACCCCTAAAATTGCCGCTGTCATCCCTGGAGTTGCCGCTGTCATCCCTGGAGTTGCCGCTGTCATCCCTGGAGTTGCCGCTGTCATCCCTGGAGTTGCCGCTGTCATCCCTGGAGTCGCCGCTGTCATCCCTGGAGTTGCCTCTGTCATCCTGAGCGGAGCGAAGGATCTCCGCAGTTTCCCTTTGCTCGTTGCTCGACGAACCACTGCAGCGATCCTTCGCTCCGCTCAGGATGACAGGCTGTTGACTGTCAACTGTCGCCTGTTGACTGTCAACTGTCGCCTGTTGACTGTCGACTGTCGACTGTTGACTGCCGACTGTCGACTGTTGACTCTCGACTGTCGACTGTCGACTTTTCTCCGGCTTGTTACGCTTTCGCGGCATCACCACGTCCCCCATAGGGCATCGGTTGACAAGTCAGTCCGTAGATCTGCTGAATTCTCTGCAGCATCGCCGGCCCCAGCGGCTCGCCGGCCTGCTGTCTCTTGGCATCCTGCTGCAGCGTCCCAATCTCTTCCTTGAGCTTCTGCTGCATCAGCACGAGAATGCGTATTCTTTCCTCCGAATAATTCAGGGCCTGCCGGGCCTTGTCTCTCTGCACCACGAGGAGTTTGTGCTTGAGGTTCAGATTGGCGCGCTCCATGCGTGCGTGCTCGGCATCCTTGGGCGTAATCGGCTTGGCATCCCGGTGCAGGTTCAAGTAGCCGGTCAGAAACGTGGCCTTCGCTAGGCGCGCTTCCGCGGATTCGGGGTCGCCGAGGTCTTGCAATAGCAATTCCGCAGTTTGAACCAGGTAATTCACGCGCTTGGCTTGCAGTTCCCGATTTCCCCGAAAGTAGGCCTGAACGGTGTTGAGGGTGACGCTGGACTTACCGTGTTCATCGACCGCCTCGACGACATCTTCAAAAGTCGAGCCCTCGATCAGCAACTTGTCAATCAGGCCCTGCACATCCGGATCGTCCGACACGACGTATTTCACGAGGCTCCCGGACCCGGTTGCTTTGCCACCGGACGGGGATGCCGCTTCCTGGCCCTTCTTCTCTTCCGTTCCCGGCTGCGTCGAAGGCGTCGAATTGGTTTCGGTCGTCGACTTGGTTTCGGTCGGCGCCGGCGTTGGGTCGGGTTTCATCCGCTCCTCGCTTTTCGCGGTTGTGGTGATTTGGGCGCGTGGCCTCATAGCCGGGGCTCCACGTAGATTCCTTCGTCGGGCGGCAGCCGGCCATCGTAATAGTCGATCCCCAGGGCGGTGATCTTCACCAGCGGAATTTCGCGGTGCGAGCGGGGCCCACGCACACGCTCGACAGCGAGCAGCCCTTTTTCGACGAGGTAGGCGATCTGAAAATTCAAGTCTTCCAAGGGTACGGGATACCCGATAATGTCCAGCTCACCTTGCAGAAGCGGCAAAGTAGCTGCTTGCGGGTAGATGAGTCCCAGGTAGTAAAGGATCTTGCCCCGGATCATTTCCTTCTGACGAACAGTAGCAGCCATGTTGATTAGCTCCTTCTTTCCTGTTTCAATTCTGCTGCATCCGGCGCCGGCTCCTCGGACGGGCCACACAACGAATTGAATGCCGGCGAATGAATTTCCCGCCTTAACTCGGGCGACGAACTGCCTCGTGCCGGCGATCCCGCCTTGGAATGAAAGGCGCACAATTCATCGGTGTTGCGACAGCGCAAGCTGTTCATGTCGTGGTGCAGGGCTTTCAGGGCAATCAGAATTTCCTGGTGCTCGAAGCTCTCCTGCGACTCGTGATGCTCGACGGAGTTGGCAAGCCGCGCCAGCGCGTCGGCCTGTCCGTCCTGTGCCCCCAGGAACTTCTCGATGTACTGCCGCACCAGGCCGTAAGCCCCGTCCATCTGCTGCCGCTTCATTTCCATCGACTTCCCGATCCAGTACTGCGCCAGGTGGAAGAACCCCCAGCCGAAGGTGATCAGAACCAGAACGCCGGGGCCCCACCAGAGCGCTACATGCTGAAAATCTACAGGGTTCATCGGACCAGCACCCCCGCTATGAATCCGCCGGCAAAGATTTCCACGGCGTGGCAGAAGCGCGTCCGCCAGGTGCCGCGTACCGCCTTAAGCTCCGCCCGATGCGCCGCTTCGCTGCGGGCCAGAATCTGGTCTTTGTCGACCAGCGCGGCGTTCAACTTCGAGATCGTCCCTGCCTGTTGTTCCTCGAGGGCCGAGTCGAGCTTTGTCCGTTGGTCGCAGTTTGACGCCTGCTGCGCGATCACCTGGCTCTGCTGGCGGCAGGAATCGAGCTCCACGAAGGCGCTTTCCACCTTCCGCACGCCCTGGTCCGACAGCACGAGCGCGGCAGATGGTGAGGTCGGCAGATGGGCAGATGGGTCTTGTCTCGTCCCCTCTCGCCCGGCAGGGCCCTTACCCTCTTCCCCTTGGGGGAGAGGGTGGCCCGCGGCGGCGCCTTCATCAGCCGTCGCGGGACGGGTGAGCGGGTTGAGGTTTTTCTGCCCTGTTCCCTGTTCCCTGTTCCCTATTCCCTGCTCTTGCAGCCGGGCCGTCACCTGTTTCACCACTTCCTCGGTCGTCAGGCTGGCCAACTCGTTGGCGCGCACCAGCTCCTGATTGCGGAGTGAGTCAAGACTTTGACGCAGTCCATCGGCGTCGCGCGCAAGCTGTTGTCGCTGGCCCTCGAGCTCCTTGGCGGCCTGGCTGCTCTGCTGGGCGTCCCGAACCGCGCTTGCCGCCTGCTTCTCGAGCTGTGAAATCTGCTCGGTGGCTTGCTTCTTTGCCTGCTGGGCCTCCGCCGCCTCGTGCTGTCGCGCCCGGTGCTCGCACGACCAGGCAAAAAACAGGATGGCCACACCGGCCAGTGCAGCCGCGGGCAGGCCCGGCGCGATCCGCAAAAACCCCTGCGCCAGGCGGAGGCCCCCCAGTTTGCTGGCGGCGGCGAGAATCGCGCTCAGGGCGGTTGTCGGCGATGGCGGCTTGCTGGTTCCCATTACTTGCTCCCAAACAGGCGTTGCAGTGTCTCGTTGGCCTTCCCCAACCCATAGAGGGCCGCGATGAACAGCGTCAGGCCTTCCAGGCTGGGAAGGATGTGAGTGCGAAGAACAAGATAGGTAATCCAGCCGCAGGCAAAAGCCAGCGCGATAAACGCTCCTAAGCGGCTGAAACTCGCTTCACCGGATTCGGAAAAAAGCTGCTGCATGAATTTCGTCATGTCGCGTTTCTGTTACCTTCCTTCCCTTCGCCCTCCCTTGTCGCTCGGGAAGGGGCGGGGGTAGCGGAACGGGTCCATGACCTTCGTTCGCCACCCCCTACCCCTCTCCTTCCAGGAGGGGAAAACACCTTGAACCTGACCTCGGCGTCGATGCGGGTGACGTCGGCTGAGTAAAGGCGTCCGGCAGGGGAGATGGGCGGGAGCGAAAGCCACGGCGACGGCGTTGTCAATGAGTAGGCTCCCCTTGTGTTCGCGGCCGGCCCCGGCGTAGCTCGCATTTCTTGCTCCATGATAGTAGCCTACCACCTGGAAATGAGAAGATGGGAAACAGTGCAAAAATTGATAAGAATTTTCTTATGTCGTTGTATTTAAAGATAATAAAGTTATGAACAACTTTCACAATGTGAAAAAAGGGCCTTCGACTGTCCCTCTTTGACACATATATGCAGAAATCTGCATGTTTGCCCGCCCCTAAACCCAAGCCGCGGTTTTCCTTTGCGGCCTTGGCGCGCGGGGCCTCTTGGCGCGAATCCGTTTGGGTCTTGCGCGAATTGATTCGCAGGTTTTTCGCCGCCTCGAGCGCGGTGCGTCTAGAATAACTACTGCGCCAACGGCGATGTCAGGCCGGCTCTAGAGCGGGGAGGTTACGGCCATGAGGGCTGTCGTCCAAAGAGTGAAAAGGGCGGAGGTGCGCGTCGCTGGCCGCCCCGTGGGGGCGGTCGGCAAAGGGATGCTCGTGCTGCTGGGCGTCGGAAAGAACGACACTCCGGAAGATGCGCAATCGCTGGCCGACAAGATCCTCAACCTGCGCATCTTTGACGATTCTGCGGGGCGTATGAACCTGTCCCTTTTGGAAACGAACGGGGAGCTGCTCTGCGTTTCCCAGTTCACGCTTTACGGCGATTGCCGTAAGGGCCGCCGGCCGAGCTACGACCAGGCGGCCCGGCCGGAAGTGGCGGGCGGGCTGTACGACGCTTTCGTGGCCGCGGCGCGAGCCGGCGGTGCCACCGTCCAAACGGGACAGTTCCAGGCCATGATGGAGGTGGAACTTGTGAACGACGGGCCGGTGACGCTGTTGCTCGATTCCGAACGGGTATTTTAGAAATACGATGGCGACGGCGGGCGTGGAGTTCAACCAACTGCCCTCTCCCTAAGGAGAGGGCGGGGTTTCACCTAGGGGGCCTCCCGGTGTGCTGCCGAACGGACAGGCAAAACCGGTGGGTGGATCACATCAGCTTCGCAAGCCGGCCGGAGACCTCCTGGGCGAAGCGATCGATGTAGCCCAGAGTGTATTCCTTGACATCGACCTTGGGGTCCATCACCGGGGTCAAGTCGATGGCGAAGATCAGCGAGGTCGACTCATCGACGCCGTGCGAGGCCAGGTAAGTGGCATTGGCTCGCCGGCGGCCCATGGTGGCGAGATCGTAGCGCTTTCCGCCGGCCACTTGCGAATCGAACAAACCCACCAGCGCGGTGGCGAGGTTCTCGTGGCCATCCACGTTGAAGATAACCTTGTCGTCGTCGTTCAGCCAGTCGAGATTGCGCCACACTTCACAGCCGTAAAGGTGCTGGGGCCGCGCATCGGCCGGCAGGTCCCGCAAAGCCTGAATCACCCGCAGCGTAACGGCGACGTGGGTGTCGTGCTTGTCGGCCAGGTTGTGGGTGTAAATCACCTGGGGCTTCGCCGCGGCGATAATGCGCTTGAGGTCGCCGACCACGGGGCTGTCATGGGGATCCTTGACGGCGCCGCTGGAGTAGTCCAGGAAAACATGGGCGCTATACTCGCCCACATACGCCGCCTTCTTCTGCTCCTTCCGCCGCACGACCTGCATCTCTTCGTCGCTATAGCGCGCGTAGAGCCCGTCGCGCGGGCTCCCGGCCCCGTTCGTGACGGTCACCCCGGCAAATCCTTTGTCCGGCTTGCCGAAGCATTCCAGGATGCCATGATAGGCCATGATTTCCAGGTCGTCCTGATGGGCCGCCACGCCCAGATGCGTGGTCCGCGCCAGTGCCGCGTCCACAGGAGAACCGTCCGCGACGTAGATTTCCGCTCCAGAATTATGTAACTCCATCCATTTCCTCCTTAAGTGCAGAGAACAGGGAATAGGGAACGGGGAACAGGAAAAAGCTGCCCCGTGTTCGCTGTCTATTCTCTAGCCCTAGATCTCTGCTATTTATACTTGTGTGTCTAGCCTTATGTATGTATATCCTATTGTATATATCCTAGTTAAGTCTAATTCGTTTGCCGCTCTCTCTTCCCAAGTACCCGCTGCCTACTGACTGTTCCCTGTTCCCTATTCCCTATTCCCTGTTCCCTACGCCTTCGCCGGCAAGCTGGCCGCCGCCACGGCCTGGCCGACCCTCCGTGTGGCTTCATCCGGCAGCCGCACTCGGAGGGTCTGCGCCAGTTCGGGGAATTCCGTCCGCAGCACGTCCTGCGCCCGGTTCAGGATGATGTTTCCGCCTTCGCCCGAGGTCACGCGGCCCAGGATGAGGACGTTACGCAGCACGTAGAAATCCGCATAGTGCGCGATGCCGTACCCGACGTAGCATCCGATGGTCTCGAAGATCTGCCTGGCGCGCTCCTCCCCGGAGCCCGCCATTTCCTGGACCACCTTGAGTTGCTGCGCGGCGCCAAGCCCCGGGTCCAACTTGATGCCGGCCTCGGGCGCCAGCCGAAAGACCGCTTGCTGGGAAAAGTACTGCGCGCCGCAGCCCGGATCGCCTGACCACTCGTCGATGGGAGCCTCGGGGTCATAGTCCACGGGACAGAACGCCAGTTCGTTCAACCAGGTCGTCAACTCGCCCGTCTCGCTGACGTACCCTCCCGCTTCGCTCGAACCCAGAGCGATCCCCAGCACCGCGTTATCCTGAAGCGACATGGAGCCAGCCAGCGCCGTCACCTCGCCGTCGTTGACGACTTCGAACGGGATATCGCCCCAGGCGCGCTTCATGTCCACAAAGAGGTTTCCGACGCGAGTCTCGAAGAGGTCTTTGGGCACGCCGCGAAACAGCGACGCCACGCGAGGCCGGTTGTTGATGTAGATTCCGGCAGAGCTGCCCCCGATGGCGTCCACGCGGGGCAGGTGCTGTGCGGCCGACTTCAAACACGCCATGATCTCGTTGTAGTGGTAGCTGGGGTCGACAGCGTTGCGGGGATCCCAAACCACTTCCTCGGTAAAAACCGGTTCGCCGTCGATGACGGCCGCGGCTTTACGGTCGGTCGCGCCCAGGTCGAATCCGATGCGGCAGCCCTCCAGATGCCGTCCCAGGGCCATGGCGCCCTCCGAGGGCTCGGAAGTTTTTTCAGCGCGGGTCACCTCCACCGTGAACCGGTGCTGATACACTCCTCCAAAAAATTCCGCGTCGAAGGCGCGCAGGCCTTGCGGCGAATAGGCCTCGCGGATGTGCTCGCCCACGCTGCGGGGCCCGCCTACGACAATTCGCCATCCGCCATGTTTCCAGAGAAGGAACTTCACCAGCCGCTCGGCAAAGCGCAGGTTGAAATGCGACGACTCGTGACTTTCATCGAAACACCAGGTCTTGTGGAGAGAAACGAACCCGGCCTGGCGTTCCAGCGCAATGTTCAGCGGAACTGCCGCGCCGCTGTCCCGGACCGCCTTCAGGTAGGCGTGATTCGCGAGTACTGCCGGAGCAAACCGCGCATGCAGCGGCGGCACGACTCGAGGTTTTACAAGGTACGCGAACTCCGTCATTTTCCCCCCAGGGCTGTCGCCACGGTCAACCGTCTGATCTCCGCCGTTCGACGCCACGAAAAAGTATAAGTATCCTGGCGCCATCGGTCAAGAAACGTGTCGGGTGGCGGGCGCCCGGCGCCGGATGGTCAACCGGTTAGAATCCCAGGATCATACTACAAATAATAATACTATATGTTATATTAACAGATGCTGCATTACTAAAAGATGTGCACCCTTAGCGTCAGGTACTTTTTGGGATTCTTCTGGAACTCCGTGAAGAAGTCTTTCATCGATTTCGAAGTGTCGCTCAGATTGTTGTAGAGCGTGGGATCCGTCGAAAACTTCCCCAGCGTGCCTTGGCCATCCGCCATTCGGGTGGAGATCTTATCGACCCGGTCGAAGACGTCGTTGGCACGGTCGTAGAGTTGAGAGTCGGCGGCGAGTTTGCCCAGCGTGCCATGGCCTTGATTGATGCCGTCAAAGAGCGAGTTGGCCTGGGCCACGAGACGATTGACGTTGTTGTAGACAGTAGGATCGGAGATGAATTTGGCAATGCTTCCCTGGCCATGCTGCAAATCGTCGAGGAATTTATTCATGCGGTCAAAGGTGGAGGTGGCGTTTTGGTAGAACGCCTCATCGACCATGAGTTTGCCCAGCGAGCCCTTCCCCTCGTCGAGATTGGTTACCATCACGTCGAGTTTAGCGGCCGTCGTATTCAGGTGGTTGTAGAGGGTTTGATCGTAGATGAGCTTTCCGATCGACCCTTTCCCCGCTTGCATCTGGCCGGTGATGTTGTTGAGTTGAGCGCTCAGGACGCGCAAGTTGACGATGACGTCATCGGCGTTTTGCACGACCTGTTTGATATCCGCTCCTTCCGAGCTTTTCAGCACGCCGCCCTCGGGAAGCACTTCCTGGCTGCGGCTTCCGCGCGTAATGTTCACGTAGCTTTCACCCAGCAGGCCGACCGTTTCGATGCTTCCCACCGAGTCGGTCCGGATCTCCGCCTGGTAGGTGCGCGAGACGGCCAGCACGATCTCGACGGCGCGACTGCGCTCGGCGTACGGCGAGATCCGCACGCTCTTCACGTTGCCGATCGCCACGCCCGCCAGTCGGACCTCCGCGCCATCGCGCAGCCCTGAGGCCTCCGAGAGGTAGGTCTTCAAGGTGTATCGCTTGGTGAAGAACCCCACCTGGCCGCTGATGAAGAATATCCCTACGGCCAGTACTGCCAGGGCAACGATGACCATGACGCCCACACGAAGCTGAGCCCAAGCTACTCGTTCCTGTTGAGGCATGATTTGTCTCCTTCTCGAGTCAACGAAGCACTACCGAGCCACTGTTCTCACTGACCAGCCCAGAACCGCTTGCCACTTCTTCACTCACCTCCCATTGTAGACCAATCGGGGCGCAGAATCGCGCCCCTCTGCGGCGGGGTAGTGTTTCAGAATGGCGTAGGGGCGGCTTTACGCCGCCACATGGCGAGGTAAACTCGCCGCTACAATTTCAAATTGAGACAACCGCCTCAAGCCAGAAACTTGAGCAGGTAATCGTCGTGGGTGGCCGCCAGTTCTTCAGGAGTCCCCTGGAAATATGATTGACCCTCGCGCAACAACAGAAAGCGAGTGATGGGCGCGGAACCTGGCTGATTCAAGCTCCGCCAGGGCACCAGCGCCGCTTTCTGCTCCAGGTAGAAGTAGTTTGCAAGCACGAACGCGTCTTGGAGGTGGTGGGTGACTACCAGCGACGTGACGTGTTGCACGTCCCGTAATTTGGCAATCTGAATGGTTATGGTGTGGCTGGTGACCGGATCAAGACCGGCGGTGGGGGAATCATAGAGCATGATCTCGGGCTGGCTGATAATGGAGCGGGCGATGGCGACGCGGCGGCGCATCCCGCCGGAGAGTTCGGAGGGCATTTTGTCGATGGCCTCCTCCATCTCCACGAACCGCAGCACCTCCCGAATTCTCCGCTCGACTTCGGCTTCCGGCCCCAGCCCCTCTTCCCGCAGACGATAGGCGACATTCTCATAGACCGAGAGTGAATCGAACAGTGCGCCTTCCTGGAAGACAATCCCCATTCGCCGGCGAATCTGATCGAGTTCGTCCTCGCTCATCGGGGCAAGGTCGCGTTCGTGGATCAGCACCTGGCCGGAGCCCGGTTTAATGAGGCCCATGATCAACTTGAGCAGCACGGACTTTCCCGCCCCCGTCACGCCGAGGAGAAACAGCGTCTCGCCCTGGTCCACACGGAAGGAAATTCGGGAGAGGACCTGCTTGTCTTCATGGGTCAGCGAAACGTCGCGCAACTCGATGACCGGCGGTTTGTCCATGGGTGCAGAAGAGGATCGCCCTCAAAAGAAGTGGATGGCGATCAGGAACTTGGTGATAAAGAAGTCGAGCACAAGAATCAACACAGAGGCCACCACCATGGCCTGCGTCGTAGACCGGCCCACGCCCTCCGTGCCCCCCTTTGTGTTTAAGCCGTAGTAGCAACCCACCAGGGCGATCACCAAGGCAAAGGCGAAGGGTTTCAGCAGGCCTTGGGTGACGTCCTGCAACGTCAGCGTTTGATAGACCGAAGTCCAATACTCTTCCGTGGTTAGCCTCACGGTGTAAAAGCTGATGAAGAACCCTCCCAAGATTCCGCAGAAGTCGGACAGAATGGTCAGGACAGGCAGAGTCGAGACGGTGGCAATCAGGCGCGGCAGGACCAGTTTTCGAATCGGGTCGGTGCCGAAAGCGCGCATGGCGTCGATCTGTTCGCTGACCAGCATCGATCCGATCTCGGAAGCAATTCCGGAGCTGATGCGCCCGGCGACCATCAGTGCGGTCAGGACCGGACCGAGTTCGCGGACTACAGAGAGCGACACCACTTGTCCCATCAGGCTCACCTCGCCGAAAGTGCTCAGGGTTCTGTAAGTCTGCAGCGCCAGCACGCCGCCCGTAAAGAACCCGGTCAGCACCACAATGGGCAAGGACCCTACGCCGATGACGTCCATCTGGAGCAAGGTGTCAACGATGTAGCGGGGGGGCGTGATGGCGCGGCGGAAAGAGCCTACCAGCAGCAGGGTGAAATCCTGGACGGCCAGCACCCTGCGCTTCACAAAACCCACCGTCGCGGTGCTGAGCGTCATAGCGAGTAACCGTCTGAACCATCAACTCTTCGTCGGCCTAAGGTCACTGTAGCCAGCCGAGGTGAGGAAGTCAAGCGGCAGGGCGGGCGCGCCTCTGTCTTGGGTGGGGCGACCTTCAGGTGGGTGGGTTAGGACTGGGGGAAAGCGGGCAGAAAAAAGTGAGGGGGAAGTCCCCTCCCCCCTCCAAGCGTCGGGTCTTGGGTCTGTTATCCGGACTCTTATCTTCAAGTTTTTTAAGTCCGGTATACGTCCGCTCAGGTGGTGAGCACGTTGCATTCCAATGCTCGGGGCAACTCAGAGTTCCCCGCGCAGCTTATAACTACCTTACTTTCAATATGTTAAGACATTGCCTGGGGAGCCCTCTTCAAAACTCCGGCGCTTACCCATACAATTTTTTATATTCTGCATTTGAAATTCATATTTCTGAGATTCCGCGCCCGCCACATCCCATGCTAAACTTTACTGCCATGATTGACATTCACAGCCACCCTTTGTGGGAGGTCGATGACGGTGCAGAGACGTTAGAGGATGCGGTTGGGATGTGCAAGATCGCGGCGGAGGACGGCATTACGCACATGGTCGCCACGCCGCACTGTAACTACACTTACGTTTTTAGTCCCGAAGTCAATCGTCAGAAGCTTGCGGAGTTGCAATCCGCGGTCGGCGAATCGCCCAAACTCCTCTTGGGTTGCGACTTTCATCTATCCTACGACAATATCCAGAAGCTTGCTGAGACTCCCAAGGATTTCACGATCAATCAGACTTCTTACCTGCTGGTTGAATTCCCGGACCAGTTCGTTCCGGAGCAGTTCGATCGCATCTTCTACGACATCCAGGTGGCTGGGCTGGTACCGATCATCACGCATCCTGAGCGCAACCCGGTTTTCGCGCGCAGGACCGATCTGCTCTACCACTGGGTTTCGGGCGGATGCCTCTCCCAGGTAACGGCCCAATCCTATACGGGGGGATTCGGGGAGCACCCCCAGAAACTGGCCGAAACGTGGCTGGACTTGAACCTCGTCCATTTCTTCGCCACCGACGCCCACAGCACCAGATTCCGCCGGCCGGTGCTCTCGGAATGCTATCGCAAAGCGGCGGAGTCGAAGGGAGAGGCCACGGCAGAGCGGCTGTTGAAGAATAACCCCGAGGCGGTCATCAACGACACGCGCCTGCCCTATCAGCCGCCGCCTCTGCAGCCCGAGAGACCGGAACGAAGGCGCAGTTGGTTTTCTTTCTTGGCTGGCCGATAGGGGCCGATAGGGACGGACAACTTCCGTGTTCGCGCGCAGAATCCAAGTTCAACTGGCCGGTTTGCAGGCGTCTGAACCCTGCCCACTAGCCTGGCTGGATAGCTTCTTCATGCGGAGCTTTACGGGACGCTCGGCCTTTGATGAGACTCTTCCGGTAGCCGACGGCCTGGTGGAAGCCGGCTTCGGAGTCGACCTGGAGGCGCTCGCGGCGGACCTGGAAGATTGGCTGACGCGGAAGTTCGGGGAAGGGAAGCACGTCAACGTTACTCTCACGGAGTTGGGCAATTCGTCCCAAATGGTGAATAGTGAATAGTGAATGATGAATTATGAGCCGCGCCCGCAGGTCCGGAATTCACTATTCACCATTCACCCTTCACTATTCACAATTAAGCACGGAAGCTAAGACCGGATACCAGACACCTAGGCCACCTTGATCGCGATGAGCACCTTGTCGTCGAGGTGGGTTCCCTCGCGGGAATAGACACTGACGTCGGCAGCCACGGCGCGGACGACCTCCGCCGCGCTTTGGGAGATGCTGCCCCGCACACACTCAACTAGCCTCTTGCTTCCGTATTCCTCGCCCTCACGATCCATGGACTCGGTGATGCCGTCGGTACAAAGAACGAGCACATCCCCCGCCCGAAACTCGCAGCGCCCTCTTTCGTAGCGAAGGTTATCGATGAGGCCCACCACCATACCACCTTCCGTCAGTTCCACAGGCTCGCCTTCCGTTCTGACCACGACCGGTATAACGTGGCCGCAGTTGACGTAGCTGATGGATTTGCCCGGGAGGTCAATGACGCCCAGGAACATGGTGAGGTATTTCCCTCCCCGGGTTCCCGCCAGGATCATGTGGTTCAAGGATTCGGCCAGACGCTCGAGGGAGTGAAGGCTCGGCGCCAGGGCGCGCAGGGTCGCCTGGAGATTCGACATGACCATCGCCGAGCTGATCCCTTTGCCCTCGACATCCGCGATGACCACCATCAGCGTGTTGGGGTCAAGCTGCAGGAAATCATAGTAGTCCCCGCCTACTTCATAGCAGGGCTCATTCATCACGGCGATTTCAAATCCCGGAAGCTGAGGCGGCGTCTCGGGAAGCAGGCTCCGCTGGATGTCGCGAGCCAGCGCCATCTCGCGCTCCAACCGCTCCTTCTCGAGCAAGTGCCGATGCAGTTGAGCGTTCTCGAGCGCCAGCGCCATGTGATCGGAGATGGCCAGAAGGAAGTCGACGTCCCCGGCGGTGAAGCGTCCGCTTTGCTTGTTGAGAAGTTGCAGCGCGGCGACGATCTTGCCGCTCTTGTTGCGGATCGGCAGGCAGAGGAGACTGCGAGTGCGGTAGCCGGTGCGCGCGTCCACGTCGCGATCGAAGCGCGGATCGGTGTACGCGTCCGGGATGTTGAGGATCTCGCCGCTCCTGGCAACGTGGCCCGCGATGCCGCGGCCGAGCGGCAAACGGATTTCGCGTTTTTCGATCCCGTGCGCGATCAGCGACCAGATCTCGTCGGTCTTTTCATCCACCAGAAAGAGCGTGCCGCGCTCGGCGCCGGCCTGGGATTTCGCCACCTCCAGGATTCGGCCCAGTAATTCGCCAAGGTCCAGGGTTGAGGCGAGAGCCTTCGTGGCCTCCATCAGGAAGCGCAGTCTGCTTTCCAAGTCCTCGATGCGGCGCTTCAGGCCGGCGGGGCTTTCATCAGTTCTCATGGTTTGCTCGGCACTGGCCGTAGAGCCCGTATCGGTCACGCTGTTCCCTCTGAAGTTGAGTTCGATTGACGGAACGAGTATATCCAGGCTTGGCGTAGGATGCAATTCCAACGGTCATAGGCGACTGGTCTAGTCTATTGTAGCGCTGGCCCGTACGCCAGCACTACCGTGCACGCGTGCGCATTTCGCGCAAGGAGCGGATTCGTGGCAGATATTTTTGGTATCCGGCGTCAGTAAAGCGGATGGGGTCAGGGAAGACCCCCTTAGGCTCGACGCTGCCCTCCGCTCTCAGTTCGGCCGCTACCCTATCGGCGAGGTCGTCGGCAAACCCCTTTTCCTGCGCGAGCGCCCGAAATCCTAGCCCTCCCAGATTGCCTTCCTCGTAAAGCTGGGCAAGCCCGAGCAGGACCTCGTCCTTGAACGCTGCCTCTCCCATCATGACGATCACCTGCCTTCCCCGTCTTTCAACCCTCAGATGTCCTCCCTTTGTCAAGTGCCCGAGTGCCTCTCGGAACCGCTTCCCCACAAGTCGGGGGAAGCGCCGTTGCAGGTGCCGGCTGCGTATCCCGGACGCACCGGCCGCACGAACAAGGCTGAGGACGGCTTGCACTGTGTTATCGTCCATCGCGGCGTCATTCCAGGCAATTCCTTCTAGGGGGATTGACTGGGGGCAGGCAAGAGGCAAAACTGGGGCGGAGGCGACAAAATCCACAACCGGGTCAAGAGCTATGACTCTTGGTGAGGTGAAGACTGCGGTTAGTCTCTCAGAGAAATTCGGGAGTGTGCCCTCATCCTCTGCCGCATCTTTCAGAGCAAGGAGCCGGAGCAGTGCGTCGACTGTGATCACTCGCATGACAAACGCATAGCGCGAACCCTTTATGCGGTCCTCGAAGTCCCCGGTGTCCTGCCTTCCTAACACGAGCAGTATGGACGGGTCGTCTTCAGTGATGTTTACAGAAACGGGGAGCAGGCGTCGGTAATCCGCGAGCTTGTTGAGGTCAATCGTGAAGTTGTCGCTGGTTTTAGTTTCGACTATCAGACGGTGCCCTGTTCCGCACTTCCACACTCCATCATAGAGCTTTCCCCCTACTCCTCGATAGGTGCCGGGCGAAACAGAGAATCCCAGTCGTCGGCCAATTTCGTTTACGATGTCTTGCAGAGCCAGCCCGCTGTCTGGGAATTTGCCCTGGGTTGCCTCATGTCCCCATGCGGACAATGCTTGAGACGGCACATTAGACAGAATTTCGCGGAGCTCGGCCGAAGTGTCACCGCCGTCGATCAGTTTCCCTGTACCGGCAAAGGCGATAACTTGCCACAGGTGTTTCCGCAACAGTTCGTCCGGGGAGTACTTCCACAGATCGAGCAGTGACATGGCTATCGGCGCGCGGGCCTCCCGCCAATACGCGTGGCTACTTATTATAAACCAGATACTACGCGGCGGAGGAAGGAGCACATCTAGGCCTGACGCAGGATGCAATTGCAACTGCCGGGACGCCTCGCGGCGCCGGAAGCAGGTGACCGCCCGGCGGGCTCTAATTGCATGTGTAAGCTCTTGTTGTCTATCTTTGAGTCTAAGCAAGGAAGACTCGGCAGAATTGGTCAGTTGATAGAGGTAAGATACGTGTTTTCAATGTGGTGCTAGTGTAAATTATTCTCTTGACATCTTATATTAAGAATTATACAGTTCTTGCATGTCATATCTCTATGTCAACCCGTATAAAGCTGGCTACCTAGCCGCACTAAACGAACTTGCGCGGCGAAGAGAAGAGTTGGAATTCGTAAAGGCCAGGATCTCTCAACTCGAAGAAACTATCAGGACGCTTGAGCCTTTGGCAAACGAAGAGGGTGTTGCCCCTGCTGCCGGACTTTCTGAAATCTGCCGTCAAATTTTGATGTCTCAGCCTGGTGCTGGTTTCACGGCCAATCAGGTCATGCAACAGCTCTCTCAAGGAGGTGTTGACATAAGCGGATATTCCCAGCCCCTTGCTGTCCTTCACACGACGCTTGGGCGCTTGTGCAAGCCTGGAAGTGGGTTTGTGAAGGGGATAAACACCGAAGGTCAGCCGGTTTTTGTATACGGTGAATCGGAGCGCACGATGCCCCGCTTTCCGAGGTTTGGAGTAGGTAGATAAGGTCAAAACTCCGCTCTCAAACCGCCACGGGGATCGCTCAGGGGTGCTCCCCGTCAACTCCGCCGAAATGTAAGTTCGGCAGAAAGGAGGAAACGGTTATGTTTAGAGGATTGCCGCAATTCGAGCGCCGGTACACTCTAGTCGGTCTCAGACCGGAACCTCCGCCGTTCGATTGGGCGGCCTTTTGGGATTTTCTCCAAAAGGCATCCCTGGTCGTTGGCCTTGTCGTCGCCCTTCGGCAATTGAGCGAGTAGCAGCGGTGCGGGGGCGCTCCGTCGTGAGCGCCCCAATTTCTTGTTTTTCGCAGGGAACAGGCATTTGGCGCACAACTAACCAAAAAAGTTTGTTGAAAAAACGTTAGATCAAGTATAATAAGTGATTTGCGGTTGGCAACGTACAATGGAGTGTGGAGTGGGAACCTATTTTGCGAAGGCGGGCAGGGGAAGAATTCACTGGCGGTTAGTTGATGCCGAGGGGTGGGTGTTGGGGCGCTTGGCCGCGCGCGCGGCTCGAGTGCTGACGGGGAAGGACTCACCGGACTACACGCCGCATCAAGATCATCGCAGCGGGTTGATTATCATTAATGCCGAGAAGATTCACCTGACGGGCAAGAAGCTGGACGACAAGATCTATCGGCACACGACGGGATATCCGGGCGGTTTGAAAGAGATCAGAGCGCGAGACATCTTTGAAAAGAAGCCGGAGGGCTTGCTTCGGGAAGCGATTCTGGGCATGCTGCCCAAGACTCGGATGCATTCCCGGCTGGCTCGGCGGCTGAAGGTCTACGTAGGCAGCACGCATCCGCACACCGCACAATCCCCTGAACCGATTTCCCTGGCGCGGTAGTTCGTGGCGCTCGGAATCCAAACATGGATAGGAGTCTTTGTGACAGAGCTTGCAGAGTACAGGGCGACGGGACGTCGCAAGAGGTCTGTAGCCAGAGTGATTCTTAGGCCCGGCGACGGGAAGCTGAAGATCAACCGGCGTGGTTTCGACAGTTACTTTCCCTCCGAGGCTCTGCGCGCGGAGATCCAGCAGCCGCTGGTCAGCACCGAGCTGGCGGGGAAGTTCGACATCCTGGTCAATGCCCGGGGCGGCGGGGTGCACGGCCAGGCGGGTGCAACCAAGTTGGGCATCGCCAGGGCGCTGATCATTTTCAATCCCGAACTCCGCCCGCGTCTTCGACAGGGCGGGTTCCTGACCCGGGATCCGCGCGCCAAGGAACGGAAGAAGTACGGCCAGAAGGGCGCGCGCAAGCGGTTCCAATTCTCGAAACGGTAATCTTTGCGTGCCAGGCCTGTCATTCTGAGCGCAGCGAAGAATCTCGGCAGTGTGCCGGGTGAGGTTGAGGTTCGAAGCGGAGTTTATCCTGGGCGAACGAACTGCAGAGATCCTTCGCTGCGCTCAGGATGACAGTGTAAAAAAACAGGATGACAGTGGAAAAAACAGGATGACAGTGTAAAAAAACAGGATGACAGTGTAAAAAAACAGGATGACAGTGTGAAAAAACAGGATGACAGTGTGAAAAAACAGGATGACAGTGTGAATAAGCAGCATGACAGTGAGAATTAGCAGGACGATAGTGTGAATTAGGAGGAGGAGTTTTTGGCGAATATAACGATGAAGGAATTCCTGGAAGCCGGAGTGCACTTCGGCCACCAGACGCGCCGCTGGAACCCCAAGATGAAGGAATACATCTACGGGGAACGCAACGGGATTTACATCATTGACCTGCAAAAGACGCTGAAGCTGTTCAAAGAGGCGGCCAAATTCCTTACCGACCTTTCGCGCGAGGGCAAGACCGTGCTGTTTGTGGGCACCAAGCGCCAGGCGCAAGAGGCCATTGCCGAGGAGGCCGCCCGGTGTGGCATGTTCTATGTCAACCACCGCTGGCTGGGAGGCTTGCTGACCAACCACTCGACGATTCAAAAATCCATTCAGCGCCTCAAAGAACTCGAGGAGATGAGCAAGGATGGCCGCTACGATCTGCTGACCAAGAAAGAGGTTCAGCGGCTGGAGCGCGAGCGCCACCATCTGGAACAGAATCTTTCCGGCATCAAGGAAATGCCGGAACTCCCCGGGGCGCTCTTCGTGGTGGATTCCCACAAAGAGGAGATCGCGGTTCAGGAAGCGCGCAAACTCGGCATCCCGGTGGTAGCGATCGTGGACACGAACTGCGACCCGGACTTGGTCGATTACGTGATTGCCGGCAACGATGATGCCTTGCGCGCCATCCGGCTCTTCACCTCGAGAGTCGCCGATTCCATTATGGAAGGGCACCAGGCCGCCTTGGACAAGCAAATGGAGGAAGAGAAGATCGCGGCAGAGAAAGCGGCCGAGGAGTTGGAAGCTCAGCGCCTGGCCGCCGCGGAGGCGCTGCAAGGGGAGGGCCAGCCTGGCGAAGAGACGTTTGTCGGGAAAGAAGGGGTTGACCTTTCTCCCGCCGTTCTGGCGGCGGAGGAGAGCCTCGACGGCCGGGTGCGTGTCCCCAAGCTCCGGCGCAAGGGCCTGGATCCGAAGGGACGTCCACGCAAGGGCGAGGAAGGTGAAGGCACCCCTGAGGCCTAACATGCCCGGGTAGAACAGGCCTGCGGTTGCAGGTCTGCGGCCCTTGATTGCCGGTGAATTCAAACCCAGAATCTGAAATAGGCGGGCCGGGAGGCTGCGCCGAATTTTGTGCTGTGCGGAGGAAGTAAACGGATGAGTGTATCCGCCGAGCTAGTCAAGAAACTGCGTGAAATCAGCGGCGCTCCCATGCTGGAGTGCAAGAAAGCCTTGGAAGAGGCGGGGGGCGACCAGGAAAAGGCCTTCACGGTCCTCAGGAAACGCGGCCAGGCGGCCGCGGCCAAGAAAGCGGGTCGTGTAACTTCCGAAGGCGTCGTGGGGAGCTATATCCACGCCGGGGGGAAGATGGGTGTGCTGATCGAAGTGAATTGCGAGTCTGACTTCGTGGCGCGCAACGAGGAATTCCAGCAATTGGTCCACGATCTGGCCATGCAGGTCTGCGCCACCGACCCTCGCTTCGTTCGCAAGGAGGACGTGACGGAAGAGATTCTGAAGCGGGAAAAGGAAATCCTGAAGGAGCAGGCGGCCGCATCGGGCAAGCCCGAGGCGGTGCTGGATCGCATCGTGGAGGGCAGGCTGGGGAAATTCTACGAAGACACCTGCCTGTACGAACAACACTTCATCAAGGATACCACCGGCGCCATGACCATCGGAGAGTTGATCGCTTCCAAGATCGCCAAGTTCGGCGAGAATATCACGGTCCGCCGGTTCGCGCGTTTCAAAGTGGGTGAAGGGATGCCAAGCGCATGAGTGCTCCGGTATTTCGCCGCATTCTGCTGAAATTGAGCGGTGAAGCGCTGATGGGATCGCAGGGCTTCGGGATCGACCCTGCGATGGCGGCCCGCATTGCCGGAGAAGTTGACGAAGTTCGGAAGCTGGGAGTCCAGATTGGCATCGTGGTGGGCGGCGGGAACTTTATTCGGGGAGTGGCGGCTTCCGAGTCCGGGATCGATCGGGTGGTCGCGGACCAGATGGGAATGCTGGCCACGGTGATTAACGGCTTGGCGCTGCAAGACGCCTTGGAGAAACTCGGCTGCCACACGCGGGTGACCACGGCGATCGAGATCCGGGAGGTCGCCGAGCCCTTTATCCGCCGCCGCTCCGTGCGCCACTTGGAAAAAGGCCGGGTGGTGATTTTTGCGGCCGGAACCGGCAGCCCCTATTTTTCCACCGATACGGCGGCGGCCCTGCGGGCCATCGAGATCAAGGCGGACGTGATCCTGAAGGCCACCAAGGTCGACGGCGTCTACGATGCGGACCCGCAAAAGGTTTCGGAAGCCAAGATGTTTTCGCGCATTAATTATCTGGATGTGCTCTCGCGCGGGCTGAAGGTGATGGATACGACCGCTATTTCGATGTGCATGGATCATAGCGTACAGATTATCGTTTTCAATCTTAACGTTCCAGGCAATCTCAAACGCGTCATGCTCGGCGAAAAGATTGGTTCACTCGTATCCCGTTGAGTGCACGCCCGGAAAGGCGGGCAGAAAATGATCAAAGAGACTCTCGCAGCGACTCGCACGCGCATGGCGAAAGCCGCGGAGGACCTGCGCGCGGAGATCGCAACGCTGCGCACGGGCCGCGCCTCAACCGGCCTGCTCGAGCATCTGAAGGTGGAATATTACGGCACGCCCACACCTCTGAACCAGGTGGCCACTCTGGGGATACCCGATCCCACCTTGCTGACGGTGCAACCCTGGGATCCAAGTTTGTTGCCGGCGATCGACAAGGTCATTCGATCTTCGGACCTGGGATTGAATCCGGTCAACGATGGAAAGATCCTGAAAGTTCCCATTCCCGCGCTTACCGAAGAGCGGCGCAAGGAGCTGGTGAAGCACCTCCACAAGGTTTTGGAAAACCACCGGACCGCGGCTCGCAATATTCGCCGGGATGCGAACGAAGAACTGAAGAGACTGCTCAAGGACAAGAAAATATCCGAAGACGACGAGCGGCGAGGCCTGGAAGAGATTCAGAAGCTGACCGACGATACGATGGAAAGGCTGGAAAGTGTGGGCAAGGCCAAGGAGAAGGAAATCCTTGACATGCGCTAGCGCCGCCTCAGAATTACGGTCATTCCCGCGCAAGCGGGAATCCGTGGGACGGTGTTCCCAGGATTGCGCGATGGATTCCCGCTTGCGCGGGAATGACGTATTTTCGATGCCGACGCCGCAAGTTGCTTGACAAATTTTTTGCCGGTCTGTTACATTTGTAAGGATTGACTGTAGGCCTTGTTCGGGTCCATACAGAAGCAGCCGCAGAGGATACCCGTTGCGGGGGTGGGAGAGAGGCCCCGGAATGCCAACTTTTAGTCAGATGGTACGACTCGGCCGGAAGCAGCCGAGGTACAAGACATCCAGCCCGGCGCTGGAAGGCTGTCCGCAGAAGCGTGGAGTCTGCGTTCGCGTGTATACCCAGACGCCCAAGAAGCCGAACTCGGCATTGCGGAAAGTGGCGCGCGTCAGGCTGACGAATGCGATGGAAGTGACGACGTATATTCCGGGCGTCGGCCACAATTTGCAGGAACACTCGATCGTCCTGATCCGGGGCGGCCGCGTCAAAGATCTACCCGGAGTTCGCTATCACGTGATCCGCGGGACGCTGGATTCTGCGGGCGTGACGGATCGCCGGCAAGGGCGGTCCAAGTACGGGGCCAAGCGGCCCAAGGCGAGTTAGGCAGTAGGCAGGTGGGCAGCTAGGCAGGTCGTTTAAGATCGGGGAGACTTCCCGCTTTCCACTGAGAGCTGAAAGCTGAGAGCTGACAGCGCCAACTGAAAACTGAGAACTGAGTACTGACAACTAATTATGCCTCGTAAAGGTACAACTGAGCATCGAGAGGTAAGCGCCGATCCGGTTCACGGCAGCCCACTGGTTCAGAAGTTAGTGAACTGCGTCATGCTGATGGGCGAGAAGAGTGTCGCCCAGAAGGTCGTGTACGACGCCTTCGGGTTGATTCAACAGCGAGCCAATGATGATCCGCTGAAGATCTTCAAGAAGGCGGTGGAGAACGTCAAGCCGACCCTGGAAGTGAAGACCCGCCGCGTGGGTGGGGCGAACTATCAGGTGCCGGTGGAAGTCAATCGGAATCGTCAAACCTCGTTAAGTCTCCGCTGGCTTATCAGCTACGCGCGGGAGCGGGGCGAGAAGTCCATGGTGGAGAAGCTGGCCGCGGAGTTGCTGGACGCTGCGAACAACCGCGGTGGCGCCATCAAGAAACGGGACGACACGCACCGCATGGCCGAAGCCAATCGGGCTTTTGCCCATTACCGCTGGTAACCTTGGTCATGGCGGGAGGTGGGACCACCCTGGCCCACGATCCGCTTTGAGGCCGCCGCAAGCGGCTTAAACCATCAATAGGCTGCTGGGGGCAGCATCCTGGTCCGAGAGTGCCAGGAGGACGGCCGTTGCTGTTCGTTGAAGGATCTATGCCGCGTCAGACGCCGCTCGAAAAAACCCGGAACATCGGCATCATGGCCCACATCGATGCCGGGAAGACGACGACGACCGAGCGCATCCTGTATTACACCGGCCGGACGTACAAGATGGGTGAAGTGCACGAAGGCACGGCGGTCATGGATTGGATGGAGCAGGAGCAGGAGCGCGGCATCACCATTACCTCCGCTGCTACCACCTGTTTTTGGAACGATATCCGAATTAATATTATTGACACGCCGGGCCACGTGGATTTTACGGCGGAAGTTGAACGGTCGCTCCGGGTGCTTGACGGAGCGATTGCTATTTTGGGGGCGGTCGAGGGCGTGGAGCCTCAGACGGAAACGGTTTGGAGGCAGGCGGACAAGTACCGGGTGCCGCGCATCGTTCTTGTGAATAAGATGGACCGCGTCGGCGCGGACTTTGAAACGTGCGTCAACCAACTCCGCTCCAAGCTCCATGCCACTCCCGTCATGGTGCAACTGCCTCTGGGCGCGCAAGACGTTTTCGAGGGGATCATTGACCTGGTCAGGCAACGCGCCATCGTGTGGAAGGAAGAGACGCTGGGAGCGGGCTTTGACGACGTCGAGATTCCGGCCGAACACCAGGAGAAGGCGCAGCGGTTTCGCGAGCAGATGATCGAATCGCTGGGTGAAGTGGACGAACCGATTATGGCGAAGTACGTGCACGGCGAAGCCATCGGGGAGGAAGATCTTCGAGCTGCACTACGGCGAGCGACCATCGCCATGAAGGCCTTTCCCGTGCTGTGCGGCGCCGCTTTCAAGAACAAAGGCGTTCAGCCGCTGCTCGATGCGGTGGTTGATTACCTACCCTCGCCGCTTGACGTTCCTCCGATCGAGGGCACGGCGCCCGACGACGAAGAGAAAGTCTTGACTCGAAAGCCTTCGGACGAAGACCCGTTCGCCGCCTTGGTGTTCAAGATCATGACCGACCCCTACGTCGGCCAGCTTGCGTTTATGCGGGTTTATTCCGGACACTTGGAAAAGGGGGATTCGGTCTACAATCCCCGCCGCGACCGCCGGGAGCGCATTTCGCGGCTCTTGCAGATGCACGCCAACAAGCGCGAGGAGATCTCGGAAGTGTTCGCGGGAGATATCGCCGCGGCCGTGGGTCTGAAGAGCGTCTCAACCGGCGACACGATTTGCGAGGAGGCCCACCCCATCGTCCTGGAGTCCATGGATTTTCCGGCTCCCGTGATCTCGGTGGCCATTGAACCCAAGACCAAGGCGGACCAGGAGAAGTTAGGGAACGCCCTGTCGAAACTGACGCAGGAAGACCCCACCTTCAAAGTCCACACCGACCCCGACACCGGACAAACACTGATCTCAGGGATGGGCGAATTGCACCTCGAGATCCTGGTGGATCGCATGGTGCGGGAGTTCGGCGTGGCGGCCAACGTGGGGCGGCCCCAGGTAGCCTACCGCGAGACCATCACGGCTGCCGGCGAGGGAGAAGGGAAGTACGTGCGGCAGACGGGCGGCCGAGGCCAGTATGGCCACGTTTTTCTGCGCGTCGATCCCCTCCCGCATCCCGACCTTAACGCCATCGCAGAGCTGACCAAGAAGAAATCCACCAACAAGTTTGATGCGGAATTGAAGCTCCTGTTTCGCGACGAGATCGTGGGCGGAGTGGTTCCGAAGGAATACATCGGGCCCACTTACGAAGGCGTGCGCGAGGCGATGGAATCCGGCAGTCTAGCCGGCTACGAAATGAACGGCGTCTCGGTAACCCTCACCGACGGCTCGTATCACGAAGTCGATTCTTCTGAGATCGCCTTTAAGATTGCCGGCTCGCTGGGCTTCAAGGAAGCGGTCCGCAGGGCCAAGCCGGTGCTGCTGGAGCCGGTGATGAAGGTGGAAGTGGTGGTCCCGGAAGAGTACCTGGGTAAAGTCCAAGGCGATCTGACCGCCCGCCGCGCCCACATCGAAGGCATAGAAAAGCGCGGCTCCACGCAGATCATTCGCACCAAGGTTCCCCTGGCGGAGATGTTCGGCTATGCAACGGATTTGCGCTCCAGGACGCAGGGCCGCGCTTCGTACACGATGCACTTCCTGCGCTACGAAGAGACGCCCGCGTCGATTTCGGAGGAGGTCATCGCACGGGTGCAGGGGCGAGTTGTGGGGCAGTAGGAAAGACGATTTTTTCTAATTGAGGACTTACGACCATGGGCAAAGAAAAGTTTGATCGTTCAAAGCCGCACATGAACATCGGGACGATTGGGCACATCGATCACGGCAAGACGATGTTGACCTCGGCGATCACCAAGGTTTTGGCGAAGGGGAA